>NZ_CP050831.1:5549058-5857339 GCF_012113595.1 Bacteroides faecium
TCACTCAGAAAGTGGGCGACGAATACGAGGAAGGAATGGAAATCCTGCGCGATTTGTATGCGAAAGCATCCAAAGACGAACGTACCGATGTTCCTTTGTCCGAGCTCCGTGTAGGTCTGAAATGCGGCGGTTCCGATGGTTTCTCAGGTATTACGGCAAATCCGTTGCTGGGTATGTTCTCCGATTTCCTGATTGCGCAAGGCGGTACAAGCGTATTGACCGAAGTGCCGGAGATGTTCGGTGCAGAGACTATCTTGATGAATCGTTGCGAAAACAAAGATTTGTTTGAGCAGACTGTACATCTGATTAATGATTTCAAAGAATATTTCCTGTCGCATGGAGAGCCTGTCGGTGAAAACCCGTCTCCGGGAAACAAAGCCGGCGGTATCTCTACATTGGAAGAAAAAGCGTTGGGATGTACGCAGAAATGTGGAAAGAGCTATGTATCCGGCGTGATGCCTTACGGTGAACGTTTACAGAAGAAAGGACTTAACCTGCTTTCTGCTCCGGGCAATGACCTGGTGGCAGCTACCACTCTTGCGGCAAGCGGATGCCATATGGTACTTTTCACAACCGGACGTGGAACGCCATTCGGTACGTTTGTCCCTACAATGAAGATTTCCACCAACTCGACTTTGGCTAAAAACAAACCGGGATGGATTGACTTCAATGCAGGTGTCATCGTAGAAAACGAACCGATGGAGAAGACTTGCGAACGTTTCATTGATTACGTTATCAAAGTGGCAAGCGGCGAGTTCGTTAATAACGAAAAGAAAGGGTATCGCGAAATTGCTATCTTCAAGACAGGCGTAACTTTATAAATCGCTTCTTATTCCGTATTCTGATAAAAAGAATAGATTGTTAGAATTATAATACGAGTTGCTATCCCTCACTCAATGACAAATTGAACGGGATAGCAACTTTTTTTTATATTAAACCATATCGTCACCCGTTCTTTTAAATGTGACACGAAGTGTCTTATGAAACGGAATAAAACGGGAAACAACAGCAATAACAATTGATACAACCAGCAGATAGCCCAGTATTTCTTTCAGTGCAAGCAATAGACTTTGCTGCTGCAAGGTGGTATATAAAGAATTAGTAGCCAGTTGTGCCGCCTCGGCATGCCCGTGCCCCTGTGCCAGCGCATTGTTCAAAGACTGGCTATACCGTGACGCTGCCAACGGGTCGGTAGTCGTTACAGTCTCCGACAAAGAATACATATATTTTTGTTCCAGCCGGTACAGTACATTGCTATAAAACGAAGTAGCCATAATAGGCGTCAGTACGGAACGGAAAATAATCAGAAAGAAAGCATTCGACAATAAGAATTTCGGATTCAAATCTTCCACGGCAAACAAGGCGAAAGCTATAATCAAAGTCAACATTCCCAAGCCACGGAAGAATATGGGCAGGTATAACATCTCATAGGTGCTATTCGGAGAGATGCCGAAATACAGGATACCGAAGAAAATCACAAAGCAACTCATTCCCCCCGCTATCAGAAAACGGAAACGCCAACGCTGCCAGCGAAACCACCAGAAGCAGATAAAGGCACCGACTATATATCCGGGAAGCAGATAGATATAAAGGGAATAGGTATGCGTAGTGTCCACTTTCAGAATCATAGTCAGATAGTTGGTCAATAATGTGGTTGATGTACTGAAAAACATGACAAGCATCATATAGAGATAGCCGACAATCGCTTTAGCCTGAAATAAGGGCGCAAGACTTACATAAGGTTTCTCCGAATGGCTCTGATACCAGATAAACAAGGCAATCAACATAGGGGCTATGATGATATATGCGCAGAGCTTGCCGGACGCCATCCAGTCGAGCACTTTTCCATAATTGATAACGTACATCAACATCAACAGTCCGGTCGAGATAACAAACATTTCACGAATATGCAAGTCGGACAAGGCAACGGCTTTTATAGGACGGTTATGACGGAAACAGATGATAACAAACAAGATAGCTATCAAAATCAGTATCATCATAAAGTAATACATATATTTCCAATTATAATGATATGCCAGTAGGGCGGTTACTAACATCGAAGCCTGTCCCCCACCGTAAACCAACGGATAGAAATAGGAATAGAACTCGCTACGCACATTCTTCCGGCTGAAAATCTTTTGGGCATAACGGATAAACCACAGCATAAGAAAACCTTTCAGGAAACCGACGGCAAAACTGCAAACAATCAGAATATCAGCATTCTGCGTACGGGCGCAAACCCAACTAAGGAAGAATTGCAGTATCAAGTCAATCAGCAACAGCGATTTCACGGAAAAGGCAGCCAGGACTTTAGGGATAATGGGATACGCGATAGCCATACCTGCCGAAGCGGCATAATATCCCATCGTTATGTCTTCCGAATTCGTACCGAGCGTATTCGAAACTTCGAGCATACTACCCGTATAGGAACCATTGAGCATAGTGACAGGGAGAATCACGACGAAGATACTGACAAGTCCGAGCCAATCGGGCACCCATTGGCGGACAGGTGCTTCCAACTCCTTCATCGTTATCATTTGCGCAGAGCTTCTGTTTCTACCATCATGCCGGCTCTCAACTGTGCCATCTCTTCCGAAGAGACATCTTCCAGTTCAATCCGTACCGGTATCCGCTGTTGTACCTTTACAAAATTTCCGGCGGAGTTATCCGTAGGAACTAATGAATATTTAGAACCCGTCGCTTCGGAGATAGCAGTGACTTCTCCGTGGAAAATCTTTCCGGGCACTGCATCCACTTTTATACGCACTTGTTGACCGATATAGATATTGGCAATCTGCGTTTCTTTATAATTGGCGGTAATCCATTTGTCTTTGTTGCGTACCAGATAAGAAATGGTCTGTCCGGTTTGTACATACTGACCGGGTTCCAAAGTCCGCCTGCCCATGTATCCGTCATAGGGAGCTGTAAGAACCGTATAAGACAAATTCAGTTTAGCCAGGTCGAGGTCTGCTTCCTTGCGCAAAATGGCGGCTTCCGCACTCGTTGTTTTTTTACTTGTTTCCGTATATTGCGAGAGTACCGACTGTTTCTGAGCAACCAATGCCTGATAGCGTGCCTTTGCCGCTTCATAGGCAGCTTTAGTTTGCTCAAACTGTTGCTCCGGGACGGATTCTTCTTTCAACAAACGTTCAAAGCGATGATAATCCTGCTCCAGTTGCCAGAGTTTCGCTTTTGCTTCGGCAATGTTGGCATCCTGCACGGCAATATTCGTATGGGAAGTCTCAATACCCGAATGAAGCACCTCTTGTGAGCCATGCGCATCTAGCAAAGCCGCTTCCGCTTCCTTCACCTTGATTTGATATTCACGGTTATCAAGCACCAGCAAAGTATCGCCTTGGCGTACATATTGGTGCTCTTTAAAACGCACTTCCTTTATATAGCCCGAAGCCCGTACATTCAAAGGCGCTACATATTGGTCTACAAAAGCGTCATTCGTCACTTCATAATTTACATAACGCCAAAAGTAAGTGGCAGTCCACCAAAGACCGGAACCTGCCAGACAGATACATACCAAATTTAAAATAATATTGCGGGTTCTGAGCTTTTTCAGTTTCTTCTGTTTTTCTTTCAATTGATTTATCATATCTGTTTTGTATATTAAAGACGACCACAAGCCTTCTGAAGTTGATAATAAGTATAAATCACACGGGTGCGCGCAGTAACCAACTGCAACTCGACATTCAGACGGACGGAATTTGCGTCGAGCAAGTCAGTCAGGATAGCCAATTGATTCAGATAACGGTTCTGCATGATACGGTAATTTTCTTCTGCTTGCCGGACGGATAGTTTCAAAGCCTCTACCCTCTGCATGGCTTCCCGATGCCGTAAAAATGCGGAACGTACTTCCATGCGTATTCCCTGCATTTTCTGTTCTTCCTCGTTCTTCCGCAAAGACATCATCATTTTGCTCTCTTTTATTTTATGATTGTTCTTATACAATGAGGATAAAGGATAAGAAACCGATACGCCCACATTCCAGTTATTATTGTACATATCCGCCAAGGTACGCGAAACAGGACGTGCCAATGTATTCGATGCATATAACGATACGCTGGGTAATGAGAAAGACTTGGTTGAACGGATTCCATTCCTTGCCAGTTCCGTTTGTGCACGAAGCAATTTCATCGCCGGGTCATTCGCATAAGCCTGAACGATATAGTCATCATAAGATTGCAAGGCAACTGCTTGATAAAGCAAGGCAGTATCCGGCCGCAATAATACATTCTCGTCCTGCCCCAACAGAATATCGAGTTGCTGCGACACAAGCACAATGCTGTTTTCCGTTTCCTGCAAAGACAAGCGGTCGTTAGTCAACTGCATTTCACTTCGCAAGACATCATTATTGGTAATCAGCCCTTCCTTTTTCATGCGCCGTATATCGTGCAACCGAAGTTCCGATTCTTCAATGTTTCGCATCAGTATCTCATGCTGCTTAAAGAGGCTGAAGAGATTCATATACTGATTCAGCAGTTTCAGTTTAATCTCCGCCCGGTCGGTCAAAGTCTGCAATTCGGCGACTTGTTTTTCAATATCCGCCTTATGGATAGCAGTTCGGATTTTACCGCCCTGATAGAGAGGTTGCGCCAAATCAATCGCATAATTTTGTGACCAGTCCGGCGCGTCCGGGTAGAGAGGTGCAGACAGTCCCCGTTCCCAAACAACGGGTTGCCCGACGAATCCGCCTTTCAGTCCAATCTGTAATTCCGGCAGTCGTGCAGTTCTTGCAGTCCGTATCCGTTCCTGCGCCATAGATTCTTTCATTGCATCCGCCTGAAGTTGCAGGCTATATTGTACGCCCCGTTCAAAGAGCTGATCGACGGTAAGAAATAAAGAGTCTGTTTGTGCGTCTATCAATTGGGGAAAAGAAAACAGGCTGAATAAAATGACCGGATATAGTTTATATTTTTTCAAGGACATCATAAACACTGTTTAATTCAGACAACATGGTTTCAATACTTTCAATACCGATAATGTGTTCTGCATATACATAAACCTGATCTAAAACCGGACGAATCTGTTCTTTAAACTCTTCACCCGCCGGAGTCAGAAACACCAGTTTATTACGGCGGTCGTTCGGGTCTTCTTTCCGGCAGACGTATCCTTTCTTTTCCAGGTTGTTCATCAAGTTAGTCAGGCATGCTTTATCCTTCGCTATACGCTCCGCCAATATCTGCTGGCTGATGCCTTGTTCGTGCCATAAACTGCTCAATACTTGAAGCATTTCGAATGTAATACCTGCATTATTCTTCTTTAATGTCCGTTGCATAGACCGGCGAAAAGCCATACGTGTGCGGACAACCTGTAACATGAGTTCTCTGAACTCCGCTCCTTCTCTCATTCTTATTATTGTTTTTACCTTCTAATAATCGTTTTTACCTTTTCGGAGGCAAAGGTACGTATTCCCGTCGAATTAGTCAAACATTTGACTAATTTCATCTATCCAACTTCTTTTTTGAACCTATTTATTGAAATAATCAGATAAAATCTTGTTCATCTTAAATGTTTTATTTTACTTTGCGCTACAAAGTACTTTTTATATGAATAAAGATAAAGCATTAGAATCGGTAAATGAGATAAAAGAGTTGATGGAAAAGTCCTCAAAGTTTATCTCTGTTAGTGGGATCGCTGCCATCCTGGCAGGTATTTACGCATTGGCTGGCGCGTACATCGCGACACAAGTTATTACACCAGACACGTATTTAATCGTCGCCCTGGAATTAATGGCTATAATAGCCCTGTCGGTACTGGCAGCCGCAGCCGTTACTGCCGGCATCCTGTCCTACTGCAAATCCAAGAAGACAGGACAGAAGTTTTTCAGCCGGCTCACCTATCGGGCATTATGGAATTTTTCGCTTCCGATGCTGGCAGGCGGTATTGTATGTATTTCTATCCTGATGCACGAGTATTATGATATTCTGGCATCTGTCATGCTTCTATTCTACGGACTGGCGTTGGTCAATGCATCCAAGTTTACCTATTCCAGCGTGGCATGGCTGGGATATGCTTTCATCTGCCTGGGCGCTGTCGATTGTTTCTGGGCGGGTCATTCACTTCTGTTCTGGACGATAGGTTTCGGCGGTTTCCATATCCTCTATGGCATATTGTTCTATTTACATTACGAAAGAAAGAAATCATAAATGATAGAATCATTCCAATATATTAATAAAGCATTCGAAAGCAAGGTACGACTGGGTATCATGGCTGTTCTGATGGTTAATGAGGAAGCTGATTTCAATTTTCTGAAAGAGCAGCTCGCATTGACCGACGGCAACCTTGCCAGTCATACCCGTGCCCTGGAAGAACTAGGATATATCGTATGCAACAAAAGTTTTGTCGGACGAAAGCCGCGAACTGCCTTTCAAGCGACTTCGCAAGGCAGGGAAGCTTTCAAATCTCATATTGAAGCTCTGGAGCAATTTTTAAAATCAAAATAATTCATTCATCTAAACACTATCAGCTTATGGACGGTTTCAATGAAAATTCAAACGAGCAACAGGCACAGCAACCTATGGGATGCCTACACCGTTTCTCTAAAACAATCAAGGTTGTCATTATCGGGGGATTAATCCTTCTTCTGATGATTCCTATGTTCATGATTGAAAATCTTATTTCCGAACGGGGACGCACGCAGGAAGAAGCAATCAATGAGGTAAGCGAGAAATGGAGTCTCGCACAGACGGTCACCGGCCCTTATCTGAATATTCAATACCCGGTGGTAATAGAGAACAACGGAGAAAAGAAGGTGTCAATCAAAGACCTGATACTTTTCCCCGACGAGCTTTTGATTAACGGGCAACTTAAGACCGAAATCCTGAAAAGAAGCCTCTACGAGGTCAATGTGTACCAATCGGAACTGACTCTGAAAGGTTCTTTCAGCTCGGAAGAACTGATAAAGAGCAGAATAGATATGGGGCAACTGCAATTCGACAGAGCTGCTATTTGCCTGAATCTGACCGATATGCGTGGTATCAGCGAACAGATTAGTATCACCCTCGGAGATTCCGTCTATGTATTTGAGCCGGGGATGGATAACAGAGGGATTGATAATACAGGTGTACACGCCATTGCGGATTTATCGGAACTGAAAAACAACAAGAAACTGCCTTACGAAGTAAAAATCAAACTGAAAGGCTCGCAATCCATCAACTTCATCCCATTGGGTAAAACAACTCGCGTCGACTTGAAAGCCAATTGGAACACACCGAGCTTTACAGGAAGCTATTTACCCAATAACCGGGATATTACCGAAAAAGAATTTTCGGCACAATGGCAAGTCCTGAACTTGAACCGAAACTATTCACAAGTAATGATTGACTATACCAATTCCAATATCAAAGATGTAGATAATTCCAGTTTCGGCGTCAATTTCAAGATTCCGGTAGAGCAGTATCAGCAATCCATGCGTTCCGCAAAGTATGCTATCCTGATTATCCTGTTGACATTCGGAGTTATCTTCTTCACTGAAATTATGAATAAAACCCGTATTCATGCTTTACAGTATTTGTTAGTGGGATTGGCACTTTGTCTATTTTATAGTTTGCTCCTCTCCTTCTCCGAACACATCGGCTTCAACCCTGCCTATCTGTTATCTGCCGCACTGACGATTATACTAGTAGGCGGATATATGTTCGGCATCACCAAGAGAAAGAAACCGTCATTAATCATGTCCGGGTTATTGGGAGTGCTCTATCTTTATATATTTGTCCTTATCCAGTTAGAAACTTTTGCTCTGTTGGCAGGCAGCTTGGGATTATTTATTATCCTGGCAATGGTGATGTATTTCTCAAAGAAAATAGATTGGTTTAATGAATAACCCGCTTTTTAAAATAGAACTATGGATATAATGTATATAAAAGGAGATGCCACATCTCCTATTGCTCCAAATAATAAAGTTATCACTCACATCTGTAATGATATTGGCGGTTGGGGAAAAGGATTTGTATTAGCACTTTCTAAAAAATGGAAAATTGCGGAAGAAGCCTATCGCCAATGGTACAGGTCACAAGAAGGTTTCTCTTTGGGAGCCGTGCAGTTTGTTAAGGTAGCAGATGATATATATGTTGCTAATATGATAGGACAGCAGGGTATTTACAAAGACAGTAAAGGGCTTCCCCCTATCCGCTATGAAGCAGTCCGGCAATGTTTGAAAGAAGTTGCCCTATTTGCAACGAAACATGAAGCAAGTGTACATATGCCGCGCATCGGTTGCGGACTGGCTGGTGGCAAGTGGGAACTTATCGAAGAAATCATTAAAGAAGAACTCATAGCCAAGGGAATTGCTGTAACCGTATATGATTTATAAACAAAATCAACGCTATCGCATAAACAACCCGCTTTTCTTCTGAAACACTTGACAAACGACTTTTTATTTTGTATCTTTGAAGAAAGAAAAGTGATAAACAGCATGAGTAATATAAGAAAAATAGATACATAAACAACATTTAAACTGATATCTTTTAGTATCAGAACAAATATGGTATAGGGCAATAGTCTAACGATTATTGCCTTATTTTGTTTATATTTTTACTTAAACAATTTAATCTATTCCCGAAAAACGCAAAAAATAGTTTTTAATAAACTTGGATACCATTTATAATAAACTATCCAAAAGTTTATTATAAACAGAAATCAGGTTTATTAAGTGCGAAGTATTCAATTGTAAAAATAGAGAACCAGTTTATTTAGACCCAAAAGGCATAAACAAACCGATTCACCTATACAGTAATATAAACAAACACCATTCATTATTTCATCCAAACTATCGGATACCCCAAGTCCCTCTTAATAGCTTCCATTTCCGCGCTATGCCACATTTCATGTTTAAAGCTCCATGATAATGCTTCATATTTAGTCTCCGCAACAGGATGCTTAAACGGAAGAGGCGCTAAAGGTTCTGCTAAAGCCTCATCATTCATCAACTCCAAATTTTCGATACAGATTTGATGAACGTTATCCAACTGTTCCCTCAACTTAGTAACAGGAATTAAGTCCTTTGTTATAGAACGATGCAAAGTTCCCATACCATTAAATATCTTGTTATATTCTTTAATAGGCATCAATCGCCCTACCCTCTCATTCACTCCGGTAACGGCCGTCATTGTATGGAAATTCTGTGAAACAAGCAGATGTCCTGCCTGCCAGATAAAATTAGAATCTGTACCGTCGGGAACAACATACCATAAATCTTCCGGCAATTCAGACATCAAACGATTCACAAATGCGCGAGCTTCTATAATCTGCTCTTTCAAAAAATCAATTTTACTCATAACTATATGTTTTTAAATTACACATATAGTTAGTGGAAAAGCCAAAGAAGTTTGTGACAACTTACTGCAGGAATTTCTCCCAATAATTTTTTCTCGGAAGTTCCTTTTCGAACTTCCCATATAAATCGGCAAGCCTCATCATTCGTTGCACCATAGCATATTCCTTATCCATATCAATAGAATACACAGGTTTACAGATACGGCATTTGCAAGTGCCATTGGGATTATACAACGGACAAGTATCATTCATAAAAGCTGATATTTTCTGAATAGAACGATTATAGATTTGCCGTACATTACTTTCTTTCAATTCCATTATTTCGCTAATCTGCCGATAAGGCAGCCCGACATTCTCTCTAAAGATGAATATTAGACGGGCATCATTATTCAGACAATGGTTCAAGGCAGTGATACACCAGTCACACCTTTCTTTTATCCACTCCAGTTTCGCTTCTTCCGCACCGGAATATTCGATTTCAGGCAATGAACGGAAATATTCTACTTCCAACATTTTCACCTGTCTCTCACATTCCGCATACCTGCCGACAGTACGACGGGCAATAGTATATATCCATGTAGAAAGTTCCGAATCACCTTTAAAGCCGTTGAAACTTTTACAAAGTTCAAACCACACTTCCTGAGCTGCTTCCCGGGCGATTTCCTTATTCTGAATCATCCGGTGGGCAATCGTAGAAATCATATTTCCATATTCCTTCACCAAATGATTTATATCTACTTCCATTGCAAGACGTACCTCAAAATATTTTCTTCAAATAGACCATATCCACCAGTTGCTTACCTTCTTCATACATCGGATGGTCGTAGTTATCAGTAAAGAAATTCTCTATACGATGGGAAATTGTGAAACCGCAATATTCGTAGAAAGATATGGTAGAAAGCGCATCTCCCGTTCCCACCAACATTTCAGTACACTTGTCCTGATAATACTCGAATAGAAATTCAATTAAACGTTTCCCGTATCCCTGACGTTGAAAAAAAGGAACAGTAGCAATATTCTTGATTTCATAAATGCCTTCCCCTTCACGAGTTACCACACAGGCAGCTTTCAATCCATTGTCATACAGAACGAACATATCGCCACGTTCCAAATACCGGTCTATCATATCCTCTTGTTCGTCAGCCAAGAGTAACAGTTCGAGGAATTCTTTCTTATCTGAAATTACTTTTTTTATCTCCATATTATCTAGTTTGCCATAAAGATATAAAAAACTAAAATACCATAGTCTACTTTAACGAAACTTATCCTGATATTTGAAATAAATACTATACATGTATTTGCCGGTGTTCTAAAATAGTATTCATATTCTCCAGCGCCCACCCTACCAGTCCTTCAATATGAGGAATCAGAGTTCCACCTGTTTCCGTCAAGTTATATTCCACACGAGGTGGTACTTCCGCATATACTTTCCGTTCCACCAATCCGTCGGATTCAAGCGTACGGAGAGTTACCGTCAACATTCTCTGAGAAACATCTTCTATCGTTTTATGAATATCACTGAAACGCATAGTTCCGTTTGCGTTCAAAGTAATAAGCACCAGCATCGACCACTTGTCTCCCAAGCGGCTAAGTACATCTCTTACGGGGCAATTTCCTGTCGGGTGAAAGTTTTTCATCTTTTAACGTTTTGTATTTAGTTGACTTACAGCAATAGTTACTTCCATGTAACTTCCTTATTCAGAGGTGCGTTCTTGCTTTTCTCCACAAAGGAAGATACATTTGCATCACAAAAGTAATAAACTTACTAAAAATAACTATTGTTTCATTTTAATAATTATGATTATGGCAAAGAAAGTAGCAGTTTTAGCAGTAAATCCGGTAAATGGTTGTGGATTATTCCAATACTTGGAAGCATTTTTCGAAAATGGCATTTCATATAAAGTATTTGCCGTATCGGATACGAAGGAGATTAAAACAAATTCAGGAATCAGTCTGACAGCAGATGATGTGATTGCCAGTCTGAAAGGGCACGAAGATGAATTTGACGCACTCGTTTTCTCTTGTGGAGACGCCGTACCTGTATTTCAGCAGAATGCGGACAAACCTTATAATATAGATTTGATGGAAGTTATCAAAGCCTTCGGAGATAAGGGAAAAATAATGATCGGGC
Organism: Bacteroides faecium; assembly: GCF_012113595.1. Lineage (NCBI taxonomy): Bacteria > Pseudomonadati > Bacteroidota > Bacteroidia > Bacteroidales > Bacteroidaceae > Bacteroides > Bacteroides faecium. The sequence goes on from NZ_CP050831.1 coordinate 5,560,475, forward strand.
ATTGCGCCGGAGCAATGATGTTCGACTTTACAGGTATAACGAAAGGTAAAAAAGTGGCAGTTCACCCGTTAGCTAAACCGGCCATCCAAAACGGAACGGCTACCGATAAAAAATCAGAGATAGACGGTAACTTTTTTACCGCACAAGATGAAAATACGATTTGGACAATGCTGCCGCAAGTTGTCGAAGCATTAAAGTAAGGCAGAATAAAGTAAAAAAATATAGAAAAATAGATACATAAATAAGGATTTCACAACCTCTGTCTATGGGATGATACGTTCCTTTAAAAGGGACGATGCCTTCCTCGGTGTGCAACGGGTCGTTGCTTTAAAAGAAACGACCCGTTGGTTTTAAAGGAAAATCAATGGGTATATCTCACTAATATTCAATCACTTAAAAGTTCAGGCTTAGGAAGCGAACATTACAACACGAACACAAATAATATTCAACAAACAAGAATATCAAGGAGCCATACAAATACTTGAAATATATCTTCCTTTCCCATCTTATCTTCGGTTTCCACTTCTCTTTTCGTGCTAAAATAAGGAAAAACGAGACATCATAAAATTCCAAAATAAAAAATCTATCAGTCTAAAAGTTTGTATATTAGCAGCTTAAAGTTTTATTGCAGAAAGTGGGATTTCGTCTAGGGGTATTACAAACTAAAGGTGTTAAAAAAAATATATGATTAAAGAGAAAGAGGGTTTTAATGCATTTTTACTTCATTTTTTAGAAAGGTTGAACGGCTGTGAATCCATTGAGAAGAAAGTCACTGAATCTCTGACAGACATTTGTAATTACTATGGCTTCAAAAGAGGATTCGTGTATCAGACAGACGGATTCCGTTATTTCTATTTGAAGGAAACGATTGGGAATGAGAACAATATCCTAAGACCTCGTTTTGAAATAAACGAGATGACAAAACAGCATATTGCCCATACAAAGAATAGGAATACTCCTTTTTATAGTAATAGAAATAAAGACACATCCCATGATGATATTGCCATAATGGATTTTTATAATGCGCAGTCATTATTAGTCCGTCAGTTTAAAGACTCAGAAGGAAAAATCATCGGATTTGTTGGATTTGCTGACAGAAATCAGACAAACCCGTTCACAGATGAGGAGTTGCAAATGATTCATCTTATATTAGATTCCCTGTCTAAAGAAATTGCTGTCCGCGAATATAAAGAAAGAGAAGTACGTGCCAGCAAAACTTTAGGCAGTATCATGAACAATATGGGAGTTGACATTTATGTCAATTCTTTCGATTCTCACGACATGTTATATGCCAACGAATCTATGGCTGCCCCATATGGCGGTGTCCAGCATTTCGAAGGGAAGAAATGCTGGGAAGCACTCTACACCGACAAAAAGGGGGAATGTGAGTTCTGCCCTAAAAAGCATTTGATAGATGAGAACGGACTGCCTACCAAAGTTTACTCCTGGGATTATCAACGTCCGTTTGACAAATGCTGGTTTCGTGTATTCAGTGCAGCATTTGCCTGGATAGACGGCCAGATGGCACATGTCATCACCAGCGTCGATATCGACCACCAAAAAACGATAGAAGAAGAACTGAGAATAGCCAAAGAGAAAGCTGAGAATCTGGACAGGTTAAAATCAGCTTTCCTAGCCAATATGAGCCACGAAATCCGCACTCCATTAAACGCGATTGTCGGCTTCGCCAGCCTTTTGGTCGAATCGGACGATAAAGAAGAACGGCAGGAGTACGTGAATATCATGCAGGAGAATACGGATTTACTCTTGCAACTGATATCCGACATTCTCGACTTGTCAAAGATAGAGGCAGGCACACTCGATTTCACGATGGATCATTTGGACATCAAGAGTTTCTGTGAGGATATAATGCGCAATTATGACATAAAAGAGGATAAGCCCGTACCTGTCCTGTTGACTCCCGACCTGCCCGAATATTATATTTATACGGACAAGAAGCGCCTGATGCAGGTTATTACGAATTTCATAAACAATGCCCTCAAATTTACGGAGACAGGACAGATTATTCTTGAATATCATCTGAAAGAAGGTGCGAACGAAATTGAATTTTCCGTCACAGACACAGGTATGGGCATTGCTCCCGAAAAAGTGGACAAGGTATTCGACCGTTTCGTCAAGCTCAATTCTTTTTCAAAAGGTACAGGCTTGGGACTGTCCATTTGCAGAAGTATCGTCGAATATCTTGGCGGTACTATCGGTGTCAAATCCGAATTAGGCACCGGCAGCCGCTTTTGGTTTACCCATCCCTATACAGCCTGATAAAAGGATATGCTATTACTCGCAGAAAGGCGAGTTTAGCATAAAAAAGAGTTAAAGCATCCGATAAAACAGACATTCCCGAAAATTAAATCATAGAAACAGGTTTCCAATCCGTTTTTTCACTACATTTGTCCTGCTAAAATAAAAACTATAAATAAAGATACCACAAACAAATACTTTTATGGATATAAAAAAATGCCTATGGCTCTTTTTTTTATGTTTCTTGTCTGCACCATCCCTTCTAGCCCAAAGAAACGACATAGATATTTCTAATTACATTTTATGTATTAATTCATACGCAGAATCTACACCGTGGAGCAGCCGCATGATTTCTACCATATCAGAATATGTTCAGAAAGACTCTCAATTGGCGATGTATGCAGAGCATATGAACACGCTGATGATAGATAACGACTCCATTTTGGAAGAATTCAAAAGCATGATTTCTCAAAAATACTCACAGCCACGTCCCCGATTATTGGTATTATTGGGGAGTCCTGCATTTACACTGAGAGATGAATACAGAAAATACTGGGGAGACATACCTATTGTTCTTTGTTCGGAAGAAGCCTTCCAAGGGCCACAAGAAGGTTATTTCCAAAAAAGAGCGACAGCCGCCGCCGACCGTGTTCCGGTGTCTCAGTTCGCCGATCCATATAATATGGTCTTCCTGTATTCTAACCTCTATCTTCGCGAGAATGTACAGCTAATCAACCATATAAATCCCCATATCAAGAAATTTATATTTATCGGCGACGAACGGGAAATTAATTTAAGCAATAATTTAGATATTCAAGACGAATTAAAAACATCTCATCCTCATATAGAGTACCAGTTTATAACACCGAAAAAAATGACGACCAATCAATTGTTGGACTCACTATATCGTATCGACAACAAAACGACAGGCGTATTATTCGCATCCTGGTTTTATAAAACGACAGTTGCCAGCAATACATCATTGGTATCTAACGATCACAAACTTATCGTGACAACAACCGCCCCTCTATTCACTCTGAACATGACAGATATTACTGAGGAAAACGGGGGAATGATAGGTGGCTATACCTACAACCAAAAGAAATTCAACCAAAAATTAGTCGATGCCATCTCAGCCATTCTCCAGGGCAAACAAGCGAGGGAACTCCCTTTCTACATACCGTCAGACGGCGGTCCCATCATCAATTATACAGCATTACTCCGCAAAGGATTCTCCCCGTCCATGTGTCCTCCAAACACCCGTTTTCTGCATAAACCACTTTCATTTTGGGAACAAAACCAATATTTCATCATAGGCTCTTTATCTTTCATCTTTATACTTGCCTTGTTTTTCTTCTATCGTATCCATAGCCTGAATATCATAAAGAAAATGCAACAAAAAGAAATAGACGCCATGGCTAATTATAAAAATCTGGTAAACAATATGCCTATCCTCTATATGCAGGAAGAACTGATTACGGATGAAAAAGGCATGCCTGTCGAACTGATTTATCGGAAAGTAAATGCTCATTTCGAAAAGAACTTCCTTCGCAAAGAAGAAATAATCGGCAAGAAAGCAAGCGAGATTTTCCCGGAATCAATGCCGGAATTTTTGTATTTCATAAAGAAAGCACTCGACGAAAACAAGGCAATCACTTTTCCTTATTACTTCAAGAAAATCGATACTTTCTATGACGTAATACTCAAAGGAACACAGCACAGCAATATTATCGACGTATTCTGCCTGGACAGTACAGAGTTGCACAGGGCACAGCAGAAACTAAGTACCATCAACAATAAACTTTCCATGTCCCTCGAAGTGGCTAATATTGTGCCATGGAAATGGGACCTGCGAAGCCGCACTATCTTATGCGACATCAATAAACCGATAGAGCTTAGTACATTCGGGAAAGATGTATCCGAAGAACAACTGGCAGTGCCCGACAGGCAATATTTCTCCAAGATATTCAAAGAAGACCGTACACGGGTAGAACAGGCTTACAAAGACTTGATAGAAGGCCGTTCGAATAAGGTAAAAGAAGAATACCGCATAGTGAACGTTCACAAGGGACTTCACAGAATAGACTGGGTAGAAGCCCAAGCCGCAGTTGAAACCCGGGACGATAAAGGAGAACCGCTGACTTTGGTGGGTTCCTCGCTGGTCATTACCGAACGGAAGAAAATGGAGCAGGAACTGGTTAACGCCAAAAACCGTGCAGAAGAATCGAACCGTCTGAAATCTGCCTTCCTGGCAAATATGAGCCATGAGATACGCACTCCTCTGAATGCCATTGTCGGTTTCTCAGGCATATTGGCTTCTACCGAAGAGGAAGAGGAGAAACAAGAATACGTGAACATTATTGAAAGCAATAACACTTTATTATTGCAACTTATCAGTGATATTCTGGATTTATCCAAGATAGAAGCAGGCACACTTGATTTTAATTACTCCAATGTCAAGATTAACGATTTGATGAGTGATTTGGAAAGCAGTTGCCAGTTAAAACTCAAATCAGATAAGGTAAAACTGGAATTTATAGCTCCCGCAGAGTCTTGTTGCGCGCATATAGAGAAAAACAGATTATCCCAACTAATCATCAATCTCATAACAAATGCCATTAAATTCACCGAGCAGGGCAGCATCCGTTTCGGATACAAACGGCAAAATGACGAATTATATTTTTATGTCACAGATACCGGTTGTGGTATCCCGCAGGATAAACAGGACAGCATCTTCGGACGCTTTGTCAAGTTGAACTCATTTGCGCAAGGTACAGGGCTGGGACTTTCAATCTGCCGTACTCTTGTTGATAATATGGGTGGTAAAATCGGCGTAGAGTCAGAGATAGGAAAAGGCTCTACATTTTGGTTTACATTACCCTACCAACAAGCGGAAATTGTAGAAAAAGCACCGGAAAAGGAAATACAGGCCATCAGTATCGAGAAAGACAAACTGGTGATTCTGATTGCCGAGGACAACGAAAGCAATTATAAACTGTTCGAGTCTATTCTAAAATATGATTATCACCTGATACATGCCTGGGACGGAATGGAAGCCGTCAATCTGTTTAAGGAGCACAATCCGCAAATCGTATTGATGGACATCAATATGCCTGTCATGGATGGATACGAAGCCACTAAGGAGATTCGCAAATATTCTGCCAAAGTGCCGATTATAGCCATCACAGCCTTTGCTTTTGCTTCGGACGAACAACGGGTGATGGAAAGCGGGTTTGACGGTTATATGCCCAAGCCTATCAATGCCCGCTTGTTGAAAGCGCAACTGACCGACATCATGCAGAAGCGTATTATCCTGCTGTAAGGCAAGCAGTCGTCTAATAATTCAGCCACATTCTGAAAGAAGCCATTTTATCTTTGCTGACGATGATTTTATCCTTGAAAGGCGGCAGTACATGGACGACAGATTTCCCCAAGAAGTAGGATTCGATACGCTGGATGGCATCAATACAGACCAACGTCTGACGGTTCGTGCGAAAGAACCGGTCGGGGTCCAGTTGCTCACACAATCTATCCAAAGCCAAATCAATAAGATATTCCCGGTTCTTGTGCGTCACGGCAAATGTCAATTTGTTCTCTGAATAAAAATAAGCAATATCACTGACTTGCAGGGTAAGCAGTTTCTCGCCACTGGAAATCAAAAAACGTGTGCGGTACTTTTTATGCGTAGACGAAGAGGATTCCTGTGCAACAGCAAGCTGCTGCAAGACTTCCATCATCCTGCTTTCAGCTTTGAAATCATGGATATAGTTTTTGCTCAGCCCCTCAAAACGCCGGATAGCCTGCAAGAGCCGTTCTTCATGAATCGGTTTCAAAAGATAATCGATGCTGTTCACCGTAAAAGCGCGCACAGCGTATTCATCATAAGCAGTGGTAAACACAATCATGCTTTCAGGACGGGCTTGTTCTATAAAAAGGAACGAATTACCGTCCGTCAACTGAATATCCAGAAAAAGAATGTCAGGATGGGGATGCCGGGCGAACCACTCCACTGCTTCTTCAATATTCCCCGGCAATAACTGTACTTCCCAGTCGGGACGCAAAGCCGATAAGGTGTCACAAAGCAGACGGGCAGCGGGAATCTCATCCTCTATTATAGCAGCTTTTATCTTACTCATGGAGCAAAGGTATTTTTACTGTAAACTCTTGCAAATTATTCTCTATCACAATATCACGATTGCACAGCAACTTATAGCGGGCAGACAGATTTTTTAATCCTGTACCGAAAGCGGTCGCACTCTTCTTAGCCTGTATCCGGTTTCTGACCACCAGTTCTTTCTCCTTTTCGAGATAGAAAAGTTCAATGGTCATCGGTTTTCCCATATGGATAACATTGTGTTTTATCACATTTTCCGCCAGCAGTTGGATAGTGAGCGGTGGAATCTGAGAGTCCAGGCAAACTTCCGGCAGACGGTTATCAATATGGATACAATCTCCCAATCGCACCCGGTGCAGGAAAATATAAGAATTCAGAAAATCCAGTTCTTCCCGTAAGGTTGTCAGCCGTTGATTCTGGCACTGAAGCGTATAGCGATACACATCAGAAAGATGCTGGGTGAACAGTTCCGCATTGGCCGGGTTGTAACGGATTTCAGAAATCAATGTATTCAGACTATTAAACAAGAAATGGGGATTCAACTGGTTTTGCAAAGCAGTATAGCGTGCCGTATTGTTTTCTTCTTGCAGGGCGGCCGCTTCTTGTTGCAATTTCAATGCATTCCGCATGGAACGATTCGCCAACAACAATCCCAAAATGACCAGTTCCACCAGCCACACCGTTATCAGAATCCGCCATCCGCCATTGGGAAACATAAACGGACGGGCAGCCCCCGCCAGCAGTTTGGCTGTTATCAGCAAACCGTAGTTCAATAAGAAGAACATTCCCATTACGACCACATAGACGGATATTAATTTCCAACGACGGTGCAGGTTCAGCGCGTATTGATTATCCATCCATGTGCTCAATCGTATCGTCGCATATCCCAATACATTAAATGCCAGTATAAAGAAAGCCAGTGTGCCGGCAGAATGAAATACATCGGCAACCTTATCGGGAAAGGTAGCATAATTAATCAATAACAGAAAAGAGAATACTCCCAGTCCTGAAAATAACGCTACATATAATAAGGTATTCAACTTCATATTCATATCGCAACCGGTTCTTTTCATACAAAATTACTATTTTTTAGCGATAATCATAGCCATGAAGGGCTTTTATTAATTCCGAGTAATGTCCTTGTGCCGCCGCTTTCGCTTGTACATAGTTTACTTGGGAAGTCTGCCGATAGGTTTGCGCATCAATAACTTCTACCACAGATACCTTTCCTTCATTGTAACGTTCCACAGCTTTCGCCTCGTTCTCTTCGGCTTTTGCCAACGAACTTTCACTCAAACGTACACGCTCGATAGCCTGCGACAATGCCTTGCGCGCTACACCCACTTCTAGTTCTACCTGGTCTACGACTTTGTTCAGATTATCTTCCGCCATTCCGATGCGTAAGGAAGAAGCACGTTTCTCGCTTTTCCGTTTTCCCCATTCAAAAATAGGAACGGATACTTTGGCGTAAACGGCGTAGTTAGGGTCTAAGTCTTTCTTGAAATTATAGCCGGGAGACGAATAACTGCCATCTACTCCTACATAAAATTGAGGTTTGAATTGTGAATCATTCAACTTTTTAGAACTCTCGGCGATGCGGATACGGTCATAAGCCATCCGGATTTCAGGACGGGTCATTCCGGTGGAGAGCCATAGAGAATCGTTCATTGCCACCAACGGTATCTGGGAATCCAGTTCTGTCGTATTTTCCAATTGAAGCCCAATCATAGAGTTCAATGCCATCCTGCCTGTTTCAAAATTACTTTGTGCCTGGAGCAGTTGATATTCCGCTTCATTCAACTTCACTTCCGCCATCAATAAATCCTGCGGGTCTACAAGCCCCACTTCTACCCTTTCCTTAATTGTCTTTACGAGAGAGGCTATCGAATTACGGAAGTCTTCGGCAACGGACACAATCTCCTGCCGGGCTACGGCACTCCAATATTGCATATCCGTCTGATAGCAGACTGCATCATTCAGCATGTTCGCCTGGTTGCTTGCAAACGATTGCTGATGTTGCGCCATTCGGATAGATTCCAGTACACGTCCGCCTGTATAAACCGGTTGCAGGATGGAAAGCGAAGCTCCATAGTTCAAATTCTTTCCTTCCACAGTCTTCGACAATCCTAGGGAAGGGACATCCAAAGTTAATTCCAGCGGATTGCCTGTGTACTGGAAATTGGCGGCTCCCGAAAGTTTCGGTTTCAAATCCGCGCGTGCAGACTTCTCTATTTCCACACTGGCAGCAATGTTCTTTTCTGCCGCTTTCAGGTCATGATTATAATCCAATGCCATCATCCGGTATTTCTCCAGCAGGGGGCTTTGCTGCGCCATGGCGGGTAAAGCCAGAAAAGCGCAACAGTAAAACAACGGACAAATTATTCTTTTCTTCATTTTTACTTTCCTTTTACTTTATAGAACATAGAATACAGCGCAGGAGTGACAAACAGGGTCAGTCCCGTAGCAAACGTCAGTCCGAAGATAATGGTGGCAGCCATCCCACCGAACGCTACGTCAAACAACAGAGGGACCATACCGAAAATGGTTGTCGTAGCCGCCATCAATACCGGACGGGTTCGGGAAACCGTAGCCTCAACGATTGAAGTGTACAAGTCAATCCCGCTCCGGTGCTGGACGTTAATCTCATCAATCAGTACGATTACATTCTTGATAATCATTCCGAGCAATCCCAGCCAACCGGCTATCGGGAAGAAACCGAAATCAAAGCCTGTCAGCAACATGCCGACAGCAATGCCTATCAGTGAGAGGGGCAGGATGCAAATGATAATAACCGGTTCGCGGAAGTTGCCGAACAAAGCGACCAAAATAACAACCAATGCCAGAAATGCCAACGGGAAGTATTTTGCAATAGCCTGCATCGCCTCTCCCTGGTCTTTATACTGTGCGTCCCAAAAGAAAGTATAACCTTCGGGAAGTTGCATATTCTCGATTTCCTGCCGGATTTCCCCATGTACTTCCGCCATCGTATGCCCCGGTTTCACACCGCACATGGCAGCCATTGAGAGTTGGCGGTTATAGGTTCGAACCTGTGGAAATTCCCAGGTCGTCTCTATCCGTTCCGTCACTTGCGAAAGCGGAGCCGACCTTTCTCCATTCCAAATAGAAAAATCGCCTAAAGAACCGACATCGGTTATATCTACATTGCCTGATTTCAAAAGCACGGGGACTTTCTTTTCATCATCCCGGTAGATGCCAACGGGCAATCCGTCATTAATAGACTTCACCGATTCCATCATAGAAGCCTTGGTAATGCCTAGTGCTCCGGCTTTCACCGGGTCGTACACCGGACGGATGACCATCGACATATTGCCCCATTCATTACGGGCATCCGCAACTTTCGGATTACGCCGCATTACTTCTATCGCCTGCCCGACCAATGAGTCGAGCACGGCAGGGTCCGGCCCCAGGAAGCGGGCTTCAATAACAGCTTCCGTCAACGGACTTAATTCGAACTTATTGACTTTAATCAGCGGTTCCGGGAACTTGATTGAAATCGAATCCTGTAAACGTGCATGCAACTGACGGGAAAGTTTTGACGTCTTGCATTTTACCAGTATCTGCGCATAATTGGACTGAGGGCCGAAAGATACATTAGACAAATAATAACGCGGCGGTGTCCTTCCGGCATACGTAGATACCATCTCCGTCTCCTCTTGCCCGCGAATAAAATCCGCCATCTCCATTGCCATCTTATCCGTCTCTTCTATCCGTGTCCCTTCGGGCAACCACATATCCAGCGTAAAATATTGTTTGTCCAATGCGGGCACAAATACCTTCGGGATAAACTTAAAACTCCAGGCAGCCAATACCAGCATCACGACCATGCATCCTACGGTGGCATACCGATGATTAATCACCCACCCCAGAGCCGAACGGAACTTATCATAATACTTACCTGCAAAAAGAGCAGCCTTCAATTCGTCGGGTCTTGGCCGACGGACAAACTCCTGAATAAAGAAAGGAGTCTGCGTCAGCGCAAAGACCCAACTGAACATCAGCGAAACGCCGATAACTACAACTAAGGATGACAACAACTCGCCGGTGATATGCGGCGAATAATATATAGGCAAAAAAGTTAAAATAGCAATGATTGTTGCCGCCAGTAACGGTAACGCCGTCGAGGAACAAGCCCTCATAATAGCCACCCGCTTACGCATTCCACGCTGCATATTGACCAATGCCGAATCGGAAACCACAATGGCATTATCCACCAACATTCCCATGGCAATGATAATAGCGGCTAGTGACATACGCTGCAAGGCTATTCCCTGTATCAACATGACTATCAACGTGGCAAAAATAGAAAAGACCAATCCGCTGCCAACCAGGACGCCGTTCTTAAATCCTATGAAGAAAAGCAGAATAGCAACTACCGTTACAACGGAAACAACCAGGTTTAAGATAAATCCCTGATTTGCCACGGCCGACTCATATCCCTGGTCGTAAATCGTCTGCAACTCAAAGCCTTCGGGCATTGTTTCCGAGAATTGTCCTATCTCTTTTTTCACCGCATCCGCCATATCAACCACATTTCCGGTGGGAACGGTAGAAATGGCAATTCCGACCGCTGGTTTTCCGTCAATCCGCATCTTATTGGCGGGCGGTATTTGGTAGCTTTCCTTTATTTCGGCAATATCCGCCAACCGGAAATGTTCTCCTGTACGAGACACGATAGTCAGATTCTGTATATCGTCCAACGAATAGAAATTCCCAGTTGACTCGATACGTATCCGGTTCACTCCGGCATCAATACCACCGGCATCCACCACCCGGTTCTGCGCATCGAAAGCACGGGAAATATCCGCTGTAGTAATGCCGCTCCGTGCCATAACGGACGGGCTGAGAACAACATCAATCGTAGGAGACTGCACACCATAAATTTCTATCTTCGCTACATCTTTCACTTTTAGCAACTCATTCTTGATAAGTTTTGCCTGGTCTTCGAGTTCCCGGTAAGAATGTCCTTCACCGGTCAATCCATAAAAAACACCCAACACGTCGCCAAAATCATCGTTCACTACCGATGGTCCTGCACCGGCAGGAAGTTTCGACTGCACGTCATTGACTTTCCGACGAAGTTTGTCCCATAGCTGCTGCATCTCGTCCGCACGGATTTCTTTCTTTACGTAAACCGTTATCTTAGAAAGCCCTGCACGGTTTTCCGTTTTGAGATAGTATAATTCTCCCAATGACTGTATGGACTCTTCCAGTACGTCCGTCACTTGCGACTGGACTTCGGAAGGAGAAGCTCCCGGATAAGGAGTCAGCACCAATGCCTGTTTGATTGTAAACGGCGCATCTTCCAGCTTTCCCATTTTCACATAAGAAAGCAGTCCGCCCCCCAATACGAGCAGTAACAGCAGAATAGTCACCGACCTCTTCTGCAAGAAATATTTAACGAATTTCATACTTTTCCACTTACTTTTGAGCAGTTATCGGCTTTTCCCGTTTCTTATTCATGACTTCTACCAGTGTTCCTTCCGACAGAAAACGCAATTTGCTGACAGCCACCGTTTCTCCTGCCTGCAACCCACCTTTCACTTCTACTTTTCCATCCGGAAGCAGTTCGCCCAACACCACTTTTTTCCTTGAAACTTTTCCTGTCGCATCATCTACCGTCCAGACGTAATCACCCTCACTGGGGCGGTGGCTAAGAGCCATTTGCGGCACAGTCACTATCGGAGCCGACGATGAAGACGGAAGTTCAAGCAGCATCTTCCCGGAAATACCTGCGCGCCATTCTCCTTGTTTATTAGGCAGCAACGCAGTCAACAGAAAAGAAAGATTGTTTCGCGTAGTGCTTTTGGAGACTTCCACTACTTTCGCCGGATATACGGCATCCGGGCAAACATCAAAACGGACGCCTATTTCTTTTATTTTTTCCGCTCGAAACGCTATATCTTGCGTGATATACGCCTCTATCTTCAGTTGAGTGATATCAATAAAAGAAACGACAGGTTGAGTTGCTTTTACATCCTGGAACTTCTCGATATACACCTCTCCGACGTATCCGTCGAAAGGAGCAACCAGCCGGGTATCATTCAGTTCATTCGTTGCTGTCTCAAAAGCTGTTTTGGCAGAAGTATAATCGGCACGTGCCTTTTCATAGGCGCTTGCCGACAAATTATCTTTCTCATACAGCACTTTTATCCGCTCAAACTCCGCTTTTACCTGATTGTAGACAGCTTCCGCACGCTCTTTGCGAATACGGAAATCGCGGGAGTCTATTTCAGCAATAATATCCCCGCGATGATAGAAATTTCCGGCATACACCTCGAAGCGGTCAATCGGTCCGCCTACCCTGAAAGAGAGTTCTGTTTCCTTGAATGGTTTTGAGATAAACGAGAACTCACGTTCCGATGAAGGAACCAAGGTTTCCGCTTCCGCTACTTTCACCCGTACAGGTTCATCTGCCTTTTTCTCTCCCTTTCCACAGGAAGCAAACAAGCAAAGGCAAAAAATACATACTGAGAATTTAGTCGTTGTCATTCTATTCTAAATAAGTTATGTTATCAACGGCGCGAAAATAGAAGAAAAGGGGAAAAGCATCCGTTTTTAAATTTCCGGGACGGAAAAAGAAGGGGATGAAACGGAAAAAGAAAAGATGAAAGAAGGTAAAAAAATCCTGTCTCACTTAATATTGTGAGACAGGATATGATATGCTATATTTCTACTAAAAACTATCAACTAAAGGAAACCGTTCTTTTTCAAAATTTCAAGTAACTCTTTATCAGAGATACTAATACGTTCAGACTTATCATAAATAAAGTGCAAACCTATTTCCATATTTTCGTCAGATAACACCAATATCAATGTTATAACTCTGGCACCACCACTTTTACCTTTTCCTTTCGAAGAAATCGCCATACGAACTTTACGAATACCTTTTCCTAAATCAGCACCTTGCATCGGATTTTCTTTTAAAGATTCAAGCAAATTAGCATAATCTTCTTTAATAGAGCGATATTTCTTAGACAATCTTTTGATTTCCCGTTCAAACTGTGGGTAAATCTTAACTTTATAATTCATCCAGTAAGTCCTCCGCAGCTCTTCCCTCTAAACGTCCCTCCATCCTCAACTTTATATCCTTACAAGCCAAATCAAATCCTGCCAGAATTTCAGACTTTGTCATCTCTGCATCGCCAATTTCCTCTTTATTAGCCAATGTAGATGCTTTTTCCTTTTCTGCCACCAACTTCTTAATGCTCTTTAAAGCCTTTTTCATATAATTTTCATCATCAGCTATATAACTCAACTGACGAAAGAATTCCGAATTTAGATTCATCATTTCCATTACAATCTCCTTTCTTCCTTTAATTTTCTGTACTACAAAGATAACGAAACCAATTAAATAACACTACTTTTGCACCGCTATTTCAATTTTGAAACAATATTAAATACCATAATGCTGATTTATGACTGAAGAAAAAACACATAAAGACCGTATCGGGAGCTGGTGGGCACTAAGTCCGCTGTTCGTATTCTTATGCCTTTATCTCTTGACTTCTATCCTTGTCAACGACTTCTACAAAGTACCTATCACGGTCGCTTTCCTCGTTTCTTCCTGCTACGCCATCGCCATTACCAAGGGATTGAAACTGGACCAACGTATCTATCAGTTCTCCGTGGGAGCTGCCAATAAGAATATTCTCCTGATGATATGGATATTCATCCTTGCCGGAGCCTTCGCGCAGAGCGCCAAGCAGATGGGAGCCATCGACGCGACCGTCAACCTGACGCTGCATATTCTTCCCGATAACCTGTTACTGGCAGGAATATTTATCGCCGCCTGCTTCATCTCCCTGTCCATCGGAACCAGCGTAGGCACTATTGTCGCCCTCACCCCCGTTGCTGTCGGACTGGCGGAAAAGACAGAAATAGCCCTTCCTTTTATGGTAGCTGTCGTGGTCGGCGGTTCTTTTTTCGGAGATAACCTGTCATTTATTTCAGATACAACCATCGCCTCAACGAAAACACAGGAATGTGTGATGCGTGACAAATTCCGGGTAAACTCCATGATAGTGGTTCCGGCAGCCGTCATCGTATTGGGTATTTATATCTTCCAAGGATTATCCATCACCGCACCCGTCCAGATAGAGACTATCGAATGGATAAAGGTTATACCATATATAATAGTATTAGGAACAGCCGTTGCCGGCATGAATGTAATGCTCGTATTAATTATAGGTATATTGACGACCGGCATCATCGGCATCGCTACCGGAAGCTTCGGAGTCTTCGACTGGTTCGGAGCTATGGGAACCGGAATAACAGGAATGGGAGAACTCATCATCATTACCCTGTTGGCAGGCGGTATGCTGGAAACCATCCGCTATAATGGCGGCATTGATTTTATTATCCGGAAACTGACCCGCCACGTCAACGGCAAGCGGGGCGCAGAATTGAGCATCGCCGCTCTGGTAAGTATCGCCAACCTGTGTACCGCCAATAACACTATCGCCATCATCACCACAGGACCGATAGCCAGGGATATCGCCCAAAAGTTCCATCTCGACCGGAGAAAAACCGCCAGTATCCTCGACACGTTCTCCTGCCTGATACAAGGGATTATCCCATACGGAGCGCAGATGCTGATTGCAGCGGGACTTGCCAATATCTCCCCTATCAGTATCATCGGCAATCTCTATTATCCTTTTACGATGGGAGCCTGCGCATTGCTCGCCATTCTGTTCCGATATCCGAAACGATATTCGTAAAAAAGGGGCGAAATGTTTGTCAATCAAAAGAAAAGCCGTATCTTTGCGCCCGCTATTACGAG
Organism: Bacteroides faecium; assembly: GCF_012113595.1. Classification (NCBI taxonomy): domain Bacteria; kingdom Pseudomonadati; phylum Bacteroidota; class Bacteroidia; order Bacteroidales; family Bacteroidaceae; genus Bacteroides; species Bacteroides faecium. The sequence goes on from NZ_CP050831.1 coordinate 5,575,648, forward strand.
ATAATAGCATAATTCAAATCAATCATTAAAAACAATTATTTAAAATGGCAACTAGAATCAGATTGCAGAGACACGGACGTAAAAGTTACGCGTTCTATTCAATTGTAATTGCAGACAGCAGAGCACCACGTGATGGTAAATTTATTGAGAAGATTGGTACTTACAACCCTAACACCAATCCTGCTACAGTAGATTTGAATTTCGACGCTGCATTGGCATGGGTACTGAAAGGTGCACAACCAAGCGACACTGTACGTAACATCCTTTCCCGTGAAGGAGTTTACATGAAGAAACATCTTATGGGCGGTGTAGCAAAAGGCGCATTCGGAGAAGCAGAAGCAGATGCTAAATTCGAAGCTTGGAAAAACAACAAACAGTCAGGTCTGGCTGCTTTGAAAGCTAAACAAGACGAAGAAAAGAAAGCTGAAGCTAAAGCACGTCTGGAAGCAGAAAAGAAAATCAACGAAGTGAAAGCAAAAGCACTCGCTGAAAAGAAAGCTGCTGAAGCTGCTGAAAAAGCTGCTGCTGAAGCACCCGCAGAAGAAGCTGCAGCTCCGGCTGAAGAAGCTCCTGCAACAGAAGCTGCTGCTGAATAATTTTCGGCAGATTCCGAATAAGAAATCAGGAAAAAGCTATAAATCCTCTCCGGTTCGCCGGAGGGGATTTTTTTATATCTCATTTTATGCTCTAAAACATAGTGTTTAATTAGTCTCTTTCAGAATAAAATGCCTTTCTTTGCATCAGCATAGTTCAGCACAGTTATCTCTTATAAAACTAACATGAAACGAACTGATAAGAAAGCAACATTCGGGCAGCAGTCCAGTAAGGTCACGCAGTTGGCAGACAACCTTAGCCAGGCTATTTCCAAGAAAGAATTTCTTGAAGGAGATTCTTTGCCTTCTATCAATCAGTTGAGTGCACAATATGGAGTATCGCGTGATACAGTATTCAAGGCTTTCCTTGACTTACGCGAACGGGGACTGATTGACTCCACTCCCGGAAAAGGATACTATGTGACGAGTCAGGTAACAAATGTTTTACTGCTCCTCGACCAATATACTCCATTTAAAGAAGCATTATACAACAGTTTCGTCAAGCATCTGCCTATCAATTATAAGGTAGACTTGCTATTTCACCAATACAACGAACGGCTGTTCAATACCATCATCCGTGAATCCATAGGAAAGTACAATAAATATATAGTGATGAATTTCGATAATGAGAAATTCAGCACGGCATTAAATAAGATTAATCCTGCCAGGCTGCTACTACTCGACTTCGGTAAATTCGAAAAAGAGAAGTACTTCTATATCTGCCAGGACTTTGACGAATCATTCTTTCAGGCATTACTGGCACTGAAAGAAAGGATGCACAGATACCGCCAAATCGTTTTCCTGTTCTCCAAAGGACTGAAACACCCGCAAAGCAGCAAAGATTATTTCATCCGCTTTTGCGAAGAGCAGGGATTCTCGTATGAGATACAGGAAAATCTCGAAAACCTGGTGGTACGGAAAGAAACAGCCTACATTGCCATCAAACAACAGGACGTAGTAAAGGTAGTGAAACAAGGAAGATTGGAAGGACTGAAATGCGGAAAAGATTTCGGTCTGCTGGCATACAATGATATTCCTTCTTATGAAGTTATCGACGAAGGAATCACTTCATTGAGTATCGACTGGGAAATGATGGGGAACGAAGCGGCAAACTTCGTCCTTAATGATACGCCTATACAGAAGTACCTGCCTACTGAAGTCAGACTTCGAAAGTCACTCTAATTTTTTTTGCCATTCAATCAGCACAGTTCAGCACAGATATTAATTAACTATATAATTAAAAAGAAACCATGAAAAAGTATCCGAAAATCGGGATTCGTCCCACTATCGACGGTCGCCAAGGCGGCGTTCGTGAAAGCCTTGAAGAAAAGACAATGAACCTGGCTAAAGCAGTAGCCGAATTAATCAGCAGCAACCTGAAAAACGGTGACGGAAGTCCTGTAGAATGTGTTATTGCCGACAGCACTATCGGCCGTGTAGCCGAAAGCGCAGCTTGTGCTGAAAAATTCGAAAGAGAAGGTGTAGGCTCTACTATCACCGTCACTTCCTGCTGGTGCTACGGCGCTGAAACGATGGACATGAACCCTCATTACCCGAAAGCCGTTTGGGGATTCAACGGAACAGAACGCCCGGGCGCTGTATATTTGGCAGCCGTACTGGCAGGACACGCACAGAAAGGTCTTCCCGCATTCGGCATCTACGGACATGATGTTCAAGATTTGGATGACAATTCCATTCCCGAAGATGTAGCGGAAAAGATTCTTCGCTTTGCACGCGCCGCACAGGCAGTAGCTACTATGAGAGGCAAATCTTACTTGTCTATGGGTAGCGTATCTATGGGTATTGCCGGTTCAATCGTCAACCCTGATTTCTTCCAGGAATATCTGGGCATGCGTAATGAATCCATCGACCTTACAGAAATCATCCGCCGCATGGACGAAGGCATCTACGACCATGAAGAATATGCAAAAGCAATGGCATGGACAGAAAAGAACTGCAAGGTAAACGAAGGAGACGACTTCAAGAACCGTCCCGAAAAGCGCAAAAGCCGTGAACAAAAAGATGCTGACTGGGAATTTATCGTGAAAATGACAATTATCATGCGCGACCTGATGACCGGCAACCCCAAACTGAAAGAGATGGGATTCAAAGAAGAAGCTCTGGGACACAATGCCATCGCAGCCGGCTTCCAGGGACAACGCCAATGGACAGACTTCTATCCGAACGGTGACTACCCCGAAGCTCTGCTCAATACTTCTTTCGACTGGAATGGTATCCGCGAAGCATTTGTGGTAGCTACCGAGAATGATGCCTGCAACGGTGTAGCTATGCTGTTCGGACACTTGCTGACCAACCGTGCGCAAATATTCTCCGACGTACGTACTTATTGGAGCCCCGAAGCCGTGAAACGCGTGACCGGTAAAGAATTGACCGGTTTGGCAGCAAACGGTATTATCCATCTTATCAACTCCGGTGCAACAACCCTCGACGGTTCCGGCCAGTCACTAGACGCAGAAGGCAATCCGGTAATGAAAGAACCATGGAACCTGACTGACGCAGACGTAGAAAACTGTCTGAAAGCAACTACCTGGTATCCGGCAGACCGTGATTACTTCCGTGGCGGTGGTTTCTCTTCCAACTTCCTGTCAAAAGGGGGTATGCCTGTCACTATGATGCGTCTGAACCTGATTAAAGGACTCGGCCCTGTCCTGCAAATCGCAGAAGGATGGACAGTTGAAATAGACTCTGAAATCCACCAGAAACTGAATATGCGTACAGACCCGACATGGCCTACCACTTGGTTCGTTCCCCGTTTGTGTGACAAATCAGCTTTCAAAGATGTATATTCAGTAATGAATAACTGGGGAGCTAATCACGGAGCTATCAGCTACGGGCACATCGGTCAGGACTTAATCACTCTCGCTTCCATGCTCCGCATCCCGGTATGCATGCACAATGTAGAAGAAAACGAGATATTCCGTCCGGCTGCATGGAATGCTTTCGGCATGGATAAGGAAGGAGCGGATTACAGAGCTTGTACCACTTACGGCCCTATCTACAAATAATTAAGAGTTCACCACAGATTACACAGATTCACACAGATTATTTTCATTTTCGTTGAATACCCCATAGTGAATTAGGGTACCGATATACATATTTATTTAATCTGTGTGAATCTGTGTAATCCGTGGTGCCTCTTAATTTCCCATTTATCTAACTAATTTTAAGTCACTATTATTATAAATAAATTATCTTTGCCATTATGATTACTAACGAACATATCGAACAGTTCATAGAACAAGCACATCGCTACGGAGACGCAAAACTGATGCTTTGCAGTAGCGGCAACCTTTCCTGGCGAATCGGTGATGAAGCACTGATTTCCGGCACAGGTTCCTGGGTACCTACCCTTTACAAAGAAAAAGTTTCCATCTGCAACATCGCCAGCGGAACACCGACTAATGGCGTTAAACCTTCAATGGAAAGCACTTTCCACCTGGGTATTCTCCGCGAACGCCCGGATGTAAATGTAGTACTCCATTTTCAGTCGGAGTATGCCACAGCTATCTCCTGCATGAAGAACAAGCCGACTAATTTTAATGTAACAGCAGAAATTCCCTGCCACGTAGGTTCAGAGATTCCTGTGATTCCTTATTATCGCCCCGGTTCACCGGAGCTGGCCAAAGCAGTAGTAGACGCCATGCTCGAACACAATTCAGTCTTGTTGACCAACCACGGACAAGTGGTCTGCGGAAAGGACTTCGACCAAGTGTACGAACGCGCCACTTTCTTCGAAATGGCATGCCGGATTATTGTTCAGTCCGGCGGTGATTACTCCGTATTGACACCGGCAGAAATAGAAGACTTGGAAATCTATGTATTAGGAAAGAAAACAAAATAGTATCCGTACATACCCTACCATGAAAGATACCATTAAAAACACATATTTAGCAGCAGACTTTGGAGGAGGCAGCGGTCGGATTATCGCCGGCTTCCTTCTCCGTGGAAAGCTGGAACTGGAAGAGGTCTACCGCTTCTCCAACCGCCAGGTTAAACTTGGGAATCATATTTATTGGGACTTCCCTGCCCTGTTCGAAGATATGAAAACCGGACTGAAACTAGCCGCACAAAAGGGATATGCCGTCAAAGGAATTGGCATTGACACATGGGGCGTGGATTTCGGACTGATTGATAAGAACGGGAACCTCTTAGGCAACCCCATCTGTTACCGGGATGCGAGAACAGACGGAATGCCGGCGGAAGTTTTCAAAATTCTGGATGAACGGAAGCATTATACTGCCACCGGAATACAAGTCATGGCTATCAACACACTATTCCAACTGTATAGTATGAAGCAGAGCCGGGACCCTCAATTGGAAGTTGCCCGCCAGCTTCTCTTCATGCCTGACCTTTTCAGTTATTTCCTGACCGGAATAGCCAATAATGAATATTGTATAGCTTCCACCTCGGAGCTACTTGACGCAAAACAACGAAACTGGTCACAAGAAACCATTCGTGCGTTGGAACTTCCCGAACATCTGTTTGGTGAGATTATCCAACCGGGGACTATCAGAGGAACTTTAAAAGAAGACATTGCGCGGGAAACCGGACTAGGCGTAGTAGACGTGATAGCCGTAGGTTCTCACGACACAGCCAGCGCCGTCGCCGCCGTCCCGGCAACAGAAGCCCCCATCGCCTTCCTGAGTTCCGGTACCTGGTCGCTACTGGGCGTTGAAGTGAATGAACCTATACTGACAGAGGAAGCACGACAAGCCGAGTTCACCAACGAAGGAGGCGTAGGAGGACGCATCCGCTTTCTGCAAAACATCACAGGACTATGGATTCTGCAACGTCTGATGAGTGAATGGAAAGCGTGCGGAGAGGAAGAGAGTTATGACACAATCATTCCACAAGCCGCCGAAACGGAAATTAATACGATTATTCCTGTTGACGCCCCGGAATTTATGAACCCGGAAAACATGGAGGCTGCCCTTATAAGTTATTGCCGGAATCACTCTCTGACGATTCCTCAAAGCAAAGCGGAAATAGTCAGATGTGTGCTCCAGTCATTAGCTTTCAAATATCAGCAGGCAGTAGAAAAGCTCAACCGTTGTCTCCCCTCTCCGATTCGCCAACTCAACATCATTGGCGGAGGTTCACAAAACAAATTACTCAACCAACTTACAGCCGACGCACTCAATATCCCTGTTTATGCCGGTCCGGTAGAAGCCACAGCCATAGGTAATATCCTGACACAGGCAATGGCTAAGGGAGAAATCAGCGATATACAGGAACTAAGGGAGATTGTAAGCCGAAGCGTTACACCACAAATATATTACCCTAAAAAATAAAAGCATATGGAAACACCCAAAACCGGTTATCAAGTCCAATCTTACAGCGTCCCCGTCAAAAGATATTGCCAGACTCTCGACTTACGCGATTCACCGGAATTGATTGCCGAATATCGTAAAAGACACAGCCAGGCGGAAGCATGGCCTGAAATCCTTGCAGGTATCCGGGAAGTAGGCATCCTCGAAATGGAAATCTATATTCTTGGCACGCGCTTGTTTATGATTGTCGAAACTCCCGTCGACTTTGACTGGGACACGGCAATGGCACGCCTGAACACACTTCCCCGCCAACAGAAATGGGAAGAATACATGTCTATCTTCCAGCAAGCCGCTCCCGGGATGAGTTCCGCGGAAAAATGGAAACCAATGGAAAGAATGTTCCATCTATATAATACCTAAAAAAAACAATACCTATCAAATAACCAGAAAGAACCATGAAACACATCAAACAGTCCATCCTGTCGAAAGATGGCATCAATTATCTTGTCCCTTTTATTCTCATCACTTCTTGTTTTGCGCTATGGGGATTTGCAAACGACATCACCAACCCGATGGTGAAAGCATTCTCCAAAATCTTCCGGATGAGTGCAACCGACGGGGCATTGGTACAAGTTGCCTTTTACGGTGGCTATTTTGCCATGGCTTTTCCGGCAGCAATGTTCATCCGCAAATACTCTTATAAAGCAGGCGTCCTGCTAGGCCTCGGACTATATGCTTTCGGAGCATTCCTATTCTTCCCTGCAAAAATGACAGGGGAATACTATCCGTTCCTGATTGCCTACTTTATCCTGACTTGCGGACTCTCATTTCTGGAAACAAGCTGTAATCCCTACATCCTTTCTATGGGAACGGAAGAAACATCTACCAGACGTTTGAATCTCGCCCAGTCTTTCAACCCGATGGGCTCACTGCTCGGAATGTATGTAGCCATGCAATTCATTCAAGCCAAACTGCACCCGATGGGTACTGAAGACCGCGCCCTGCTCAACGAAAGTGAATTTCAGGCTATCAAAGAAAGCGACCTTGCCGTTCTAATTGCCCCTTATCTTATCATTGGACTGATTATCGTGGCAATGCTGCTCATAATACGATTCGTAAAAATGCCGAAGAACGGAGACCAGAATCACAAAATTGATTTCTTCCCGACATTAAAACGTATTTTCACCCAGACACGCTATCGTGAAGGCGTGATTGCCCAATTCTTCTACGTAGGCGCGCAAATCATGTGTTGGACTTTCATTATCCAATACGGCACACGCCTGTTTATGTCACCGGAATTCGGCATGGATGAGAAGAGCGCGGAAGTACTCTCTCAACAATACAACATCATAGCGATGGTTATCTTCTGTATCAGCCGTTTCATCTGCACCTTCATTCTGCGCTATCTGAATGCAGGAAAATTATTGATGATTCTGGCGATTTTCGGAGGCATTTTCACTTTAGGCACTATCTTCCTTCAAAATATCTACGGATTGTATTGCCTGGTAGCTGTATCCGCTTGTATGTCTTTAATGTTCCCCACCATTTATGGTATTGCCTTGAAAGGTCTTGGAGATGATGCCAAATTCGGAGCAGCCGGACTTATCATGGCTATCCTTGGCGGCTCTATCCTTCCCCCGTTGCAGGCAAGCATTATTGACATGAAAGAAATCGGCTGGTTGCCGGCAGCCAACGCTTCATTCATTCTGCCTTTTATCTGCTTCCTCGTAATTATCGGTTATGGTTACCGCACAGTGAAAAGAAACTGGTAGAAAAACATACTTAAAAATAGTGACGCTATCCCGTCGTGATACCGTCACTATCCCACTCTCATAGTGACGCCATCCGCAAGGGATAGCGTCACTATTTTTATTTGTCTTTTTTTTATAAACAATTCCTTTTTTCTTCGTATCTTTATTTTATTTGTTTACATTTGCCATTCGATTTTCAATAATTTGTTAACCCAATGACCAAAAGCCGAGACGATATATTTTTAGCAGAACAATTTGAAGGAATATTCGCTGAATATTATTCCGTAGTAAAATATTTCGCCTTCATGCTACTTAAATCCGAAGAAGATGCCGAAGACATCGCCCAAGACGTTTTCACGAAATTATGGACCCAACCTGAGATATGGACAAAAGTTCCTAACCTAAAACCCTACGTTTATACGCTTACCAAAAGTACGACTCTCAATTTTATCAAACATAAAAAAATAGAATTAGCCTATCAGGAAAAAGTGATAGAGAAAAGCCTTGTTGAAGAACTTTCTCAAGAAGAAGATCCTCTCAATGCCATATATTACAAAGAAATTCAACTAATCATCAAATTAACTCTCGACCGCCTTCCCGAACAACGCAGAAAGATTTTTGAGATGAGCCGCTTCGCAAATATGAGCAACAATGAAATCGCCGAGAAACTAAACATTTCAGTCCGGACAGTGGAACACCACATCTATCTAACCCTGCTTGAAATGAAAAAAATATCTTTTTTGCTTTTTTTTGCACTTTTCTTTAAGTAGTCCGCCCTAGTTAATTGAGATATTAATGTAACAGATCTAATTAATATCTCAAAATGAAGAATTATTTTCAGAAAATACTGGCATTATTTACCGGAAACGCATATCCGGAATCTACTCAACAGGAATTTTACAAATGGTTGGTAGATGAAGAACATGTTTCCGAGAAAGACGAAGCATTGCAAAATCTGTGGGAAGAAGGATACAAGCAAGGCACGGCTCCCAATATGCATCAATCATACGAACAATTAAGAAAGAATGCGAGCATTCCTTCCACACGAAAAGAACGGAGAATCCGCCCAATCCATATTTGGCAGGCAGTGGCAGCCGTATTCTTTATAATAGCTGCTTCTTCCGTCTATCTTTCTACCATAGGAAAAGATACGGAACCTAATTTATTGCAGCAATACATCCCGACAGCAGAAATGCGGACCCTCACCTTGCCCGACGGAACCAAAGTACAACTGAACTCACAAAGCACCCTTTTATATCCGCAGGAATTTACAGGCAAAGACCGTAGTGTATTTCTGATCGGTGAAGCCAATTTCAAAGTGAAGCCGGACAAGAAGCATCCGTTTATCGTCAAGTCGAACGATTTTCAGGTAACAGCACTCGGAACGGAATTTAACGTAGCTGCATACCCCGAGAACCCGATAGTAGCGGCAACCTTGATTTCGGGAAGTGTGCTCGTGGAATATAATGACTTGAATTCACAAATGATTCTGAAGCCAAACGAACAGTTGGCGTATCATAAACAAACCCGCCGCTACAGTCTGAATACCCCGGATATGAATGATATTACAGCTTGGCAACGTGGCGAGCTTGTATTCAGAGAAATGAGTGTAAAAGAGATTATTACGGTGCTTGAACGTAAATATCCATATACATTCGAGTATCAACTCAAAAATTTGAAAGAAGACAAATATAGCTTCCGTTTTAAAGACCAAGCAACACTATCAGAAGTAATGGATGTGATAGTTAACGTAGTAGGTCAAATGGACTATAAAATAAAAGAGGATCGCTGTTACCTGATTCCTAAATAATCCAGGAATTAAATCACAGTAAAAACGAACAACAATATAGGCAAACCTTTTTAACCCTTTACAGACATGTAAAAAAGTATCCGGAACAGAGCCCGAACTCTATCCCGGATATGAAATCAAAATTCTCAATATTAGAGTTTTACTCTTAATTACCGTGAAATAAATTAGTTAATAACCTAATACTAAGAAAATGCTACAAATTTATGAATTTATAGTAAACCAGACAGCAAAGGGAAGAAGTTTTTTACTTTTTTTCTGTTTGTTACTGATGCAGACACCCGCCTTTGCGCAAAACAGTGCCAAGATTACTATTCAAAAGAAAAATATATCTGTAATAGAGGCGCTTAAAGAAGTAGAAAGACAATCCGACTTCTCTGTCGGCTTCAATGATTCCCAATTAAAAAACAAGCCTGTTTTAAATCTTGACCTAAGAGCCGTAACAATAGAAAACGCCCTTGTACAAATACTCAAAGGTAGCGGGTTCACCTATCAGTTCAAAGGAAAATATATTATGATTATTCCGGACAACAAGCCTAAAGAAACTCCTGTCAAGAAAGTGACAGGAAAGGTAATTGACGAAAACAATGAACCTTTGATCGGAGTAAACATCAAGGTAGAAGGAAGCTCTGAAGGAGCTATCACCGATATGGACGGCAATTTCACAATTACCGCTTCTCCGGGTAATACATTAAGTTTTACTTATGTAGGATATACATCTCAAAATATAAGAATAACAGATAGGAACACCTATGAAGTAAAATTGCAAAGCGACACCAAGCAATTGAATGAAGTAGTAGTAACCGCCCTCGGTATCAAACGTGAACAAAAGGCGTTAAGTTATAATGTACAGCAAGTAAAATCGGAACAGTTGACAGAAATCAAAGATGCAAACTTTGTCAACAGCCTCAACGGTAAAGTTGCCGGGGTTACTATCAACAGTAGTTCATCCGGCGTAGGTGGTGCTAGTAAAGTAGTGATGCGTGGTACAAAGTCCATCGAGCAGAGCAGTAATGCTCTCTACGTTATTGACGGCATACCGATGTTCAATTTCGGCGGCGGCGGTTCTACAGAATTTGGTTCTAAAGGAGAAACCGAAGCAATAGCTGACATAAACCCGGAAGATATTGAAAGCATATCCGTGCTGACAGGCGCAGCTGCAGCAGCCCTTTACGGTAGCAACGCAGCCAACGGTGCTATTGTAGTGACTACCAAGAAAGGTAAAGCCGGAAAACTACAAGCTAGTGTATCAAGCGGCATCGACTGGTTGAAGCCATTTGTTATGCCCAAGTTCCAGAACCGTTATGGGACAGGAAGTTATGGCAAATCCAACGGTTCCACCACACTAAGTTGGGGACCGAAGTTAAATGAATCTAACCATACCGGATATGAACCTACTGATTTTCTGGAAACAGGAGCCGTTTACACCAACTCAGTCACTCTGTCCACCGGTACAGAAAAGAACCAGACTTTCTTCTCGGCAGCCGCAACTAACTCCGAAGGAATGGTTCCCAACAATAGGTACAACAGATATAATTTCACTTTCCGAAACACGACCAGCTTCCTTAACGACCGGATGAAACTCGACGTAGGAGCAAGTTACATCATCCAGAACGACCGTAACATGATTAATCAAGGACAATATTCCAACCCTTTAGTATCGGCATACCTTTTCCCGCGTAGCGACGACTTCTCCCTGACCAAACTTTTCGAACGCTGGAGCGATGCACGGAAAATCAGTCTGCCATACTGGCCGCAAGGAGAAGGTAATCTGCGTATGCAAAATCCATACTGGATTGCTTACCGTAATCTGCGTGAAAACAGCAAGAAACGCTATATGTTATCTGCTGCACTGACATATGACGTGCTCGACTGGCTAAGTTTGTCCGGACGCATCCGCATAGATAATTCAAACAATACTTATGAGCAAAAGCTCTATGCCGGCACTATCGCCACACTAACTGACGGTGGTACACAAGGACATTACACCATTGAGAAAACCGAGACGGCACAAACATATGCCGATTTTCTAGCAAATGTCAACAAACGTATTGATGATTTCAGTATTGTAGTCAACCTTGGTACCAGTTTGAGCCGCAACACCAGCTATTCATTGGGTTATGGCGGACCTATTCAAGACAATGGAATCCCCAATTTATTTAATGTCTTCGACCTCGACAATGTAAAGAAGCGTGCCACTCAAGTAGCTTGGGAAGAAATGACACAATCCATCTTTGCTAGTGCAGAAATTGGCTGGAAAAGCATGCTTTACCTCACCTTGACTGGACGCAATGATTGGGCATCACAGATTCATGGCACCACACAACCCTCATTCTTCTATCCGTCAGTAGGTCTGTCCGCAGTAATCACAGAAATGGTCAAACTGCCCGAATGGGTGAATTACTTAAAAGTACGCGGTTCATACAGCTCCGTGGGTTCTCCTTATCCACGCTATCTGACCATACCGACTTTCCCCTACGATGCCACCACGCAACAATGGAAAGAGAAATCCAACTACCCTATCGGAACACTCTACCCCGAGCGTACCAACTCATGGGAAATTGGTGTGGATGCCACTTTTTTACAAGACTTTAAATTAAGCGCCTCGTTCTATTATTCCAATACATATAATCAGACGTTTGACCCGCAGATTCCCGTATCTTCCGGCTATGACAAACTATATGTGCAGACAGGATTTGTGCGCAATTTGGGAGTAGAAGGAATGTTGAGCTACACACATACGTGGAGTAACTTTAAATGGGATAGCGGTTTTACCTTCTCATCCAACAAGAACAAACTCATTGAACTGGTAAGAAACTATGTACACCCGGAAACCGGACTTACTATCAACAAAGACCGCCTTGAACTGAAACCATCAGACGGACGAGGTCTTGCCCAAGCTAAATTCATTCTAAAAGAAGGCGGTTCCTTAGGCGACCTGTACACACAATCTGATGTTATACGTGACGATAAGGGCCGAATCCAGGTAGACGAAAACGGCAATATATTAAAAGCTGACAATCTGAAAGATATGAAATTGGGTAGCGTATTTCCTAAAGCCAACTTAGCATGGAATAACTCTTTCTCCTATAAAGGCATCAACGTAGGATTTCTTATTTCCGCCCGTTTGGGGGGTATCGTATATTCGGCTACACAAGCCGCACTCGACGAATATGGTGTATCCGAAAGAACTGCCGCCGCACGTGACGCGGGAGGAGTCATGATTAACGGTCGTAGCATGATAGACGCACAGAAATGGTTTGAAACAATTGCGACTTCCAGCGGGCTTCCTCAATATTACATTTATAGTGCAACGAACGTTCGCCTACAGGAAGCACGTATCGGCTATACTATTCCCCGCCGTTGGCTAAGCAATATATGCGATATAAACGTAGCTTTCGTAGGTCGCAATCTCTGGATGATTTACAACAAGGCACCATTCGATCCCGAGGCTGTAGCAAGCACCGGAAACTTCTATCAAGGGATAGATTACTTTATGATGCCGAGTAGTCGTAATATCGGATTCAATATTAAGATAAACTTCTAAAACGATGAAAGACATGAAATATTTAAAACATATCAGTCACGTAGCGGTAGCTCTCATCTCATTGCTCGCTTTGGGTAGTTGTATGGACGCTGATATTAATCGTAATCCGTTTGAAACCACTCAGGCAGAGATGGAACGGGATAACTATATTATCGGTTCCAATCTAAAGACACTTGAAGCGCAAGTAATTCCTACACAGGAACATCTTTATCAGTTTATGGAAGCAATGTGCGGTGGTTCCTATGGTGGATATTTTAGTGAAACACGCACAGGTTGGGGAGAAAAATATTCAACCTACAATCCGAAATCAGATTGGCTGAAAGCTTCTTTCTCCGACCCGATAGTCAACATTTACCCCAGTTACCGCAAGATTCTAAGAATAGAGAATGCCGCTGTGCCACAAGCTATTGCCAAAATTCTAAGGGTAGCTGTCATGCATCGCACCACTGACATGTTCGGTCCTATCCCTTATAGCAAGATCATCTCACAAGATGAAAATGCCGATGCTTTGAGTGCAGCTTACGATTCTCAAAAGGACGTCTACATGCAGATGTTTAAGGAACTGGAAGAAGCCGACAAGACTCTGACCGAAAACATCATGCTCGACGCTTCAGCATTGAAAAAACTCGACGATGTATATTATGGTAATATAGAGAAATGGAGTAAATATCTCCATTCATTGCAATTACGCATGGCAATGCGATTATCCTACATTCCGGAAATGAAAACCGAAGCACAAAGAATTGCCGAAACAGCAGTAGCAGCAGGCGTCATAGAAGACAACGCCGACAATGCCCAGCTACATGTAGCGGAAAATAGATCTGCTCTATGTTTCAATAACTGGGGGGATTATCGCATCGGTGCCGATATCATTTGTTATATGAACGGATACCAAGACCCTCGTCTTGAAAAATACTTCACGAAAGGAGCAGGAAAAGATGCAGCAGGCTATTACGGCCTACGAATCGGAATCCAGCCTACGGGTGTATCTGATGATGCACTAATAAGCACTTATTCCAACCGCTTGATGACCGACACAGATCCATATATATGGATGACAGCTGCCGAAGTAGCATTCCTTCGTGCCGAAGGCGAATTACGGAAATGGTCAATGGGAGGAGCAGCCAAAGACTTCTATGAAAAGGGAATCGCTCTTTCATTCGACCAGTACGGAGTTTCCGGTGCTGCGGCCTATGCCAGTAACAACAGCCTCAGACCTAGCCCATATACAGATCCGTTAGGCAAATACAATACCAGTGCTCCGTCCAGCATCACCATTGCATGGAATGAAGAGACGGAAGGTAATCATTTCGAAGAAAATCTGGAACGTATCATCACACAGAAATGGATTGCCATCTACCCATTGGGCATTGAAGCATGGAGCGAGCACCGTCGTACCGGTTATCCGAAAATGTTACCTATCGTAGACAATAAAAGCTCATTCTCCAACCTCACAGACATAGGTATACGTCGTTTGCACTATCCTGCTGAAGAGTATAGCCTTGATGGAGGACATGTGGCAGAGGCAGTACAAATGTTGGGAAGTGATGGCATAAACGTTCGTTTATGGTGGGACTGTAATCCAAATGTCGAATAGAGTGTAACCTTAAAAACAAAAAAATATGAGACACATTAAATTCATAGTAGGTATAGTTGTATATCTGTTATCGGGTATAGCCTTCACCGGATGCCTGCTGACATCCTGCGATGACTGGACAGACCCGGAGACTGTAGGTCTGGAAGTTAAAAATCCCGAAGAACAAAACCCCGAGCTATATGCCAAATATACAGCAAACGTACGCACATATAAGCAGCAGACACATTATCGTGTCTTTGCCAGATTTCCTAACGGTAATAGCGGCAATGGAGAGAAAGACTTTTTGCGCTCGCTTCCTGACAGTCTCGATTGCGTGATCCTGACGAATGCAAACAAACTTTCAGCATATGACCTGGAAGACATACCGCACTTGCAACAACAGTTTGGCACCTCTGTACTTTATGGCATAGACCTCACTTCCCAAAAAGAAGAAATTGAAAAAGCAGGGGGTGATCTGCAAAAGCAACTGGCTACGTATCTTGACCAAGTAGTGGCAAACGTGAAAGAACACAATCTCGACGGCATCTCATTGAGCTATGAAGGCAATCTGGATACCGGTTCGGACGAAGCTCAAAACGAAATTATTGCTGCTATGCGTACCCTCGTCTTCAGTAAACTGTCACCACTAATGAAAGACGGGAAAGTTTTGTTTTTCGAAGGAAATCCGACATTCGTCCCAAAGGATGAACAGAAGATGTTCAGCTATTATATACTCAACACAACAGAAGTCGCCGACATTTTTGCTCTGAAATTACAAGTCAGCTATGCAAACGAGTTTGTAGGTATTCCGTTAGATAAGTTAGTCATTAGTGCCGACCCGGACTTATTCATCAAAAATAGTGAAGATAAAAATATAGAATCGATACTTTATCTTACAAAGCAAGTAATTAGTTGTGGACCATTGGCAGGAATAGCGATATACAATATGCCAGCCGACTATTATCATGTAGGCAAGAATTACGTACAGACATGTAACGCTATTCGTACATTGAATCCTTCACCCATAAAATAAGGAGGTTGAATCATGAAAAAGAATTTTAAGCAAATTATAACTAAAGTTGCCATACCTGTGACTGCCCTGCTGTTAATTGTGGGTTGCGACAATACAGATTACAGTAATAAGGCTCCCTTCGACAATAATGTCTATCTGGATGTTGCTTCCGAAGCCACTACCAGCAGCATCACCTTTAATAGAACAGTCAGCAAGCAGAATAAGCAATTCTCCGCACAGCTAGCCTACCCTGCCGGAACGGACATAACAGTAACCTTTGCCATAGAGCCTGAACTTATTAATGTGTATAACGAAAAGTATGGTACACAATACGCAGCTTTGCCGGTACAGCACTATCAACTTAGTACGTCCAACATCACCATCCCTGCCGGGAAAGTGACTTCGAACCCTGTAGACATTCTATTTAAAGAATTAGACCAGTTGGATATTGATGCCACCTATTTGTGTCCGCTCACTATTAGCAGTTCCAACGGTGCGGACATACTCGAAGGCTCCCGCACTCTTTGGTATCTGGTAAAACGAAGTAGTGCCGTAACCACGGCAGCCAACTTAAAAAATGCATATGTTACTGTTCCCAACTTCTACGTTCCCCAAGACGGACAGCCCACAGCGACTTGCGTCAACAATCTCACCTCAGTCACTTACGAGGCTATTATACGTGTCAATAGCTTCGACGAAAGCACAGATATTTCCAGCATTATGGGTATCGAACAATATATGTGTTTTCGCTTAGGGGACGCCAGTTTCCCCCGCCAACAATTACAATTCCAAGGTCCCGATGGAAGTAAATTTCCGACAGCCAACAAAAGCAAGCTGCTCGCCCCCGGAGAATGGTATCATATTGCGTTGACTTATGACATACCCAACAAAACAATTATATTCTACGTCAACGGACAAGAACAAAGCAGAAGTACCGAATTTGGCAGCGATAAAATACAGACCGTCAGCTTAGGAGACAAAAAGCTACCAAAAGAAGACGGCTCAGGAGGTGACTTCCTGTTCTATATCGGACGCTCCTATGGCGAACGAAATGACATCAGTCGCCAGTTGAATGGTGAAATATGCGAATGTCGTATTTGGAACGTAGCTCGGACTCAGGATGAAATCTGGAAAAACATGTATGACATTGCCGAACCCGAAAACGATGAACACCTCGTAGCCTATTGGAAATTCAATGATGGAGAAGGTTTTAGCATCAAAGATCATTCACGCTATAAGAATGATGCGCTCATCGTGCCTTATTGGAAAAACGCAGAAGGAACTGATATATACGAATTGAAAGAAAGTGAAGTATGGCCATCAGGCATCGAAGTGCCCCAGCTCAACAAATAAACCCTTAAAGAACAAGGAATTATGAAACAGATACTTAAACTTACAATGTTTCTGGCAGCTATGGCATTCGTAGCAAGCTGCGAGAACAATGACATAATAACCGATGGAGGAACATTCCCCGAAACGGGAGGAATAGATCTCACATTAGGCGTGCTACGAAGTGCCAACTATGCAGAGGATAATCCCTTACTGGAAATGGATCATAAAAATGTATCCGACGAATGTATGCTGACATTAACAAAGCCGGCGGAACAGACAATAACTTACACGGTCGGCATAGACAAAACACTTGTCGGTGCATATAATGGAAAAAACGGTACTAATTATACTCCATTTCCAGGTGATGTAATTCTCACTAACGAGCAATTGAAACTGGAAAAAGGTAAGCAAGAATCATCAAAAGCACATTTGGAGTTTACGTATGATAAAAATCTGGCCTCTGCCATTTATCTTTTGCCATTGATTGTGAAAGGTACTTCCAGTAATCCGGCCGTATCAGACAGTTATCAGACTATCTACTATCGCATCAATGTATGGGATGAATTCGCACCGGCGGAATATACAACTGAGCCACTGGTCTTTACTCACATAGGATATATTGATACAGAGAACATGAATCCACTGATTGCCAATAAGTTGTTCTACAAGTTAGGTAGAGAACCGCATTTAAGCTATGTACATGCATTCAGTGTCATCAACCTGCTTACGGCAACTGTGAAATACGATCAATCCGGAAGCATGCCTGAAATATCATATAACAAAGATATTTCTTATGTACTGGGTCATGCAAAAAAATATATTATGCCATTACAAGCACAAGGACATAAAGTTTGTCTGACTATAAAAGGTGATGGACAAGGTATCGGATTCTCCAATCTGAATGCTACTCAAAGTCAAAAACTGGTTTATGACATACGCAAATGTCTTGAGATTTACGGTCTGGACGGAGTGAATCTCTACGATGAAGATTTCTCTTATAAAAAAGAAGGAGACAATCTTCCCAGTGCTGCAAACTTATGCAATTTCGTCACTGCTTTAAGACAGGCGATTGACGATAAGTTGATTACTTATGCGATGACAGAAGAGTCCGCGAGCGGGTTAGACCAAAGTCAAAATGGCATCGAATTAGGAAAAATTGTAGATTACGCATGGACGAATCAGTTCAATAGATTAGTGAATCCATGGCGTGAAGATAATCCTTTTGGAGATGATTCACAATGGAAAATAGCAGGATTAGAGCAAACGAAATTCGGAGCGCTCACTTCAACCTTAAAGAGTTTGTCTCAAGAAGAGGGCGAACTAATGGAGGGTAGTATATTCGACAATATTTTAGATGCTGGATATATGGATTTGGCTAATGTATTCGTCGTGAACTCCATTGCAAAAGTAGTAGCCGGAGTAGAAACACAAGGAGCTACCTATCTGCTATGGGGAGCATTGATTAATTATGATGTACTGCAAGGTATTAATCCAGAACTAGTGCCAGGGTTAGGAAAAGGAGGTTACTTAGACATTCATTCTGATTTATGTCCCAAAGATTGGTAAAATAAAAAAGAAGAAATTATTATCATGCGCAGATATATAATTGTTATTACTTACATTTATTAACATTTTAAATTGTTTTAATTATGAAAAACTTTATTTCAATGACTGGCACATTATTGCTAGCAGGTGGTTTTCTTTTTGGAGCATGCTCTAATGAAGAAGAATTGGTAAACAACGAGCAATCAAATGCTCAAGCTGTAACAACTAGAACAGCAACTGGTATCAAGAACATCGTTTACATCGAGGTGAATGATATCAATCCTCTCAATGCAGGTTCATACACGATGAATGATGCTTCATTCTTTGATGCCGCTATTATCTTCGCAGCCAATATCCGGGGAAACGGAGATAATGTAGTTCTTTACAACAACCCGAATGTACAAGCAGTATTATCCGGTAAAGCCAAATATATTGAGCCATTGCAGGCCAAAGGTATTAAAGTTTTGTTGTCTATCTTGGGTGACCATACCGGATTAGGCGTAGCCAACATGACAGACGCACAAGTAGAAAGCTTTGCTACTCAACTGGCAAATGCGGTAAACACTTACGGCCTGGATGGTATTGATTTTGACGACGAATGGGCAGAATATGGAAAAAATGGTTATCCGTCAGGAAGTACCGGTTCTTTCTCAAAACTGATTACTGCTCTCCGTGACAAAATGCCGGCTGACAAATGGATCACCGTATTTAACTATGGTTATGCTTCTGAACTGTCTTCTGTCGCAGACAAGATTAATTATGGAATGAATGCTTTCTTCGGTTCTTATGACAGTTATCCGGCATTTGGAATGACAAAAGCTAAATGGGCTGCTTATGCCATCAATTTAAATGCCTACAACTCATCTTACTATGTCGGAAAATATGCCGCTCAAACAGCAACAGATGGTATGGGAGCTATTTGTCTCTATGACTTAAGAGACACGAGCGCACAATCTACACTGAATACAATTGCTTCAAAAGCATTTGGTTCTAGTGTCACTTATGATGGACAATCTTATTCAAAAGACTGGTAATAGATATAGCATTACATTGTATTAAGTCATGTCTTTTTTTAAAGACACTAAATGAAATCTCCGTGTATCTTCTCTTTTTCAACGTAAAAAAGAGAAAATACACGGAAAATCATATAATCTACAGAAACGATATTCACTATGCTCATTTGATAACACTAAAACAAATTCGGAAGCTACTAACTCTTCCAACGCTCATATGATTAACTGGTGGGAAAGTTTCGAGCCAAAAATAAGAGTAGTAGCAACCGAAGATTTCTACCTTTAAGCACTGCCACATTTTTGTCTTCATTTTAAGTAATATACGGGGAAAAACAAAAATGTGGCAGCGCTAATAATCAACACCTTAGGCTATAAAAAGCCCCTCATTTTCTATAAGTTTACAAAAATCATCTATAGTCTTTTCACTTTTTATCAGAAGAAAACTGCACTTTTCACAATCCTGCCCATATCACTCAACAGCAGACTATATCATCCGTATAAAATAACTGTATCTGCAACAATCGTTATTTTAAATGTATGAAGCAACAATTCTTCAGTTTAGTGAACAAATATCAAATTAAAACGATTATCTTTGTTCTATAATCATTTAAATCTCACGCATATGCCAGTAAATGAATTGCAGGAACTATATATTGACCCACGAACCGATTTCGGATTTAAATACCTTTTCGGAACGCCAATGAACAAAGAACTGTTAATCGGCTTTCTGAATGCGATTTTCCATGGAACGCATACCATCAAAGACCTGACTTACCTCAACAGCGAGCAACTAGGCATTCGTAAAGAAGACCGCCGCGCCATCTTTGACGTGTATTGTGAGACGGAAAGCGGTGAAAGGTTCATTGTTGAAATGCAGAATGTATTCCAGCAATTTTTCAAAGACCGCAGTGTATATTACTCTACCTTCCCCATCCGCGAACAGGCTAAACGGGGAGATTGGGATTACAGTCTAGAAGCGGTCTATACAGTAGGAATACTCAATTTTGTGTTCGACGAAGACAAGAACTCAAAGGAATATTTCCACCACGAGGTTAAGTTGATGGACGTAAATACAAAAAAAGTATTCTACGACAAACTTACATTCATTTATCTGGAACTCCCAAAGTTCACCAAGACAGAACATGAACTGGAAACATTGTTCGAGAAATGGGCTTTCGTCCTGAAAAACCTATCACGCCTGCTGGAACGCCCGACTGCATTACAGGAACGAATATTCAACCGTTTGTTCGAAGCCGCTTCAATAGCCCGTTTCACCCCAAAACAGTTGAGAGAATATGAGGATAGCGTAAAAGCGTATCGGGATATAGTGAATGCTGTGAATACGGCACGAAAAGAAGGACTGAAAGAAGGACTGGGAAAAGGTTTAGAAAAAGGACGTGAAGAAGAACGAATCGGGATAGCCCGAAACCTAAAGACAATGGGAATCGATATGTCCGCCATCCATAAAGCTACCGGACTATCACTAGAGGAAATTGAAAAGTTATAAACAATCAAAAGCCTATATATTGAATTATAAACAAGAGTCGTATGATTTTCTCACACGACTCTTGTTTTAATATATCTCCTAATGAAGAAGTGAAACATTTCCAACTTTTAACGCTGTGACATTTTTGTTCTTATTTTAAGTATTATACGGGGGAAAACAAAAATGTCACAGCACTATTAATCAACATCTTAGACCATAAAAAGCCCTTATTTTCTATAAGTTTACAAAAATCATCTATAGTCTTTTCACTTTGTATCGGAAGAAAACTGCACTTTTTTATAGTACTTATCAGATAATAAAAACAACAATACAGTTACACTTGTGCATCTATCCGAACAGACTTGTGTAACAAGCCTAACACACTTGTGCATCCCGGCAGTTGCTCAACAGCAACAGACTAAATCATGCGCATAAAGTAGCTAATAGAAAGCCTGAATCTATTAATTCATGCTATTGATTTCTTTAAATCAACCTGATGATTTCATGAAAGTATGCATAGATTCATACTACCAATATTACTAGTTTTTATTGTATAGTATACAGATGTTTGTTACCTTTGTCTATAGTATTGTTCGTATTAAATACGAAAGTTGTTATGAGTACGCCAGTTAATACGTTCCGCAAGCTCCCAATAGGGATACAAAGTTTCGAATTTCTCCGTTCGGAAGGATATCTATATGTAGATAAAACAGCTTTAATCTACCGTCTCGTCACAAAAGGGAAGCTATACTTCCTCAGTCGTCCCCGACGTTTCGGAAAAAGTCTGTTGCTCTCTACCCTTGAAGCTTACTTCAAAGGAAAGAAAGAATTATTCGAAGGGCTCGCCATCGAGCAGTTGGAGCAGAATTGGTTTGAATATCCTGTGTTGCACCTCGACCTTAATGCCGAAAAATATGACAGTCGCGAACGGTTGGAAAAAATGCTTGAGTTGCAACTGGAAAGTTGGGAGACAACGTATGGCGTAGATAAAGGTACTATGACATATTCCGGACGTTTTTCCACAATCATTCAGCGTGCTTACGAACAGACCGGACACCGCGTTGTTGTGCTCGTAGACGAATATGACAAACCCATGCTTCAAACATTCGATAACCCCGATTTGCAGGAAGACTTCCGCAAAACGCTGACCGCTTTCTATACAGTACTTAAAAGTGCTGACCCATATCTTCAATTTGTCTTTATCACCGGAGTGACCAAGTTTGCACAGATGGGAATATTCAGTACGCTAAACCAGTTGAATGATATCAGCTTCGACCTCGAATACAACACTCTCTGCGGCATGACACGTACAGAAATCGAAGCGACTTTTATCCCCGAATTGCAAGCATTGACAGAGCAGACGGAAACAACTTACGAACAGGCTGTGGAACAGCTAGCCCGCCAGTATGACGGCTACCGTTTTACTCCGGAAAAAGGATTTACTCCCATGTACAACCCTTTCAGCGTACTTAGCGCTCTTGCCAAATCACGTTTCGGTGATTATTGGTTTGCGAGCGGAACGCCGACATTCTTGGTAGAGATGCTCAAAAGGACGGACTTAGACCTGCGGGAATTGGACGGCATTGAAGTATCGTCCGCCTCATTAAAAGAAAGTGGGATAGAGATAAATAATCCTATACCCATAATGTATCAGAGCGGATATTTAACTATTAAGACTTATTATGAACATACTGATACATATGCTCTCAGCTTTCCCAATGAAGAAGTGAGGTATTCTTTTCTACACTATGCCGTACCTTTATATACTCCGCTCTCATATTTAAAGATATATCCTTATATAGTGAGGTCTGTACGCGAACTACGCAGCGGCGACATTGAAGCTTTCCTCAACCGGCTCACCTGCTTCTTCGCAGACTTCCCCTACGAGCTGAATGTGAAAACGGAACGTCACTACCAAGTAGTATTCTACCTGGTCTTCAAACTGATGGGACAATTCACACAAGCCGAAGTGCGTACCGCCAAAGGACGTGCTGACGCCGTAGTAAAGACAGCAGACTATATTTATGTATTCGAATTCAAACTGCATGGCACTGCCGAAGAGGCGTTGAAGCAGATCGATGACAAAGGATATCTCCTTACCATTGACGGCAGGCAGCTGGTGAAAGTCGGAGTCGCTTTCGATGCAGAAAAACGAAATCTGGGAAAGTGGCTGATTGGATAATGCAAATTACTTATTCAATTGTTTGCTTTACAAACATAGATAATCTATCTTTGTTACATTGAAAACAAAAGTTGTTATGAATACGCCAGTTAATACGTTCCGCAAGCTCCCGATAGGGATACAAAGTTTTGAGAAACTTCGTTCCGAAGGATTCATGTATGTAGACAAGACAGCACTCGTGTTTCGCTTGGTTCAGGCTGGTATTCCTTGTTTTCTTAGCCGTCCCCGACGTTTCGGGAAAAGCCTGTTGCTTTCTACCCTTGAAGCCTACTTCAAAGGAAAGAAAGAATTATTCGAAGGACTTGCCATTGAGCAGTTGGAACAGAACTGGTTTGAATATCCTGTGTTGCACCTGAGTCTGAATGCCGAAAAATATGACAGTCGCGAACGGTTGGAAAAGATGCTTGAGTTACAACTGGAAAGTTGGGAGACAACGTATGGCGTAGATAAAGGTACTATGACATATTCCGGCCGATTTTCCACGATCATCCGACGTGCTTACGAACAGAGCGGACGACGTGTTGTAGTGCTTGTTGACGAGTATGACAAGCCCATGCTTCAAACGTTTGATAATCCCGATTTGCAAGAAGACTTCCGCAAAACGCTGACCGCTTTCTATACAGTGCTTAAAGATGCTGATCCTTATCTTCAGTTTGTCTTTATCACCGGAGTGACCAAATTTGCACAGATGGGAATATTCAGTACACTCAACCAGTTGAATGATATCAGCTTCGACCTCGAATACAACACTCTCTGCGGCATGACACGTACAGAAATCGAAGCGACTTTTATCCCCGAATTGCAAGCATTGACAAAGCAGACGGAAACAACTTACGAACAGGCTGTAGAGCAGCTAACCCGCCAGTACGACGGCTACCGCTTTACTCCGGAAAAAGGATTTACTCCCATGTACAATCCGTTCAGCGTACTTAGCGCTCTTGCCAAATCACGTTTCGGTGATTATTGGTTTGCCAGCGGAACACCGACGTTTCTGGTAGAGATGCTCAAAAGGACAGACTTCGACCTGCGGGAATTGGACGGCATAGAAGTATCTTCCGCCTCATTGAACGACGACAGGGCGAACATCAGCAATCCCATTCCGATGATTTATCAAAGCGGATATCTGACAATAAAAGCCTATGACCAACGTTTTCGTACATATACGTTAGGATTCCCCAACGAAGAAGTGAAGTATGGTTTCCTCAACTTTGCAGCACCTTTCTACACTCCTGTCACATCTACTGATACATCCTTTTATATCGGGAAATTTGTTCATGAACTGGAGACGGGTGAAACAGAAGCTTTCCTCAACCGGCTCACCTGCTTCTTCGCAGACTTCCCCTACGAGCTGAATGTGAAAACGGAACGTCACTACCAAGTAGTATTCTACCTGGTCTTCAAACTGATGGGACAATTCACACAAGCCGAAGTGCGTACCGCCAAAGGACGTGCCGACGCCGTAGTAAAGACAGCAGACTACATTTATGTTTTCGAATTCAAACTGCATGGCACTGCCGAAGAAGCTTTGAAACAGATTGATGACAAAGGCTATCTCCTGCCTTACACCATCGACGGCAGGCAGCTGGTGAAAGTCGGAGTCGCTTTCGATGCAGAAAAACGAAATCTGGGAGAGTGGCTGATTGGATGATACCTAATGGAAAAATGGTACATCTCTTTTGCTATTTTGCAGGAAATCAAACAACGTTCTGCCAACAGAACGTAATAAAATCACACCACTTATCGCATTTTTAATACCATAACACAAATATCCAACATTCAAGGATAACAGCAGCATCTACTTATTAGAACTTATCATTATTTTTACTTCGTAGAAATAGACTAATCATACCTTCTTATAAAAACCTGACCTTGCATTATTTTTTCAGTTTATATATGGAAAAATACAGAATAGTATTTATTGAGTTATTCCTCAATAGTACCCAATATACAATACGCTCCCCTACGTAGCATTTTCATACAGTGAACAATGTGTTCAACAAATAGGACTGATTAAATATTGTTACTTAGAGGATATTCACCATTTCTCAAAAAAAATGATGTAAAATATTAGGATAGTGAATTTCCTCTTTTTTTCTCAAACGAAAGAAATGGGTCTATTTCATCTGAGTGACGTCACTAAAAAATCAAATTAATATGAAATACTTAATACAAACGTCGTCCCTCATTTCCAGCGCTCTAGCGATACTCATTCTTTATCAATTAAACTTTACATCAGCAGTTCTAGCAGGAGCAATCGCAATTTATTGGATTATAATTCATATCACTACGATACAGAAAGAAAGAAATCTTTTGAAAGAAGGGAATCAATATTTTATAGACTCTTTCGAAAATATCCGTACTCCGCTTACATTAGTTCATACTCCATTGAAAATTGCATGTAATGATATCTGTCTCGAAAATATCAGACAAGAATTATCATTAGCCATCCAAAACATAGATTACCTCAACGTACATTTAACCAGATTGATGGATTTAAAGCAATTGTTTGTAAATTCGGAAAGGCTGGATTCCTCAGAATACGAATTGGGAATATTCATTAAAAACAGAATTGATTCTTTACAAACACATGCTGCCAACAACCTGGTAGAACTGAATATAAAAACAGATTTTAGTTATGCCAGCGCCTGGTTCGACCAAAGTAAAATATCACCGGTCATCGACAGATTCATAAAAAATGCCATAGACCATACCGGGCAAAAAAAAACAATTACCCTGCTAATCACCTCAAATTCTCAAAACTGGCAAATAAAAATAGCTGATTTCGAAAACAAGAAGCTAGTTCAATGCTACAAATGCAAAAACTGGCAACTGCTCAAACGAAAAGAAGAACTCGAATACAATTTCGCGAAAAATATATTCTGCAAAAAGCTGATAAAATTATGCAATGGCAAGATTCTGATTAATCATTCCAACCGCTCCATTACTCTGAAATTCCCTTCAAAAGATTCACCGGAAAGTGTCTCCAAACATACCGCCATACAAATTACATCAAATCCGATAGAAGAAAAAATAGATACCTTGTTCGGCAAGGACTCACAAAAGAGAAATTCCGCTAAACCAGTGGTCGTTCTTGCTGACAGCAACAAAGAATTCAGATTGTACCTAGAAGAACGTTTATCTAAGGATTTTATTGTAAAAAGCTTCGGAAACGGCACGGATGCTTTAGAATGTATAAAAGAGGAATACCCGGATTTAGTGATTTGCGACATCATGCTTCATGGAATGTACGGCAACGAACTATCATCGAGGCTAAAAACATCGGGAGAAACCTCTGTTATCCCAATCATTCTCTACGGTTCACGCATAGACATAGGGCAACGCAGCAAAAGAGAAAGCTCCCTCGCCGACATATTCTTATATATGCCTTTCCATATTGAAGATTTAAAAATAGAAATGAATGTCCTTATCAAAAACAACCGTTTCCTCAGAAAATCATTCCTGCAGAAAATATTCGGAAAGCAATTTCTGGAAGTTGAGGAAGAGGAAATCTTAGATGAAGGCAATTACGACCTTATCAATCAGGTAAAAGAATTTATTCTAAGAAATATAGATAAAGAAAATCTGACGATAGACGAAATCGCCTCGGAGCTATATATGAGCAGAACCGCTTTCTTCACTAAATGGAAGGCGCTGACAGGAGAAGCACCCAAATATTTGATTTACCGGATACGTATGGAAAAAGCACGGGAATTACTGGAAAGCGGAAATTACTCTGTCAGCGTTCTTCCTGAAATGATTGGCTTGAAGAATCTCAAGAACTTCCGCCATAAGTACAAAGAGTACTTCGGGATAACGCCAAGCGAGTCTATCACGAAAAAACAATAAAACAAAAACGGAATTATATAGTCGAAGATCCCATCAACAGGGATCTTCATTATAACATTTACACAAAAAATTCTTTCTTTTTTATTTCTTCATGCAGTATTTTATTAATCGTAGCATTTACACTATGTACGTACACCTTAATTTTGAAAATTAATAATCTAATTATTTAAACAGTATGAAAACTTTAACTAAAATGAAAAAAGTTTGTTGTTTTAATCGCTTTGTCTTATTTGCAATGGCACTGAGTATAGTAACTTCTTTTACTGCATGCAGCAGTGACGACGATTCAGACATTCCCGTATATTCCCTTAAAGACGTTGATGGTAATTATTCCGGTACAATGCTGACAGAATCCGACCCCGTCAGTCCCCAGGCAAATGCAGAAGAGGGAGAAGAACCGGCAGGAGCCGAAGTTACTGCCGAAGTAAAAGACAATCAGATTATGATCAAGAAACTTCCGGTTGAAGACCTGATTAAAAGCATTGTTGGTGAAGAAAATGCCGGAGCTATCATTGAAAACTTGGATGATATCAACTACAACATTCCTTATACACCGACTTTTGATGAAAGTAAATCAACTATCTTACTGCAACTAAAACCTGAACCACTGGAAATTAAATTCACCGCTCCGACTCAAGTACAAGAAGAAGGGCAAGAACCGGCTGAAACTCTTATAACAGTAACTATTGAAGCTGAAAAGAATGGTGTTTACGCTTATGACGGCAAAAAACTGGCATTCATTATCAAAGCAACAGGAGTAAAAGTCGGAGAAGCGGATCTCAATAAGTTCCCCGTTACAACATTCACTTTCAGCATGGTCAAGAAGTAATACAGACCTTCGCTGGAAGAAAAAGCCAAAATGGAGCATGTCTACGCGCAAGGCATGCTCTTTTTTTATATCTTTGTAAAATAACCGTGCTATACAAAATGACAACAACAGAAAACATTCGAAAAGAATTGCAGGATTTAGTAGACTCCAAGTATCAGGAGTTTCATTCTGCCCTGGTCCCCGGAGTCGGAAATATCCTCGGCGTACGTATTCCGCAACTGCGGATATTGGCTAAAGAAATCGCAAAGAGAGACGACTGGCGTATGTTCGTGGAAGCAACCGATACTAAGTTTTATGAAGAAACAATGCTTCAGGGAATGGTTATCGGATTAGCTAAAATGGAGCTGGACGAACGAATGAAACACATAAGCATGTTCGTTCCACGTATCGACAACTGGGCTGTATGCGATATCTTTTGCGGCGAACTGAAAACTGCCGCGAAAAAAGGAAAAGAAACTATATGGCAGTTTATCCAGCCTTACCTCGCATCTACCAAAGAGTTCGAAATCCGCTTCGGGATTGTAATGCTTTTCCATTATATAGACGAAGAGCATATTGACGCATTGCTGGCATACGCAGACACTTTCAGCCACGATGCTTATTATGCACGTATGGCTATGGCCTGGATGATATCCATCTGTTTCATCAAATTCCCCGAAAAGACAATGGAGTATCTAAAACAGAGCAAGCTGGATAATTGGACTTATAATAAATCATTGCAGAAAACGATTGAATCCCTTCGCGTAGACAAGGAGACAAAAGACGTACTCCGCAGTATGAAACGGAGATAATGGCATCATATAAAAATAAAGCTCGGCAAATATTTTACTTACCGAGCTTTGTTTTTATGGTGTATCAAAAGACTTAACTTTAATTCCTCTTTACTTTTTTTCTTCTGCTTCTTCGTCTCTGTTGTTTCTGACGACTGTAACGTTGCCACCTTTTATATATCATCCAGCCGCTCATCAAGGCAACAACGACAAAAATAAGAATAGTAATACCTACTCCCAAATTATCCCCCTTAATACGCGACCAGATATCAAGAACTTCTTTCGTCTTATCGCCGAAGTCACGAATCATAGCGCATCGTTCCACTACTTTGCGGTCGGGATATTGTATCTTGTCAATCTGTACGCTATCGGCGCCCGGTCCGAAGAAATAACTAAGATCGGAAAAATAGGTAAGTGTCGTGTCTATCTTCTCTTCCAGAATCTCCGGAGTAGCAATCGAACTTACATATCCGCAGAAATCCATATTTCTCAGAGCAATGTCCGGACGGCACATGAAGTTGATAAAGTAACTGGCTGCTTCCGGATTCCTTGCATATTTCGGAATCACCCAACCGTCATACCATATATTACTTCCTTCCTTGGGAACTTCGTAATCCAGCTCCACACCTACCGCGTTGGCTTCTTCAATCGCCCATATTGCATCACCGCTCCAGGTCATATTCAGCCAAGCCTTGTTCTTCGTCATCATCTCCTTGCCGAAATCGGCTTCCCAGCCTGCTATATTCGGTTTCAGGGCTTTCAGATATTTTTCCGCAAGTTCCATAGCCTGTGGAGAATAGTCGTTCATCAGTTCTTCCACCGTCACAGTCCCCTCTTCCAGCTCCTTGGCGTGCGCATAAATAATAGCCGTGCCGTAAGCGTCGCGGTAACTATCTTTCATCAGGATTTTGCCGGCATACTTCTTATTCCAAAGACAATCCCAGGATGCAGCGACCGAATCAGGAACATAAGCCCGGTTATAAAGGAGTCCCGCAGTTCCCCACATATAGCATACCGCATAACGGCTGGCTTCTTCACCCGGCTGGCTCAATTTATTAATCTGCTCCCGTATGAACGGAGCCACATTGTTCATATAGTTGGGAGAATGGGCAAAGTTCGTATCAATAGGCAGAAGCAGGTGCTTCTTCAACATACGCTCAATAATGTATTCCGAAGGGCAAACCACGTCGAAATCCTCATGACCTTTCTCAATCTTGGTCAACATTATCTCGTTAATGTCGAATGTCTGATAAACGATACGAATATCTTCACCCGTCTGTTCCTTATAATATGCTTGAAAATCCTCGAGCACACCATCCCCGATATAATCCGCCCAGTTATAGATTTTGAGAACCCGTTCGCGAGGCTCGCCAGAATTATAACATCCCGTCAAACTCAGCAACAACAGGATAACAGGAATTATTCTTTTCATAATTAATAATTTTATAATGTGCCAATATACCAATACTGAAAACGTGCCGCCATGCAATCAGCATATCAGCGCATTGGCATATTGAATAATTATTTCTTCTTCGCTTTCCCTGCCCGGTAATTGATTACAATAAGCAACGCCAGCACCACAACAAAAATAATAGCGGAAAGCGGGCGAAGCTCCGGTGTCAGACCACCTTTGCGGGCATCGGCATAAATATAAGTAGAGAGCGTCTCCAAGCCCTGATTACCGATGGTAAATACCGTCACGGCAAAATCATCAATAGACAGTGTCAATGCAAGCATAAAGCCACTAATCATTCCCGGACGAATCTCCGGCACTATGACTTTCCACAAGGCTTGCATGGGAGTTGCTCCCAAATCGAGGGCAGCTTCATAGATATTCGGATTCATCTGCTTCAGGCGAGGCAGAACGCTCAACACAACGTAAGGCGTGCAGAAAGTGATATGGGCAAGCACTACGGTGGTATATCCTTGCGTGATTCCCAAAGAAACGAACAAAAGGAAAAGCGAAATACCCGTGATGATATCTCCGTTCAGAATAGGAATGCTATTCACAAAACTAATCGCTTTGCGCGAACGGGATTTCAGATTAAAGATGCCGATAGCAGCCACACTACCCAGCAAGGTAGATGCCGTTGCAGCCAGCAAGGCAATAGTAATCGTATTAATCAATGCATTCATCAAAGAATGATGCGTGCCCGTAGTGAAAAGCGAAGTATAAAGTTTGGTAGAGAAACCCGTCCAGTTGCCCAGCACTTTCGCTTCGGTGAAAGAATAGATGACGATAATAACGATAGGAGAATAAAGCAACAACAGCAATATCCACAAGTAAGCCTGCGCAAATATTTTCTTTACCATAGCCCACCCCCTTCGTTAGAATTGTCCTTATCGTCTGTGCTGAATAAAGAAGTGGCGGCAATCAGCAACAGCATGATAAGTGAAAGCGCCGCACCATAATTCCACATACTGTTATTGATATTTTCCTGAATCGTCGTACCGAAGAGTTTGATATTGTTCATCGTCAATAGCTCGGCAATGGCGAAAGTCGATATAGTCGGCATGAACACCATCATAATGCCACTCATCACCCCCGGCATGGAAAGCGGAAGGACTGCTTTCAGAAAGACTTGTACGGGATTGGCTCCCAAGTCCTGCGCAGCTTCGATATAACTATGATCCATCTTCTGCAACGTGTTATAGATAGGATAAATCATAAAGGGGATAAAGTTGTACACCATACCGAATATCAAAGCTCCTTCGCCCAGCGGCACGCTGAAAAAGTCGAATAGGGCAACCGTAGCCAGGGTACGCACCAGGATATTCACCCACATCGGCAGGATAAACAGGACAACCATCGTTTTAGAACGGTTCAGCTTACTGTTACTCAGTATCCAAGCTGCGGGATAACCCAGCAAAAGACAAACAAGGGTGGTGATAATAGCAATACCTATCGAATAGACAAAGGTATTGATTGCTTCGGGATGCTCGAAGAACTTCTGAAAATTGGCGAGTGTCAAATGACCGTTATCGTCGGTAAACGCATACACGACAATCAAGAACAACGGTATGACCACAAAGATCGCCGAGAAAATAATGTAAGGGAGAGTCCAACTCTTACGTGATGACAAAAAGACTAAAAACCTCTTATTCACTTCCTTTCCTGTTAATCGGTTATTTTAATTACACGAATGGCATCCGGGGGGATGGTAATACCTACGCGGTCGCCGTCGTCCCATACATCATTCGTATCTACAAATACATTCTCGTCCCAGTCGGAGAACACCGTCAGATGATAATGGTCACCCTTGTAAAGGATGAACTTCACCTCTCCCGTCAGCGTTCCGTCTTCTTCATTATCCTGAAGAATCACCTTGTCGAAATCCACTTCCACTTTGATGTTCGTATCGGGTTCCATGCCCTCTACAGGAGCACACTCAAAGCTGCAACCGAGGAATTCCACATGAGTGGCATCCAGCAACTTTCCTTCAAAAGTATTGCAGATACGCTCTTTCTTCATAATATGAATATCGAAAGGCTTCACCAGCAGACCGACTTCCGCCCCTACCTCAAAATGATGGTAATCCTGCACAAGGAATTCATAACCGCCGCAAAGCACGGTCATTTCATAATGCACGCCTTTGAATATGGAAGTCTGCACCACTCCCGTCAACTGCGCCATATCCGAAACCGGGAAAATATACAGGTCTTCCGGACGGATCACCACATCTACCGGAACATTCTCACCGAATCCTTCGTCCACACATTCGAACTCCGTACCGCAGAAACGCACCAGTTTGTCATGAATCATCGTTCCATTCAAGATGTTACTTTCTCCGATAAAGTCCGCAACAAATGAATTGATAGGCTCATTATAAATATCAATCGGCGTACCGATCTGCTGAATCTTCCCTTCACTCATCACGACAATCGTGTCACTCAATGTAAGCGCCTCTTCCTGATCGTGAGTGACGTAGACAAATGTGATTCCCAAAGATTTATGCATCTCCTTGAGTTCCATCTGCATATCCTTACGCATTTTCAGGTCGAGCGCTGCCAGCGGTTCATCCAGCAACAACACTTCCGGCTCGTTGACAATGGCACGGGCGATGGCTACACGCTGTTGCTGACCGCCGGAAAGAGAATCGACATCCCGATATTCATAATCCGTCATGCCTACCATTTTCAGAGCAGCTTTCACTTTCTTCCCAATGGTCTGCTTCGGTGTCTTTTTCAGTTTCAGACCGAAAGCGATATTGTCGTAAACATTCAAGTGCGGAAACAGGGCATATTTCTGGAATACCGTGTTTACCGGACGCTTATGGGGCGGAGTTTGTGTGATTTCCTTCCCCGAAATTCGGATTTCTCCTTCCGAAGCCGTCTGAAAACCGGCAATGAGACGCAATAACGTGGTTTTCCCGCAACCGGAAGGCCCGAGCATCGTGACAAATTCGCCCTTTTTCACCTTCAGAGTCACATCATCCAATGCTGTTTTCTCGCCAAAATACTTCGAGACATGGCTCACCTCAATGATGGATTTATCTTCTTGCATATTCATTCTAAAGTTTGGGCTGCAAAGGTACACATTTCTGCGGTTTTCACCTACGTGTTAATCTAATATAACAGTGTTTTTCGATGCCCGAGAGAAAAATAATCTATCTTTGCATAAATATTTATTCACTAATCTTACAAAAGCATGAAAAAATTAACTTATTTAGTTATCGCAACTGCAGCCTTGGGTATGGTAGCTTGTACCGGCAACAAAGCCGGTTACGTTGTTACGGGTACAGTAGAGGGCGCAGCCGATGGTGACACCGTTTATCTTCAGGAAGCTACAGGTCGAAATTTGACTAAACTCGATACTGCCGTTATCAAAAAAGGTACTTTTACCTTTGAAGGTACACAAGATTCTGTTGTCAGCCGTTATGTCACTTGTGAAGTAAACGGAACACCGTTGATGGTTGATTTCTTCCTCGAAAACGGAAAAATCAATGTCAAGTTAGGCAAAGATGATGATTCTGTTACCGGTACTGCCAACAACGACGCTTACCAGGAACTCAGAGCTAAAATCAATGACATCAGCAAGAAAATGAATGGCATCTATGAATCAATGGGTGACACTACCTTGAGCGATGAACAGAAAGAAGCCAAGCAAAAAGAAGGAGCTGAGTTGCAGGAACAGTACGAAAACGCAATCAAGGAAGCTGTACAGAAAAACATCACCAACCCGGTCGGTGTATTCTTGTTCAAACAGACTTTCTACAATAACTCTACTGCCGAAAACGAAGCATTACTGCAACAGGTTCCGGCTAACTTGCAAAACGATGAAACAATCGTAAAAATCAAAGAACTGACCGAAAAGCAGAAAAAGACTGCCGTAGGTACCAAGTTCATTGATTTCGAAATGCAGACTCCTGACGGAAAAGCTGTGAAACTGTCTGATTACGTAGGTAAAGGCAAAGTGGTATTGGTAGACTTCTGGGCTAGCTGGTGCGGTCCTTGCCGTCGCGAAATGCCTAACCTGGTAGAAGCTTACGCTAAATACAAAGGCAAAAACTTTGAAATTGTAGGTGTATCTCTCGATCAGGACGGCGCTGCATGGAAAGAATCTATCAAGAAACTGAACATGACTTGGCCACAAATGTCCGACCTGAAATTCTGGCAAAGTGAAGGTGCACAACTTTACGCTATAAACAGCATCCCTCACACAGTGTTGATCGACGATGACGGTACGATTATCGCTCGCGGCCTGCACGGAGAAGAGCTTCAAGCTAAAATAGCAGAAGCTGTAAAATAAAAGAAGCAAAGGCTGTTTCGTCCTGGAGACAGTCTCTTGATTATAAAAATTCAGCCCCTGCATTCTTTAAGATTGCAGGGGCTGAATTTTATCTATGAAAGCAACAGGGAGATTTACTCTCCCCTACTTTATTGCTCAATTAATCAGACAAACCAACGTACGTAGCAGAAGTCCTGACGATGCGGAAGGTCCGAGTTCTTCGGGAACATACGGTAAGACACCTTGAAGCTACCGGCATTCGACAAGCTATGTTTAACCTGGAATGTGTACAAATCGCCTTCTTTCTTGATTACGCTGAACGGCTCTACTGAGTAAACATGTTGTTTACCATCGGCAGTCGTATATGTCGTTACCAGTTCGAGTCCTACTGCATCATTCAAACCTTTCTCATCGATTACGTAAGTGATAGTATATTCTTTTCCGCTTTCGATGTCTCCCAGTGCCATTTCTTCCACCTTGTCGCAAGATACGATTTCGATAGAATCCCATTTAGCAACCACTTCTTCTTTCCAAGCTGCTATTTCTTTTGCTTTCGCATTATTATCAGCAGACAAAGACGCGAAGCGTTTTGCCTGTTTGCAATAGAATTTGCTAAAGTAGTCATCCAACTGACGTTTCATTGTATAGTGAGGAGCAATCTGCGCGATAGAATTCTTCACAACCTTGATCCAGCCTTCAGAATATCCCTTCTTGTTGCGGGCATAGTACAACGGCAGGATTTCAGTTTCAAGAATACTGTAAATAGTAGCAGCATCCAATTGATCCTGGTGTTCCTGATTCTGGTAAGTACGTTTTTCAGTCAACGCCCAACCTGCACCTTCGCGGTAACCTTCCAGCCACCATCCGTCCAGTACGGAGAAGTTGACAACACCGTTCATCAATGCCTTTTCGCCTGATGTACCGGATGCTTCCAACGGACGGGTCGGAGTATTCAACCAAATATCAACACCGGAAACCAGGCGACGAGCCAACTGCATATCGTAGTTTTCGAGGAAGATAATCTTGCCCAGGAATTCAGGACGACGGGAAATCTCGATAATACGCTTAATCAAGCCCTGTCCTGCTCCATCGTGCGGGTGAGCCTTACCTGTAAACAGGAACTGTACCGGATAGTCAGGATTATTCACAATCTTGGAAAGACGCTCCAGGTCAGTAAACAGCAGGTGTGCACGTTTGTAAGTAGCAAAACGGCGACCGAAGCCAATCAGCAATGCATTCGGATTGATTTTATCCATCAGCGAAACGATGCGTGAAGGATCTCCCTGGTTCTTCAACCAAGTATCGCGGAATGACTTGCGGATATAGTCAACCAACTTATTCTTCATCGTCATACGAGTCTTCCAAATCTCTTCATCGGGCACATTATAGATAGCTTCCCAAATCTTAGGATTAGACTGGTCGAACCAGAAGTTTTCGTTGAAATATTTAAAGTACAGTTCTTTCCATTCCGTAGCGCTCCAAGTCGGGAAGTGAACACCGTTCGTCACATATCCTACGTGGCTTTCTTCGGGGAAATAACCTTTCCAGATAGAAGAGAACATTTCCTGGGATACTTTTCCGTGCAGCCAACTTACACCGTTCACTTCCTGAGAAGTGTTGCAAGCAAAGACTGACATACAGAAACGTTCGCCCTTGTCACCCGGATTGTTACGTCCGAGATCCATCAAGTCGTCCCAAGTGATACCCATTCTGACAGGATAACCACCCATATATTTACCAAACAAGCCTTCGTCGAAATAGTCGTGACCTGCGGGAACCGGCGTATGAACCGTATAAAGAGAAGAAGCGCGAACCAACTCGATAGCCTGATCGAAAGTCAATCCGGTAGCTACGTAATCACAGATACGCTGAACATTAATCAATGCGGCATGTCCTTCATTACAGTGATAAATATCTTTCTTGATACCCAATGCTTTCAGTGTCAGGATACCACCGATACCCAACAGGATTTCCTGCTTCAAACGGTTTTCCCAGTCGCCACCATAAAGCTGGTGAGTGATAGGACGGTCAAATTCACTGTTCAATTCATTGTCCGTATCCAACAGATATAAAGAGATACGTCCTACATTAACACGCCATACGTTAGCATGAACATAATAATCCAGGTAAGGAACATCTACTACCAACGGCTTGCCGTCCGCATCCATTACACGGTCGATAGGAAGCTGACCGAAGTTTTGCGCTTCGTAGTTAGCGATCTGCTGTCCGTCCATGGACAATGTTTGGGTAAAGTAACCGTAACGATACAAGAAACCTACGGCACACAAATCAACATTGCTGTCGGAAGCTTCTTTCAAGTAGTCGCCAGCCAACACACCCAGACCACCGGAATATATTTTCAGGACGCTGCTCAAACCATATTCCATGCTGAAATAGGCAACAGACGGACGCTGTTCATCCGGCTTTACATCCACATAATCTCTGAATTTCGTATAAACCTCATTCATTCTTCTCAGAATCACCTTGTCTTTTGCCAGAGCTTCCAGCTTTTCATAGCTCATACGTTCCAACAACAATACAGGGTTCTGTCCACATTCTTTCCAAAGTTCCGGATCTAGATCTCTAAATAGTTCAGTCGCTTCAAAATTCCATGCCCACCAAATGTTGCGTGCGATTTCAGACAACTTCTCCAACTCTACCGGTATACGTGATTTTACAGTAACCTCTTTCCAGTTGGGAGTATTCACATTACTAACTTTGATTTTCATAATGTTTTTGTTTACTTATTGATGAATAATACTTTCTTAATTCAGTTGACGCTTCATTGCATTGCGCAAGGCAATGTCATAAGCTTCATAGTAATATTGTATGAAGTGTTTCCACAAAGCCTGTTCCGCCACTTCAGCGGCATGCTTGCGAATCTCCTTCACTTCCTTTTCCGTCTTATCCGCAAACAGCGTAATCGTATCCTTGATACCATCCGCCACTTCCGAATAGTTATAGTCCGAACGATGCAGCACTTCCACTCCATCATTAATGCCATGCTGGTTCTTCAAGCTGTTCACCCAAAGTCCGAATCCTGCCAGATCGGTAGTGATCGTCGGCACATGGAATGCGACGCTTTCCAACGGGGTATATCCCCACGGTTCATAATAGGAAGCATACACACTCAAATCCTGTCCAAGCAATATATCGTAATACTCTTTGTTCATGATACCGTCGCGACCGTCCAGATAGCAAGGTACGAAAACGACCTTTACCTTATCTTCCGGGCGATTTCCCATTCCCATATATTTCAGCATATCCAATACCTGGTCATGCGTCATATTATGCAGCCAATGAGTAATGAACGGCACTTCAAGCGGAGTATCGAACTTTTTCTTGCTCTTCAAGCGTTCCTGCAAATCCTCACGGGGATCACCTACCCAACCGGGAACATTGATAAATGCCAATACATTCTTATGCAGGTTCTTATCTCTGTTCAGGCGGTTCAATGATTCCAGGAATACATCGATTCCTTTGTTTTTGAATTCATATCGCCCGCTGGTTCCGACAATTAACGTATCGTCATCCAGATTTGTTCCCAATAATTTATTTGCTACATTCAACATCAAGGCACGCGCACGTTTACGCTTTCCGGTGAATGTACTTCCTTTCGGCACGAAATCATCCTCGAAACCGTTCATAAGGACTACATCCGCCGGTTTGTCCAGCAGTTCCTTACATTCGTTGTTGGTGATTTCGCTAACCGTAGTAAAGCAGTCCACATAATGCGCGGTCTGTTTTTCAATCGAATGTTTCGATTGCATATTCAGTTCCTGAGCCATCTGGTCGCCATTGTAGGCAAAGAGATAGTCATACAACGGTTTGTTGTTGCCTGCGATAGAACGACCGATAGAAGTAGCATGGGTCGTAAAGATAGTAGCCACTTCGGGCACAGCTTCCTGTACATAAAGTGCTCCCATTCCCGTCATCCATTCATGCGCCTGATATACCACCTTGTCCGTTTCTGTCAGGTTGTAGTGATAGAAACTCTCCACTACTCTGCCCGCAGCATACGAAAACATAGAAGCTTCGTCGTAATCGCCATAAGCGTGCAACGAATCTACCTGATAACGATTCCACATTTCTGTGTATATATCGTCTTTTTTCTCAAAAAAAGGTTGGAAATCGACTAGAATGACTATGGGTTCACCGGGGATATTCCATCGTCCTATACGGACGGAAAGTTCATCATTTTCAAGTGCATGCTTTTTCCAAGCAGCACATAGATTATCCGACTCGATGAATAGAGGGTTCTCTTTTCCTTGCCACACATCAGGACCTATGAAAAAAATTCTGTCACGGAACTTCTCCTGCAATGTATTTGCCCGTGTCGACAAGACGGTGTATATCCCTCCCACTTTATTACATACTTCCCAGCTGGACTCGAAGATATAATCGGGGGTTAATAAATCTTTTACCATATAATATATTAAAACTCTTTTTAGTATGCGAGTGCAAAAGTACACATTATTCTTTGAAAAATAATACTTTATACGAAAAATATGAGTTAAGAAGAGGAAAGAAACGTTTGCTTGCAGTAAAAAAAGAATATCCCCTTGCCAATGCAAAGCTGCATTAACAAGGGGATTGAATGTTTTTTTATCGGGAATAATCCCTCAGAAAAAATTATGCGAGAGCGCTACCAATCAAGAAGGTTGCAGCCAAAGCTACAATAGCATAAAGTTCCGGGAATACAGCCAGAATCAGTGTGTTACTAAATACATTGTGTCCCTGACCGATAGCAGCGATACCGTTGGCACAAACCTGTCCCTGACGGATAGCTGAGAACAAGGCAACCAATCCCAAAGCGATACCGGCACCAAGCACTGCCGATGCCTGGATAGCTGTAATCTCAGGAGTCAGGATACCGAAAATAGTCTGGAACATAAAGTAACCGGCAAAACCGTAAAGTCCCTGTGTACCCGGAAGGGCTGTCAATACCAGGAAGTTACCGAATGCACCATCATTCTTCTTCAATGCTCCGATAGCAGCGTTACCTGCAATAGTTACTCCGTAAGCACTACCAATGCCTGACAAACCAACCATAACCGCGATGCCAATGTAGGCAATAAACAAATTCATTTCCATAATCTTATTCTATTTTTTATTGTTTAATTCTTACTTTAATTTTAATCTTCAAATTCTAATTTCTAAAAGGCTTGTACTCCTTACCACCGCCTTCGTATCCGGAATTCTTAAAGAACTCAACGAACGTCAGACGCATCGGGTGAACCATTGCACCAAGTACATTCATAAAGATATTGATTGCATGACCGATAACGAAAATCAGCACCATCACGATAGGTCCTGCTATTACATTATCCGGACTCATACCTACTGCCAAGCTATTGAATACTCCCGCCAGAATACCACCCGAAAGACCGAGGGCAAACAAACGAACGTATGACAAGACGTCGCCCAACAAACCTGTAGCCATATTATATGAATCCCATAATCCCAATCCGATATTCATAAAAATATTCTTTCCCGGACTGTTATAAAGGAATATCATAGCAGCCGAAAGCCCTAAGATAACAAGGTGTATCGTGCCTCCCATCGGCAATACTTTCGGCAACAAAGCCGAAACAGCCATTGAAACCAGCAGGATAATCCATCCGATTGTCGCCACCGCATATTTGAAACCAAACTGAATCGTCTGATTCACAGCTTTCAGCACCATACCGAACAATATCTGAATAGCTCCCAATATCAACGACAGTTGGAACATATCATTATTATCCATCAAGACAGCATGTTTCAGACGTTGAACAATAGGCCAGTCCAAATCATAGATATTCGCTCCGAAGAACGTACCCGTCAGCAGACCGCAGAAGAAAGTTGAAACAGCTAAGACCTGTATCAGCGAAATAATCGACTTCGTTGACGGAGTTACCTTCTTTGCCATCAAACGGTATGCCGTAGCTCCCAAGAACAGGAACAAACCGTATCCCGAATCTCCCAGACAGAGTCCGAAGAATACCATAAAGAACGGAGCAAAGAACGGAGTCAAGTCCAGTTCATTATACTTCGGAAGCATATACAGCTTGCAAATCGGTTCGAACCAGGCAAAGAATCCCTTATTATTCAATCGGATAGGAACATCATCACCCGGCATCGGATCCGTAATCTCATAATATACATGTGCGTCATTCAGATAAGCCTCTATTTCCACTTTACTGTAAGCAGGAGCCCATCCTTCAATCAACATCAGTTTATCACCGGCAGTTTGTTCGGAACTTAATACGACCTTAGAAAATTCAATCTGGCCTTGCAACTCTTTCAAAGCCGCCTTCAAAGAAGGAATATCCGTCTCAGAAAGTGCGACGAGCTTCTTTTCGTTCTCTTCAATCGCCTGTTCGGTCGTATCATAAAGCGCTTCAAGACGCGACAGAGAGTATGCGGGCAGTTTCGCCTGCTCTACGTCCAAGTCCACTTCTTGTCCGGCTTTCGTCACGGTCACGAAAAATACTTTGGAAGAAATGCGGTTTACAATCATTGCATTGTATTCCGTTTCCCACTCTTCTTTGTAATTTCCTTCCGAACAGCTATAGAAACCGATCACATAACCGGCATCTTTCAACTTCTGAATACCTGTCGGCTCAAAGTTACCCCAAGCTTCCAGCGCTTCTTTCTCTTTCGCATAGTTTTGTAGCTGCTGGGACAACTTTCCGTGTTCCGTCTGCAAATCGTCCACCTCGTCCAGTACTTGCATACCGCGGGCAGCCGTTCCACCTTCCGTAGCAATCACAGCATTCTTTTCATGCTTCTGGTTCTGAAGCAACTTCAAAGTAGCCGTCAAGCGGTTGGAAAGGCGAATATTCTCTTGCAGCTCCGTGTTATCGGCAGCGCCTTGCTGCTTCTCCACAATGTGAACCACACCAAGTTCGCGCAGGCTGTTCAGGAATTCTTCGTACTCCTTGTGATAAACCAGGAATGTGAGTTTCCTCATTTTTGTAATCATGCCTCTACCTCCTTCCTTTTTTCTTGATGGGACTTCATGATCTTTTGCGAAGACTTC
This sequence comes from Bacteroides faecium, assembly GCF_012113595.1. Taxonomy (NCBI): domain Bacteria; kingdom Pseudomonadati; phylum Bacteroidota; class Bacteroidia; order Bacteroidales; family Bacteroidaceae; genus Bacteroides; species Bacteroides faecium. Next base: position 5,616,980 of record NZ_CP050831.1, read on the forward strand.
GACAGGTTTTCTTCATCTTCCATAAATCGCTTGATCTTTCGCAATGCATCCTGATAGCCCGGTATCTGAACCTTCTCAAAAAGGTTTACTTTCTGAGTGGTCTTTTTCCTTGCATGTTCTAACAAATTCAGCTTGGCGAGCATAAATTCACGTTCAATTGCCGTATGAGCAAGCTCTTCCAAAAGATGGATACCATCGGCATACCACTTGGGAGCGTTAAACATACTGTACGGACGTATCTCGAATTCTACATTTTCGAGCAACGGCACACGCACACCCGCAATTTTCTTTACACCAAGATGAACATCATTTACCTTTATTAATGAAGCGTCAAACTCATTCCAAAGGGCGAACATGGCTTCATAGGCTTGAATCTGTTGTTCGAGCCTATCCTCCAAATCAGCCGCTTCCGTTTTGCAGCGTTTCACTTCCATGCGGAGAGCGCTTTCCTTATTCTTAATGATAGGAAGCGTACGCACCCGCACTTTCAGTTGCTTTTCGAGCTGCTGAAGAGAGGTTTTGTTATATTGAAACTTTATAGCCACGTTGTTAATTACTAATTATAAATTATTAATTACAAGTTTATTATTATTCGCCTTTTGGCCAGTATTGGTCAACAAGGTCTTTCTTGATATTTACTTCTTCCGGGCGGAAGTATCTGCCGAGCAAGCCCCAAGCTACATCCAGCATTTCAGTAGTATCCAGATTGACATCAATAGCCAACAACTGATTCGAATAATCCTTTGCGAAGGCCAATGTACGTTCGTCGTAGTTCGTCAGGTCGAAACCGTTTTCCATCTTCGTCTTGGCATTGGCAGCATCGGCGTACAGACGTACGGCGGCATTCATCACCTGCGGATGGTCTTTACGTGTCTTCTTACCCGTAACCAACTGTTTCAGACGGGATAACGAACGGAACGGGTCAACAATAACCTTACCGATATCGCTATCACGACGCAGGAACAACTGACCTTCCGTGATATACCCCGTATTATCAGGTACAGCGTGCGTAATATCGCCACCGGACAAAGTAGTCACCGCGATAATCGTAATTGAACCGCCCGAAGGGAACTGTACCGCCTTCTCGTAAATCTTCGCCAAATCCGAATAAAGCGAACCCGGCATAGAGTCTTTCGAAGGAATCTGGTCCATACGGTTGGATACGATTGCCAACGCATCGGCGTAGCTGGTCATATCCGTCAACAGAACCAGGACTTTCTCATTGTTGTTTACTGCAAAATATTCGGCAGCAGTCAGTGCCATGTCCGGAATCAACAGACGTTCTACCGGCGGATTCTCGGTCGTGTTCATGAAGCTCACGATACGGTCGAGCGCACCTGCATTAGAGAATACATTCTTAAAGTACAGGTAGTCGTCATTCGTCATACCCATACCGCCCAGGATAATCTTATCCGTTTCAGCACGCAACGCCACGTTTGCCATTACCTGGTTGAAAGGCTGGTCGGGGTCGGCAAAGAACGGAATCTTCTGACCGGATACCAGCGTATTGTTCAAGTCAATACCGGCAATACCCGTTGCAATCAGTTCCGACGGTTGTTTGCGTCGAACCGGATTCACAGAAGGTCCGCCGATTTCCACTTCCTGTCCCTCAATCTCCGGACCGCCGTCAATCGGGTCACCGAAAGCGTTGAAGAAACGTCCTGCCAACTGCTCGCTTACTTTCAATGTAGGCGATTTGCCAAGGAACACCACCTCGGCATTGGTAGGAATACCTTCCGTACCTTCAAATACCTGCAGAGTGACATCGTCACCGGCAATCTTAACCACCTGTGCCAGTTTACCGTTCACAGTGGCAAGCTCGTCATACCCTACTCCCGTCGCTTTCAGCGAACAAGTAGCCTTGGTAATCTGAGTAATCTTGGTATATATCTTTTGAAAAGCTTTTGTTGCCATCTTACTTATTTACGATTTAACAATTTACGATTTACGATTGGATGCTTCTTTCGGCAATCAATTCCTTCAGTTGCTTCTGGAATCCTTCATACTCCTCTGATTTGAACTTCGAGTAGTTCATCTGCTTACAGACATTAATCATCTTCTTGAAGTAATCCATTACATCATTGAAGTTATCAAATTCAAATTCCGTATGACAGATGTCGATAATCATATTCAGAATATCTTCCTGGCGTTCCATCGGAGTAACGGCGTCGATTTCGTCGAAAGCATCCTGTTGCAGGATAACGAAGTCAATCAATTCCGATTTCCAGAAAGTAACATGGTATTCTACCGGTACACCGTCGTCACCGAGGATATTGATCTGTTCGGCGATTTCCTTACCACGTTGCAGACGAGTTTTGAGTTCATTTACCTTGCCAATCCATTCACCGTTGATATGCCCCTTGATATATTCCTCAAATTCCGGATATTCGATATATTTGGAATAAGAATCAATCGGATTCACAGCCGGATAACGTTTCTTATCGGCACGATCCTGTTCCAAAGCATAGAAACAACGGGCTACCTTCTTCGTATTTTCAGTTACCGGCTCTTTCAAGTTACCACCGGCGGGCGACACCGTACCGATGAACGTAATAGAACCCGTTTCGTCATTGCTGAGTTTCACATATCCCGCACGACCGTAGAAGTTGGAGATGATAGCCGAAATATCCATCGGGAATGCATCCGGTCCAGGCAACTCTTCCATACGATTGGACATCTCACGCAAAGCCTGTGCCCAACGGGAAGTAGAGTCCGCCATCAACAGAACCTTCAATCCCATCGAACGGTAATATTCTGCCAGTGACATCGCTGTATATACAGATGCTTCACGGGCAGCCACCGGCATGTTGGAAGTATTGGCGATGATGATAGTACGCTCCATCAACTTACGTCCTGTGTGCGGGTCGACCAGTTCGGGGAACTCCGTAAAGATTTCCACAACCTCATTCGCACGCTCACCGCAAGCAGCGATAATAACGATATCCGCTTCCGCCTGTTTGGAGATAGCGTGCTGAAGCACTGTCTTACCTGTACCGAACGGGCCGGGGATAAAACCTGTACCACCTTCCACTATCGGATTCAGCGTATCAATTACACGTACACCGGTTTCCAGCAATTTGAACGGACGCGGTTTTTCCTTGTAGTTCGTCATGGCACGTTTTACAGGCCATCTCTGAATCATAGTCACAGGGATATCGTTTCCTTCTTCATCCGTCAGGATAGCAATCGTATCTTCTATCTTATAGTCACCTTCCGGCATGATAGTTTTAACAGTAGCCGTTCCCTCCATAGTGAACGGAGCCATAATTTTCAACGGCTGGAAGTTTTCGTCCACCTGTCCCAACCATGCAGAAGCCTGCACTTTGTCACCGACATTCACCAATGGAACGAAATGCCATACACGTTCTTTATCCAACGGATACGTATATTGTCCTCTCTTCAGGAAAACTCCGTCCATCTTGTCGAGGTCATTTTGCAGACCGTCGTAGTTTTTCGATAACATACCCGGACCTAACGTCACTTCGAGCATGTGTCCTGTAAATTCGGCTTCCGCTCCCACTTTCAGTCCGCGGGTGCTCTCAAACACCTGGACATATACGTGTGAACCTACAACCTTAATCACCTCCGCCATCAACTTATCGCCACCGGTCGAGATATAACAAATCTCATTCTGAGCTACCGGTCCGTCAACGACGAGGGTCACCATGTTGGCAATAACGCCACTAACAGTTCCTTTTGTTGCCATATATTTTTAATAATTTATTATCTGAATTCTGCAGGGATCTGCACTTCGTTCTTCAGCGATTCGATGATGCTTCTGAACAACTGATTTCCTCTCTCCTTATCCAATGAAATCCACCGTTCAATCATTTCCAGCTTCAACAAGAAAGCGAAAATGCGTTCAATGGTGAAATAATCAAAGAAGATGGCATCTTCCATCCAGTTCCACCGCAAAGCGTCGAGTTTCTTCTCACGTTCCACCAATTCCGTAATCTCACTGATTTTCACCAACGATTCAAAAACATCCACCTCGCCGGACAATCCGAAGTCGCGGGCACTCGACGTACGCAAAGCTTCGCATATCTCCGTGTTTCCTACGACATTGGAAGCAATATCCCATTTGAATTTACGGCTCGTAAATGCGACAAGGATATTATTGATGTTGAGGTTGAATTCAAACCAGGCAGAAACAAACTTATTCCCACATTTCATGGCATATTCATAATACAATGCAGCCAGATGGTCTTCGTGCAATACCGTGCTTTCGGCAGGTGTATTCAAATAATCAATGATAAATGTAGAAAGATAAGCCGGAAATTCTTTAGGACTGATTTCTCCGCCTTCTCTTAGAATAGAAATGTATTCGGTGAGTTCCTCAGCAGAGTAGTTTCCCCGTTTGTCGATTTCCGCTTCCTTATCTTTGAGAAGTCTCAACACATTCGCGTTGTCAAACTTCAGATAAAACAAGTCAATCAACTTCTGGTCCGAAGCAGACAATCCGTTGTAGATTTCAGTTTTAAAGTCGGCTACTGTATAGCTCAGTTTGCTGTCTTCCAGCGAAAGTTCCGGCAAACCTGCTACCAAGTAATAGTACTTACTACTCATAGTCGCTTCTTTTAAAATAGCATTTCTACTAATTGAGGACGCAAGAACGCTTTGAAGTAATTCATGAATTCTTCTTCTCCGAAGTTCACCTTATAGGAACCGTCCGCAGGAGAAACGGTGAATAAAGTCTTGATACCGTTTACTTGCTGTATAGTCACTCCCTTATCCAACAAAGCTTTCGCATGAGCTGCAAAATACTTTTTCAGTGATTCGGCGTCGGCTGTCGAGATAACGATAGGTTCGTCAACGCTCCATTTGGAAGCCAATGCAACGATAAACGCATTCAGATAATCTTTATCCTGTGCGAAATCTTTCACAGAAGTAGTTACTAACTTGTCAGTTACCATAGTAGCCACCTCGGATTTGAGTGCATTTACAGCCTGACCGGCAAACAGTTTTAACTCTGATTTTGTATTTTCCACCAATTCATCGGCAGATTTACGAGAGGAATTTACAATTGATTCTGCTTCTTTGCGAGCATCCTCAATGATTTTTTTTGCTTCTTCCTGAGCATTCGCGATAAGTCTCTGCGCTTCTTCGTTTCCTTTTTCCACGCCTTCACGATAAATCTTATCGGTCAACTCTTGAATTTTGTTTTCCATATCAACAGGAGTATTTAGTATTATTACTGTATTAATTGTGTACCTCTTTTAGATTCTCGCCAAATTTACAAAAATCAATTTGATAAAAAAGAGAAAGATGAAAAGAAAAAGATTCCCTTGCGAAAAAATCACAGTTATACACTGTTTTTATTCCGTTTTTTCCCCTTTCTTATAACGAAATGACACTTTTCTGATTTTATCTGGCGAGAAAGCAAATATAGGGAATCTAAAAGACATCTGAAAACGAGCAAATACCGAAAGCGACAAATGGGATACTAAAACGGATATATTAAAGATTAAATAATAAAATAAGAAATTTAGGTAGAAAAAAATGAGGGGGCATGTAGAAAAAAGTAGCAAAAAAGAAAATATAGAGTAAACAACAAAAGTGCATAGAAGAAAATACAAAGCATGTAGAGTAAAGTGTTTAGAGGTAAATGTGAAGTATATAGACCGAACGATAAAGTGTATAGAGTAAAATACGAGGTATATAGAGCAAACTATGAGATGTATAAATACAGAAAGCCCCTTGATTCTTTGATGAATCAAGGGGCTTCTTCAAAAACGGCGGCTACCTACTCTCCCACTGTTACGCAGTACCATCGGCGTGACGAGGCTTAACTTCTCTGTTCGGAATGGGAAGAGGTGGAACCCTCGTGCTATAACCACCTGAATAAGGTTATGACATGATGAAAAAGTAAAATTTAAGTTATGTTTCTGTTTCTGATGTTTCTGTGTCAGCTAAACGTATATATCGCGCCCCGTACAAGTCCGAAAGAAAGTGAACGGGCAATTAGTAATGCTCGGCTATGATGTTACCACCTTTACACCTGCATCCTATCAACGTCATCGTCTTTGACGACCCTAAGAAATCTAATCTTGTGGCTGGCTTCGTACTTAGATGCTTTCAGCACTTATCCAATCCCGACTTAGATACCCAGCGATGCACCTGGCGGCACAACTGGTAAACCAGCGGTCAGTCCAACACGGTCCTCTCGTACTAGTGTCAGAGCCACGCAAATTTCATACGCCCACGATAGATAGAGACCGAACTGTCTCACGACGTTCTGAACCCAGCTCGCGTGCCACTTTAATGGGCGAACAGCCCAACCCTTGGGACCTTCTCCAGCCCCAGGATGTGACGAGCCGACATCGAGGTGCCAAACCCCTCCGTCGATATGAGCTCTTGGGAGGGATCAGCCTGTTATCCCCGGAGTACCTTTTATCCTTTGAGCGATGTCCCTTCCATACGGAAACACCGGATCACTATGCTCTAGTTTCCTACCTGATCGACTTGTATGTCTCCCAGTCAAGCGCCCTTATGCCATTACACTCTACGGACGGTTACCAATCGTCCTGAGGGCACCTTTAGAAGCCTCCGTTACACTTTTGGAGGCGACCACCCCAGTCAAACTACCCACCAAACAGTGTCCCCGCATCTACGGGTTAGAACTCAAATAATCAAAGGGCCGTATTTCAACAGCGACTCCACAAATACTGGCGTACCTGCTTCAAAGTCTCCGGCCTATCCTACACATCAATTACCCAAATTCAATGTTAAGCTATAGTAAAGGTTCACGGGGTCTTTTCGTCCCATCGCGGGTAATCGGCATCTTCACCGATACTACAATTTCACTGAGCTCACGGTTGAGACAGTGTCCAGATCATTACACCATTCGTGCAGGTCGGAACTTACCCGACAAGGAATTTCGCTACCTTAGGACCGTTATAGTTACGGCCGCCGTTTACTGGGGCTTCAATTCAATGCTTCTCTTGCGATGACATCTCCTCTTAACCTTCCAGCACCGGGCAGGTGTCAGGCTGTATACCGAATCTTTCAATTTTGCACAGCCCTGTGTTTTTGTTAAACAGTTGCCTGGACCTATTCTCTGCGCCCTACGTTGCCGTAGGGACCCTTTATCCCGAAGTTACAGGGTCAATTTGCCTAGTTCCTTAACCGTGAATCACTCAAGCGCCTTAGTATATTCAACCCGACTACGTGTGTCCGTTTACGGTACGGGTACCTTAATGATTAAGTTTAGCGGATTTTCTTGGGAGTATGCTTACACGCACTATTGGATTGTTCCGAAGAACGCTCCATACTATCAGGTTCGACTCTTGCGGTGGATTTGCCTGCCACAATCAACGTCTACACCCTTCAACGGACTATTCCGTCAGTCCGCGGCGCTATCACTGCTCCGTCTCCACGTCACTCATTAAGGTAGTACAGGAATATTAACCTGTTCTGCCATCGGCCTCACCGTTCGGCTGAGCCTTAGGACCCGACTAACCCTGATCCGATTAGCGTTGATCAGGAAACCTTAGTCTTTCGGCGAGGGGGTTTCTCACCCCCTTTATCGTTACTTATACCTACATTTGCTTTTCCACACGCTCCAGCAAAGCTCACGCTTCACCTTCGACGCAGAGTGGAATGCTCCCCTACCGATCATTACTGATCCCATAGCTTCGGTAAATTGCTTAATGCCCGATTATTATCCACGCCAAACTCCTCGACTAGTGAGCTGTTACGCACTCTTTAAATGAATGGCTGCTTCCAAGCCAACATCCTAGCTGTCTTAGCAATCTGACTTCGTTAGTTCAACTTAGCAATTATTTGGGGACCTTAGCTGATGGTCTGGATTCTTCTCCTTTCGGACATGGACCTTAGCACCCATGCCCTCACTCCTGTGATAGAACTAATGCGCATTCGGAGTTTATCAAGACTTGATAGGCGGTGAAGCCCTCGCATCTTATCAGTCGCTCTACCTCACATTAGTAACTCACAAGGCTGCACCTAAATGCATTTCGGGGAGTACGAGCTATCTCCAAGTTTGATTAGCCTTTCACCCCCACCCTCAGGTCATCCGGAAGCTTTTCAACGCTTATCGGTTCGGTCCTCCAGTTAGTGTTACCTAACCTTCAACCTGCCCAAGGGTAGATCACTTGGTTTCGCGTCTACTCCTTCCGACTAATCGCCCTGTTCAGACTCGCTTTCGCTTCGGCTACACATTTTGAAATGCTTAACCTTGCCGGAAAAAGTAACTCGTAGGTTCATTATGCAAAAGGCACGCCGTCACTTCTTACGAAGCTCCGACCGCTTGTAGGCGCATGGTTTCAGGGACTATTTCACTCTTCTATTCGAAGTTCTTTTCACCTTTCCTTCACAGTACTGGTTCACTATCGGTCTCTCGGGAGTATTTAGCCTTACCGGATGGTCCCGGCAGATTCACGCAAGATTTCTCGTGTCCCGCGCTACTCAGGATACCACTACGCTTAGTTTAGCTTCATATACAGGGCTATCACCGTCTATGGCCGTTCTTTCCAGAACGTTCTATTCACTAAATTTCATGCGATGTCGTGGTCCTACAACCCCATAAATGCCGTAACATCTATGGTTTGGGCTAATCCCCGTTCGCTCGCCACTACTAGGGGAATCATTATTATTTTCTTTTCCTACAGGTACTAAGATGTTTCAGTTCCCTGTGTTAGCTTCCAACTAAGTTGGATGACATTCCTTCAGAATGCCGGGTTGTCCCATTCGGAAATCTTCGGATTAAAGGTTATTTGCACCTACCCGAAGCTTATCGCAGCTTATCACGTCCTTCATCGCCTCCGAGAGCCAAGGCATCCGCCATGCGCCCTTGCTTACTTTCTTTCAAACTTACTAAATTGAGAATTGAAAATTGAGAATTAAAAAATAAGACTCAATGACAATACGTCAATCACGTACGGTTCGATATATACTTTTAGCTCTTTACTAAAATTTTACTTTTTTGTTATCATCATGTCAAAGATCGTTTCTCTTTTCAGAGATTGTGGAGAATAACGGATTCGAACCGTTGACCCTCTGCGTGCAAGGCAGATGCTCTAGCCAGCTGAGCTAATCCCCCAAGAGGTTATCAAGAATTCTGTTTTTGCTTTCGCTTTTCTTCTTGCTTTCGCTTTTCTTCATTCTTGAGCTTGGTAGTCCCAGGCAGAGTTGAACTGCCGACCTCTACATTATCAGTGTAGCGCTCTAACCAACTGAGCTATAGGACTAGTTCAACCTTGTCTACCTTAGTTAGACTCGGCTTCTTTTTTTCTCTTGTTTATCTCTATCTATATTATCTATAGATGGTTGATCTATATTTTATAAATAAACAAGTACCAGTAGTACAATAAAAACAGAACCTGAAAGTCATTTGCAACGACATCGCTCCAGAAAGGAGGTGTTCCAGCCGCACCTTCCGGTACGGCTACCTTGTTACGACTTAGCCCCAATTACCAGTTTTACCCTAGGACGCTCCTTGCGGTTACGTACTTCAGGTACCCCCGGCTTTCATGGCTTGACGGGCGGTGTGTACAAGGCCCGGGAACGTATTCACCGCGCCATGGCTGATGCGCGATTACTAGCGAATCCAGCTTCACGAAGTCGGGTTGCAGACTTCGATCCGAACTGAGAGAGGTTTTTGGGATTAGCATCCTGTCGCCAGGTAGCTGCCTTCTGTACCCCCCATTGTAACACGTGTGTAGCCCCGGACGTAAGGGCCGTGCTGATTTGACGTCATCCCCACCTTCCTCACATCTTACGACGGCAGTCTCTCTAGAGTCCTCAGCATGACCTGTTAGTAACTAAAGATAAGGGTTGCGCTCGTTATGGCACTTAAGCCGACACCTCACGGCACGAGCTGACGACAACCATGCAGCACCTTCACACCTGCCTTGCGGCTATAATGTTTCCACTATATTCAGGTGCAATTTAAGCCCGGGTAAGGTTCCTCGCGTATCATCGAATTAAACCACATGTTCCTCCGCTTGTGCGGGCCCCCGTCAATTCCTTTGAGTTTCACCGTTGCCGGCGTACTCCCCAGGTGGAATACTTAATGCTTTCGCTTGGCCGCTTGCTGTATATCGCAAACAGCGAGTATTCATCGTTTACTGTGTGGACTACCAGGGTATCTAATCCTGTTTGATACCCACACTTTCGAGCCTCAGTGTCAGTTGCAGTCTAGTGAGCTGCCTTCGCAATCGGAGTTCTTCGTGATATCTAAGCATTTCACCGCTACACCACGAATTCCGCCCACCTCTACTGTACTCAAGACTGCCAGTTTCAACTGCAATTTTACGGTTGAGCCGCAAACTTTCACAACTGACTTAACAATCCACCTACGCTCCCTTTAAACCCAATAAATCCGGATAACGCTCGGATCCTCCGTATTACCGCGGCTGCTGGCACGGAGTTAGCCGATCCTTATTCATATGGTACATACAAAAAAGTATACATACTCAACTTTATTCCCATATAAAAGAAGTTTACGACCCATAGAGCCTTCATCCTTCACGCTACTTGGCTGGTTCAGACTCTCGTCCATTGACCAATATTCCTCACTGCTGCCTCCCGTAGGAGTTTGGACCGTGTCTCAGTTCCAATGTGGGGGACCTTCCTCTCAGAACCCCTATCCATCGAAGACTTGGTGGGCCGTTACCCCACCAACTATCTAATGGAACGCATCCCCATCTCATACCGAAATTCTTTAATAATCCCATCATGCGGTGGGACTATGCTATCGGGTATTAATCTTTCTTTCGAAAGGCTATCCCCGAGTATGAGGCAGGTTGGATACGTGTTACTCACCCGTGCGCCGGTCGCCATCTTTTCTATTGCTAGAAAAATGCTGCCCCTCGACTTGCATGTGTTAAGCCTGTAGCTAGCGTTCATCCTGAGCCAGGATCAAACTCTTCATTGTAAAAGTATTGTTAATCTGCCCTTAGGCAGGTTTTTGCTCTGTTCAGGATGCCGTACAAAATTTATTGACTTCTTTCAATTACCTGTGTTTCATTTGTATTGCTACTTTTGAAACAAGTATTGACGGTTCTATTTTTTAACTTGTACTACTTGTATTGTTTATCAATATTTCAAAGAACTTGTTGCTTTCGTTTTAAAAGCGGGTGCAAAGGTAAGAGGTTTATTTTTAACCGCCAAATCTTTTCGGAAGTTTTTTTTATTTTTCTTTTCAACTCGTTTCTCAGGCTCTCTTGCGAAAGGGAAAGAATAATTATAAAAGAAAAAAGCAAAACCGCTTTCTTTGCGAATCGGACTGCAAAGATAAGAACTTTTATATTTATCTTCCAAACTTTATTGGAAGTTTTTTTGTTCTTATTTTTAAGACGTCTTACGCTTTATCACTAAGTCATTTTGTCAAGGCTTTCTTCTCTTGGAAAGCGGGTGCAAAAGTAGTTCCTTTTGGTATATACTCCAAATATATCACACTCTTTTTTCTAATTATTTTTGAATGTTTATGCTAACTGACTGATTGATAACGATGTTGTAGAACATGTTTTTCTTACTGACATTATTTTATACAAGATGCCCATACCTTATTATATAAAGCATCCATATTAGAACTGTTTTTCTATAACGGAGAAAGTTTCAAGATACATTCAGGATTCAACAATCCACTTTTCGATATTGCGGGTTTCCGCACTGAAGTTTACGCCTATTTTAAAGAGTTTGCGTCCGTCCATTTCGAAAGGAAGGGCGTAATGCTTGTCGTTAATCTGTTGTAAAGCCTCTTCCGCCGTGCCGTTCAGCTTAAATTCCATTATATAGATAAACTTATCAGTCTGCAGGACGAGGTCGATGCGTCCGTCACTCGTTTTATATTCCACGTTGACATAAAAACCAACCAGTTTAAAAACGATGAAAAGCACGTTCTCGTAATGCAATTCCTGGTCACGGATCACTTCGTAGGTAGTATCCGCAAAGAAACTCTGCAGGCGACGGAAGAAAGAGTTATAATCACCCGATTCCACTTCACGGACAAACTTCTGAATCTCAAAAGGTGACTCTACCTTATTTACATTCGCATAAAAAGGAAGTAGGAAACGGACAAACCCTTCTTCCACTTCACGGTTGGGAAAACCTAAACGATACATACCAAAACGTTCATCATATCCCTTAATAGTGAGATATCCGCTCTGATAAATCACTGGAATGGGGTTAGTGGATTCAGAGTCTATACTATTCAGAACCTGGGCATCGGTTTCTTCATGCGCCATCCGTTCCAGGTCATAATGATGTTTTTTAAGCAATTTCACCAGATAGGTAGGCGTACCCGTCTCAAACCAATAACTGCCGAACTCCTTGCGCTTGAAAGCGTTAAGCAGGCTGAACGGATTGTACATGCCTATTGAATTGTGAGTAAAATGATAGCCGTCATAGCACTTTCTCAGTTCCTCACAGAGTTCATCATACGTTATTCCTCGCGCTGCTGCAAATTCATGGAGTTCTGTTTCCAGATTTTCGTGGATTTCACGCTCGCTGACACCACAAATTTCGACATACTCATTCCACATTGAAATATCATCCAGGTTATTCAAGTCACTGAATACACTGACTTTGCCAAACTTTGTTACACCGGTGAGGAATGCAAACTTTATATACCCGTCCTTCGTCTTCAAAGCTCCATAAAATGGCTTCAAGGTATTTCGGAATTGCTTTTGGAGTTCTTCATTACCAATGGCTTGCAGCATAGGCTTGTCATACTCATCAACCAGAATAACGACACGTTGTCCGGTCTTCTCACAAGCACGCTGAATAACACCGGCAAAGCGCAGAGAAAAAGATGTCTCGGACGGACGGGTGCCGTATTGGCTTTCCCAATATTCCAGATTATCATTCAATATTTTATCCAGACTTTCCGGCGTATCATACTTTTCGATATTAAGATCCAGATGCAGTATAGGATATTTTATCCAGTCCTTTTCCAACTTTTCCACTGCCAACCCTTCAAACAGTTCCTTTTTTCCTTGAAAGTAAGCCTCTAGGGTAGAAATGAGCAGACTCTTTCCGAAACGGCGCGGACGACTCAAGAAGTAATAACGCCCAGTCTTGACCATTTGATATACCAATGCCGTTTTATCAATATAGAAATAGCCATCCTGACGAAGGCTTTCGAAATTCTGAATACCGATAGGATAAATTTTATTGCTCATAATCTCTGCTTTTATAAAAAAACACCTTTCTTGCAAAGATATATATTTTTAATAGAACTCTTCGCCATGGCAAGTTAAAAGATTCTTTTCCGTAATTCATTCTGCACATTTACCGGAAAATTCAAAGCCTGCAAAGGAAGTCTCCTCTCCAGGAGACAAATTTGAAAAATCACTTTCATAAGTCATCTAACGGCTTGCTACCTTCATAATAGATACACTGATTAAGGAGCATAAATTTATATTTCATTCCCCTTCTCGTTCCTCTTTCTCTATACGTAAACTGACAAGTTCAACCCATTTCTTTAGACCAAGATCAACGCCGCCTTTCTCTAACAGATGAAGAGCACCACCATAATGAAGGGCAGCATCTTCCCTATCACTGTTTATCCTACAAGACAACTCGCCAAGACAATATTCGAGGCGAGCCATTTGAAGATAGTCCACTAGAGTATAATCGTCTTCTACAGACAATTCTATCAATTCCTTTATCAACGCATATGCTTGCTCACATTGCGTATAGGTTAAATCAGAAAGAGGCTTATTCATTACAGGGTGCTGGGACAACTGAACAATGATTCGATTAAAGTATCCGTACATATTTTAAGCAATTTACCGCATCAGTTCCCGGTGGTGCGAAGGTTTATATATAAAAAGAGAGCGCAGGAACTATCTGCTTATGTCAATCATAGGTATCCGCTAAGACCCCCAGTGAACATAAGTGATAGTCCCACGCCCAATTGAGTATATAACAAAGATATATACAAATGTGCGCGAGACCTGTCACCTATTGTCATTCACTGGTAAAAAATTAGCGGATTTTTATGATTGAATGCAACAAATAACCGTTCTCAATAAATTATCAAAAAAGCTACTTTCATCGCTCGAAAGTAAACTACGGCAAAAGTAACAATTAATTGTTTATCAAACAAACGATATTGACTAAGAAGTAAGCATTTCAAGCAAATTTATTTGATTCTTCTAAAAAATTCAGCGCCCACTAGAAATGATAAAAAAATCATTTCTCATATTCTCATAGTTTCAGAACAACTATCTACTAATCAACAATATACAGTATGAGAAATAAAATTTAATACGGCATTTCTCATAGTTATTCCATCATTTTAGCCAAAAAACAGTACATTTCTCATACGTTTATTAATCATTTCTCATAAGAAAAGTAACACTTCTGAAACGAAAAAATCATTAAACAGTAACATATTTCAAGGTAAACATGAAGTCATGCACCGCTTAATTACATCTTATCAAGCGATACTTTACAACACACAAAGCAGACATCAAGAGGTCATCCTACTAATATCCGGACATCTTTCCTTAGGCAACTATATATCTTCCCTTAGTCATTGCCAAAGGCTCACTATTGTAAACAAATAGGCTAACAGTAAGTATTCGGCCTTGTGCGTGTTTGTTTCCCTTGTTTTCCTTCCTACCTTTGTGACTTCATAATTATCTTACTCCATTATGTGTTCAGTCTTAGTATTTTCTAATGAAAGTGAAAAGCTGCGTAGTCTCTTGTCTGAGTCTAATCATTTTGATTCTGTTCTTTTCATATTTGATGGTGGTCGTCGTTATAAAGTATCGGCTTCCAGTCTTGGTATCCATTCCCCTCAGGACCTACTTCTCCCTTTAGGTCTTGGTCTTTTCCGTAGCAGTCCTTTCTGGTCTTATTACCTTTATCCCCAAGGTTGTAATTTCCATAAAGGAATTGACGGTCTTTGTGGTGAGGTCATCCGGCACACGGGTTCTTACGTGTCAGAGCAGAGCTGCCATATTTTTCTTGACCGTTCCCGTAGCAGGTTGCATATCCTTTATCGGTGCGACGATGAATACCGTCTGGAATGCCGTCGTCTGAACCACGGTTCTTTCCTCTTGAAAAAGGACGAACGGAAGAGGGATTTTCTTCAAATTTCCTGGAATCGCCTGAATGAGCTGCTTACTGTTAAAAAGTATCGGAAAACAGTTGAAAAGTAATCTCCCGTCCTATAAGCCGTACAGCTTTATTTTGATAACTTTGCCACATAATAAAAAAGTGGATATACAGTGAAAGAACCAGTCATTACCCTTACTTTGGAAGAGTACGAAGAGTTGCGCAAGGAACGTGAACGTCTTGAAAAGGAGCATGCGGAACTTCAGAGAAAATACGAAGCCTCTTTGCAGGAGTATTCCCGCCAGGCCGGGGAAATCTCAGCCTGTACAGCCGTCATAGCTGACTTGAGATGGAAATTGGCTGACTTGACACGCCGTTTATGGGGTAAATCCAGTGAAAAACGTCATCTTCCCGAAGATGCCAGCCAATTGAGCATCTGTTTCGAATCCCCGTCCGATGTCAATGACCCGGTAGCGGAAGAACAGAAAATAGCTGAGAAATCTGTCAAATCGGAGAATGGTTACAACCGTTTCCGTAAGAGCTTCACCCAAAAGATTACTCCCCACGCCCGTAAGCCCATCGACCCGTCCCTTCCCCGTGAGGAAATCATCATTCCCATGCCGGAAGGTCTTTCCCTGGAGGGAGCGACAAAGCTGGGGGAGGAAGTGAGCGAACAATATGCCGTCAGCCCTGCGCGATTCTATGTGAGACGCATCATCCGCCCTAAATACCGACTTGCCGACGGTCGTATCATGACTGCTCCCATGCCCGTAATGGCACACCCTCACAGCAATGCGTCGGAAAGTATACTGTCCCACATTGCTACCGCCAAATATTACGATCATCTGCCTCTGCACAGACAGCTGGACATTTTTGAGCGTGAAGGCATCCATCTGAGTCCTTCCACCGTAAGTAACTGGATGATGGCCGCCGCACAGCGTCTGGAGCCGGTCTATAATGAGCTTCGTGAACTGGTCAAGGACAGTTATTACGTCATGGCCGATGAGACGCCCCATCCCGTACTTGAAAGCGACCGTCCCGGTGCCCTTCACCGCGGGTATATGTGGAACTTCTATCTGCCCCGGTTCCATACCCCCTTCTTTGAATATCACAAGGGACGTGGCAGCAGTGGAATAGACACACTGCTGGCAGGACAGGTCCGGGTGGTACAGAGTGACGGTTTTGCAGTATATGACGAGTTCGACACGCTACCCGGAAAGTTGCACCTGTGCTGCTGGGCACACGTCAGGCGCAAGTTTGTGGAAGCGGAAGGAAATGACCCTCCCAGAGCAAGGCATGCACTTGAACAAATAGGCAGACTGTATGCTGTGGAGGAGAAAATCAGCATAGAACATCTGGAAGGCGGGGCTGTAGTAAAGCTTCGCCGGGAAGAATCGTACCCTATTATCAAAGGACTGGAAAAATGGTGCAAGGAGGAATATGAACATACGGTTGAGAAATCGCCTATTGCCAAGGCCATATTCTATATGTACACACGATTTGAACAACTGTCCGGATATGTCAACGATGCACAATTCTGCATTGACAATAATCCGGTGGAGCGTTCTATAAGACCATTGACTTTGAACAGAAAAAACACTCTTTTCTCCGGTTCACATGAGGCGGCACATGCAGCGGCAATATTCTTTTCACTGATGGGATGTTGCAGGGAAAATAAGGTGAACCCAAAACTATGGATGCAGGACGTGTTGATCAGGGTACAGGAGAAAGAAAGAGAAGAGAAAAACGACTACTCCGATTTACTGCCATTTAATTGGAAAGGATAAACAAGATAATTTAGTAAAGTCAAAAGCCAGACGAAGTATGTCTGGCTTTTGACTTTATTATAGCTTGGAGAGAAATACGCAAAAGGCCGAATGCTTACGGCTAACAGCCGTAAATAGATATATCCATATATGTGAATAAATAAGCTCACATCTGTGAGCCCTTATACATGATTAAGGGAAAACATAAGAATACCAAAGGATTGACATATAGTATATAAGGAGTTAACGTATGATACATAGGAGAAAAAAGGATAAAAACAGCTACTTGAAACCGAAACAAACATAAAATTATAGGCTATTCGAAGCAAATAAAGCACAAAAAGCAGTCGACATGGAATATGTTGACTTATCACAAAAAATACATATCATACTGATTATAAATATATTATATATTAAAAGTAAAAATTCAGAATGAGAGTAAAAGTTAGTATCAGGGAGAGATAAAGCCCTGCTCCCATAGCTGAAACCACGATAAACAAAGGGATTCAAACGATTTATGAGAGTATGAGGGTAAAACTCTACAAAACTTTTTTCGGGAAACGCTAATTCAAGTTATAAGCCAAACAGTTGCTTGTTCAAATATGCCTATTTAAAACGCACGGAAGACATAAGAGCATTCATTATATTTTCAGTCTCCTCTGTTGTGGAATACAAAGAAGCGATGCATGCCTTACCCGTTTCAGGACTGAACAATATAGAGAATTGCCAGATTAACGATGGACGAGTTTCATATTTCACAGATTGCATACGCATAATGCTTCCATTTATCACTTCTTTATGTGTATCAAGCACTGAGAAATCGTAACCATCCAATTCTGTATCACGCCATGAATCAACACACTCTTTGAAATATTCTTCACCTGTATTAGTATCATAAACCCCAATCACGGTTCCCCATATGCTATCACCCATTACAAGAGTATGATACACATTATCAAGTGTATCTGTCTTTTCACAAAGGGCATTTTCTGGTGCACAGAAAACAACAGTACCATCACTATACTCACCATATCCCAAGGATACATCCATCGGGGTAGAGACACTACCCAAATAAGCTAACAATAAAATCCCCCATAGAATTACAGGAGTTAACACTAAAGAGCCGACTATATATTTATCCCTACCTAAGATTTTCCGTTCTTCTTTGGGAAACAAATCAGAAACTTGCTCCGACAAACAGAGATAAACAAACCAAATAACCCCCAAAATCAAAGCTCGTACAATCTGTGAAAGACTTCCTAAGCCATAATCATCATAATCACCACCTAATAATTGTAAGACATTGGAAAGGAAAATCACGACTAGATAACTTTTCCCTAAGAAAACCGCGTTCGAACGCTTATGGAGAAAAGCTAGTATGGTATAAATAGCCAATCCGGCAATTCCCAAAGTGTAAGCAATATCAATTAATGCTATAAAATAGGTCAAGAAAGCTCCTGCTCCCGTATCATAAGCATCTAAGGAAAAATTAGCAATCGAAACAACAACAGTTATTGCCGCACCGAAACCTACAACAAAAAGAAAAAATGAAAGCCAGCCATGAACTTGTCTGTCTTTTTGCGGTGTCAAAGGAGTAAGATTTTGTGTGTTCATAGTAAAATATTATTCAATTCAGTTACCAACCTGTTTCATTCCATCCGGCAGCGGAGTACCATTGTAGCGATTGGCGATAAAAAGGATTCACCGCATTCTCATTGGACGCACGAAATATATAAGTAGAAAGCCCGGCAGCACCACTCATAGAAAAACTGCCAACATAACTTGAATAATTATTTGGAGTCGTTTTCCAATAAGGAACAGCAGCGTCATAAGCTGATTTCCAAGCAGCATATTCATCTGATTCACTACCTAAAGAGCGTATTAGTCCATCAAAATCATAGTAATATTTAGTCGAATACCGGCAATCATAACAAAGTATATTTGATACAGCTATTGGTTGCCTGTCTTTAATATATTTCGGAATAATTTCATAAGTACTATTAGCCAACTGCTCCAACATGGAAGTATTGACAACAGAAACCGAGACTCCTGCAGTCCAAGGGTCGCCTAAATCCCAACCACGTGGCAAATCTCCGGTATAAAGATTCTCGTCCGCATAAAATTCAAAATAAGCCTTTCCGATTCCCACCGCTGTTGTTGTGTTAGAAAGCATAGCCGGAATTACCTTTTGGTAAGGCGCGCCCGGCGCCGGTATCTCTGTCGGAGAACCTATAATATAATTTGCATACTCTTTCAACTCATAAAGAACTTCAACTGATTGCATAAAACATGCATCGAAAAGAATAAAATCCAAATGAGGAGCAACAGACAGCACCTCACGTAAATCAGAAATATTCATCCTATAATCTTTTCCGCCCGTATCTTGTCCCCACCAGCGGGTTTTAGGATTTTCATATTCAAGCCAGCCTTCTCCATGTGACCACAAAACCATTCCATAACTTTGAGCAGGATATGCTGAAAATGCCGTATTTATAACTTCTTTCATATTAGAAGCATCCACAGAATTTCGTCCTTCATATGCAGCAATCACATCTTGCACAACATTACCTTTTTTGTCCTTTTTCAGTCTGACCAATTTCGGGCTTGAACCATTATCAATATAAACCAATAAATTATAGGATTTATCATCTACACACCGCATACCTTCAGTCATCTCAGCCATATCTTCTGTCGCAAAGGAACGAAGAGAATTATCACCTGCTATATAAACCAAAACCGTACGCAACTGCTCTCCCCGTTTCTCATCTTCATCATTATTACAAGCAGATAAAAAAGCCACCAAGCATACAAACAGTGATAATATTTTAATCTTTTTCATAATATCTTCATGTTTAACGGGACAAAGATAAAAAAATAAGAGATGCAAAACTGCATCTCTTATCATATTAACAATTCAATTATTACTCTTCCGGTTTCGTAAAGCGGAACTTTTCACCATCAATCCGCGATACCGTCATTCTATTATTCCGCTTATATTTATTCAGAATCTTCGTTGCTTCCTTCTCCAGCTTCTTCCTGTTTTCGGAGAAGTAAATCATGCAAGTACTATTCTGCTGCAATTGATTATCTTCCAAGAAATTCTTCAACTGATAACTATACAATTCACGGTGAGCCAGGAAACCTTCCTTGCTAACTTTTGCACTGTCCAATACCTGAATATCCGTGAAATAAACTACCGAATCAGTAAATGAAGCAGAGATTCCAAAAGCATAAACGGGTTTGGAATGGTCTTTTTTCAAGGAAAAAGCGGAGCACATGGTAAACACAAGTGCGATGGCAAATAGTATTTTTACGTATTTCATATCATATAATTTTAATTGTGGCAAAGGTAACAAAAAAGAGGAAACAACCTCTATTTATCTTGAAGAAATAGCATTTCTTAGTCATAGACCCATAAGAGCACAGGCTTCTTTTCGGTCTTGAGCAATGCATCGACTTTCCGCATTATATTATCGGAGATTACAGGGCATCCCTGGCTGATACCTAACGGAAGATGCATCGGATAAACTTCCGTTTCGGGCATAGGGGAATAAGAATGAAGGACGATGATCCGCTTGAAAGCATTGTCATTCGTCGCTTCCAATCCGTGCAACTTGTAATGCACATTGATTCCCCACTTACTGTACGAACGTATTCCTACCTTATACTTTCCCAAAGAAGAGCAATAGCTCCCTTCCACATTACTGAAAACAGGTTTGGAAACCGTACTGTTCTTACCGTATCCATGCGCGCACAGACTGGCATATTTGATAGAATCCCCTTTCATATCCCAGACAAAGAACCGCCTTCTTCCCGAATGAATGCCAAAATCCACCAGGAAGCAGTAATTCGTATTATATCCGTTTTTCGAGCAATAAGCCTTTGCCGCCTGCGCCTTTTCCCGCAAGCGTTGTTCGGTTTTTGCAGGCACGACAGTCTTGGAGGCAGTACATCTTCCGTACGCCATCCACCCCACGCCCATGACGATAAGAATAGAGAGGATTAAAATAAACTTCTTCATTGGGTCAACACAGCATTAAGATAAAAACAACAGAACGGTTATCAAATAAAAAGTCGCATAAGTACATTCTTCGATATGAAAAGTGCGACTTATGCGACTCAAATTCTTTTTTCTTTCAGAAACTGATATTTCTTACTTATCCCAAGTAAGATTTGAGCAATTTACTACGATTACTTTGTCTAAGTCTTCTAATTGCTTTTTCTTTAATCTGGCGAACGCGCTCACGTGTGAGGCCAAACTTATCGCCGATTTCCTCTAACGTCATTTCTTGTTGTCCGATACCGAAAAACATCTGAATGATTTCTTTTTCTCTATCGGTTAACGTAGAAAGAGCTCTATCAATTTCCCTCGCAAGAGACTCATTAACCAGAGAACGGTCCGCCATAGGCGAATCATCGTTCACCAACACATCCAGCAGGCTGTTGTCTTCTCCTTCCACGAAAGGCGCATCCACCGAAATATGACGGCCGGATACCTTCAGCGTATCAGAGATTTTATCAACGGGGATTTCCAGTTCATCTGCCAACTCCTCAGGAGACGGACGCCGCTCGTTTTCCTGCTCGAACTTCGAGAAGGCTTTGCTGATTTTATTCAGCGAACCTACCTGGTTCAACGGAAGACGAACAATACGCGACTGCTCTGCCAATGCTTGCAGAATAGACTGACGAATCCACCATACAGCGTAGCTGATAAACTTGAATCCACGTGTTTCATCAAACTTTTCGGCAGCCTTAATCAGTCCTAAATTGCCTTCATTAATCAAGTCAGGCAAACTCAAACCCTGGTTCTGGTACTGTTTGGCCACAGATACGACGAAACGAAGATTGGCACGTGTCAGTTTCTCTAATGCCACACGGTCACCCTTACGAATGCGTTGAGCGAGTTCTACTTCTTCCTCGACAGTAATCAGGTCCTCACGGCCGATTTCCTGCAAATACTTGTCAAGAGAAGCGCTCTCTCTGTTAGTGATACTTTTGGTAATCTTTAGTTGTCTCATTCTTTAAAAACAGATTTGGAGTGCAAAGTTACGACAAATAATTTGTTAACATACAAAATTAAGTAACTTTTACACTAAATTTTTCTACTAATAAAACAAAAAGAGATGCCGACAAGTTGTCCGTCGGCATCCTTTTTCTATTTCATTAGCTTATCCTGAATCTTATTACCTTATTTTATACCTTATTCTTGAGTCAAGTCAACTGCGAAGTATCCGCGTTTACCGGACGGGAACACACCTGTCAGGAACAATACCTGGTTCGGTGATTTAACAGCAGCTTTCATTACTTCTTCGAGGT
This sequence comes from Bacteroides faecium, assembly GCF_012113595.1. Classification (NCBI taxonomy): domain Bacteria; kingdom Pseudomonadati; phylum Bacteroidota; class Bacteroidia; order Bacteroidales; family Bacteroidaceae; genus Bacteroides; species Bacteroides faecium. The sequence continues at coordinate 5,639,089 of NZ_CP050831.1, forward strand.
CGCTGACTTTGCGCATCGGCTGGTCGTTTGCTTTCAGGATGATGAATCCTTTGCGAACTCCCGCGTCTGACATCTTGCCGGAAGAAACTCCTGTCACTTGCAGACCGTAGCCCAGATTCAATTGCTTCTTCACGTCATCCGGCAACTCTTTGAAAGCAGCTCCCAGGATTTCCATACCTGCGTCTTTCACAATCTTGGTAGTACCTTGTTCGTTCTTCAACGTCACTTCGACGGTCTTTTCCTTCTTGTCACGCATCAGTTTCACTTTCACCTTATCACCCGGACGATGTTTAGCGATAGCTTCCTGCAAGTCTGCCATATTGGACACTTTCTTGTTGTCCAGACCGATAATTACGTCATCTACTTTGATGTCAGCACCGGATGCAGAACCGTTTTCAACGATTTCAGAAACCCATACGCCATCTACGACACCCAGTTCTTTGGCTTTATCCGCCAATGTCTTACCGGATTTGTCAATCGGCTGACGGTCGTCCATCAAGCTGCTACCGATAGAGCCGCCACGGATACCAAGCAATGCACGTTGTACAGTTCCATATTGTTTCAGGTCGGCAATAACTTTCGTCATAATGCTGGTCGGGATAGCGAAGCCATATCCAGCGTATGCTCCTGTCGGAGAAGAAAGCACGGAGTTGATACCCACCAATTCACCTTTGGCATTGACCAATGCACCACCACTGTTACCCTGGTTGATAGCGGCATCCGTCTGGATGAATGATTCTATACCACCACTATATACTCCCAACGAACGTGCTTTTGCACTTACGATACCGGCGGTTACAGTAGAGTTCAAATTGAACGGGTTACCTACTGCCAATACCCACTCTCCTACTTTTAATGCTTCGGAGTCTCCTACCGGAATAGTCGGAAAATCATCCCCTTCGATTTTCACCAATGCAAGGTCAGTGCTGGGGTCAGTACCAATCACACGTCCTTTGAATTCACGGTTGTCATTCAGCTTCACACTGATTTCATCAGCACCGTCAATTACGTGGTTGTTCGTTACGATATAACCATCTTTAGAGATGATAACTCCCGAACCGAAACCTACACGAGGTTGAGATTGTACCTGGCGTTGCTGTCCGCGTCCGTCACCGAAGAAGAAATCGAAGATGTCCGGCGCCTGCTGAACAGTTCTTGTTTTAGCTTCTTGGGTAGACCTTATATGTACAACAGCATGAAGAGAGTTTTCCGCAGCCTGGGTCAAATCGATAGGTTGAGCGTTCACAGCATCAAAAGCAGCCAATTTCACATTGGGATTCTGCTTGAACATCTCATTAAAAGATGTCTCTGTGGCAGCCTTGTTGGATTGCAACAATTTGTAGGTTGTCAATCCTGCAACTCCTGAGCTAAGAAGAACGATTGCTCCTACTCCCAGAATGTTCTTTGTTGTCTGTTTCATGATTTATAATTCTTTAAAATGTTAATATTCGACATTGTTTTAACTTTTACGACGTTAAAATAATAACAAATATCGTTCACTTATTCTACTTGTCACACTTTTTTGTCCTCTTTTAACAGAGAATATTTAGGGCTTAACAGCGGTTAACGACAACAACTGACAAATTTACATTCGTTGTATGTCAGTTGTCATTAACACTCTGACATTCATTCAGTAAGACTAGATTTTCATGACACCGATTCCGGGCAAATCATTCAGGGTGATTTTCCCCTTCACCACCTCTACCCCTTTAAAGCGGTCGTTAGAGATAAGCAAATTGCCGTCCAAGTCGGCAAAATCCACTAATGGCGAGAATTGGGAAGCTGCGGAAACAGCACAGGAAGTCTCCGTCATACAGCCTACCATGACACGCATACCGAGCGCGTGTGCCAATGTCACCATCTTCCACGCTTCGCGCATACCGGTGCATTTCATCAACTTGATATTGATTCCCGTGAAAGCGCCTTTCAATGCCGCCACATCTGTCAGGCGTTGCAAGGACTCGTCAGCAAATATCGGCAACGGGCTCTGTTGCGTTATCCAGGCAATATCATCCAACTGCTCTTTCGGCATAGGTTGTTCTATCATCACAATTCCTTTTTCTTTCAGCCAGTGAATCATATCGAGTGCATATTGGCGGTCTTTCCAGCCCTGATTGGCATCTACGGCTATCGGAAGATCTGTCACTGAACGGATGGTTTCAATCATCTCCTTATCATTGTCCCGCCCCAGCTTTACCTTTAATATATTAAAGCGGTCTGCGCACTCTCTGGTCTTCTCACGCACCACGTCGGGGGTATCAATACCTATCGTAAAGGTGGTAGACGGTGTCTTTTCCTTATTCAGCCCCCATATCTTATACCAGGGAGCACCCAACAGCTTCCCCACCAAATCATGGAGAGCAATATCCACCGCTGCTTTGGCGGCTGTATCTTTCGGCGACAGACTGTCAACGTATGACAAGATGTCCTCTAACTGAAAAGGGTCATTAAACTGCTCCAAATCCACTCTCTTCAGGAAATTCATTACGGACTCTACCGTTTCTCCCAAATAAGGTGGCATAGAAGCCTCTCCGTATCCGGTTATTCCTTCATATTCTATTTCCACCTGCACATCGGGAGTCGTAGTACGCGAATAAGTCGCTACCGTAAATACATGTCTCAACTTCAACTCATAAGGGAAAAACTTCATTTTCATCTTTCCGCCCAAGCCGAGCTTATTGATATGAATCGTAGATGGTGACAGTTCTCCGGCTAATGTCTGACGAACCACTAAACCCGAACCTAATGCAGCCAATGCCGCCGTTTTCAAGAAGTCTCTTCTGTTTTGCATAAAATAAATAAATTAAGAATGAATGAAAAATAATGAATGAAGAATTTTCAATGCGGTATAGGGCTGCAAATTCTCCATTCATCATACATTATTCTTTATTACAGTAATAGGGATTGTGTTCCGTCGTATTCATGCCCTTCTCCTTATTTATAGATGGCAGGAAACGAACAGCAAAAAGCAGGCGTCCCGTGTTGAATTCATCATAGTTCTTGTCCGCAGGTTCAAAACTGCTGATATGCACATCTCCCAAAGCATGGATAAACTGCTTATCTCCGAGATAGATACCCACATGGGAAATTCCTTCCTTTCGTCCGGCAGTGGCTTTCCGACCGAAAAACACCAAATCTCCGCGTTGCACATTGGAGAAATCAGGCGCAATCTCGATACGTTCCCCCACATATGCCTGTTGCGACGCGTCTCTCGGAATAATAATATCGTGCATGAACAGCACCGTCCGTACCAAACCACTGCAATCTACTCCTTTCGAAGAAGTTCCCGCCCAAAGATAAGGAACTCCCATCAAGGTATAAGCCGTTTCGATAATACTTTCAACGTCCTGTTTCAGTGACGCTCTCCATTTGGTTTCAGGTTGCGAGATAGATTTGGGGATATAAGCTTGCCGACCGTCCGGATAAGACACTTTATAGAAATGTCCTTTATTTCCTTCCCATTTCAGACGATTGCCTGCCACTACATCAGATACGGGTTGTGATTTTTCATCCGGCTTCTCGTAGGTGAATCCGTAATGCGAGGTGACTACTATCTTTTCCGCACGATTCCATTCATTATATTGTTCTTTAGACATGGGGGTGATTACCATCCGGTGTACCCATCCGGTATAGTCGTCCGGTGTCTGAATCTCATACCAGCCCGTATATTGAAGCACTTTGACGGGCATTCCCAATAATGCTTGCGTACTCATGCCGGAGGTAAACTTACCTTCTTCGCGCATATTACAAACAGAAATATGTACTACCCCATAGGCCGAATCAGCAGGCATGGGGCGTATCTCCTGTGCTTTCAGACTTGTGGCAAGAATCGCCGGCAAGCAGCAGAAAAAGAGGATATTTTTCTTCATCGAATCACATTTTATGGATAGCAAAGGTAGAAATTATTTCTATTTGTGACACTTTCTTTCGCTAAAACAAAATAAATGACGTACTTTTGCAGTCTAAAGCAGTTGGCCGGTCTGTCGCGTGCACGTTTCGTGCAGGAGGAAAGTCCGGGCAACACAGAGCATCCTACTTCCTAACAGAAAGCTGTCCGCGAGGGTAGAGTAACGTAGAAGAAAATAACCGCCGCTCCTTTCGGGGAGAGGTAAGGGTGAGAAGGTGGAGTAAGAGCCCACCAGCCGCATGGTGACATGTCGGGCTGTACGTCTTAGGAGTTGTAAGGTCATGTAAACCGGCGTTATGAGAGTTGCTCGCTCCATGTCGGAGGGTAGACCGCTAAAGTGTCGTGGTGACACGCCACTCAGATAAATGACAGGCACCTTATTTATATAAGGTACAGAACTCGGCTTATAGGCTGACTGCTTTTTCTTTTTTTTAAACTATGAGCCATGAAGAAGAAAATCACTGATATATGGAAATTCCTTACGTATGACATCTGGCGCATTACGGAAGGAGAAGTGACAAGAACGAAGTTCTCGCTCTACAATATCATTAAAACCATTTATCTCTGTATCAACCGGTTTACGAAAGACCGGATGGCAAATAAAGCATCGGCCCTGACATATAGCACCTTGCTTGCCATTGTCCCGATACTGGCTATCCTGTTCGCCATTGCACGCGGATTCGGATTTGACAATCTGATGGAACATCAGTTCCGCAATGGTTTCGGCGGGAATATAGAAACCACGGAAGCGATTCTCTCTTTCGTTGATTCCTACCTCTCACAAACTAAAGGCGGCCTTTTCATCGGTGTAGGTTTGGTGATGTTACTATGGACGGTCATCAACCTGGTCAGCAATATAGAAATCACATTCAATCGTATTTGGGAAGTAAAGAAAGCACGTTCCATGTATCGCAAGATTACGGATTATTTCTCCATGTTCCTGTTAATGCCGATTCTGATTGTTGTCTCCGGCGGTCTTTCCATTTTTGTAAGTACCATGCTCAAACAAATGGACGATTTCGTACTGTTGGCTCCTATCATGAAATTCCTGATACGGCTCATACCTTTTGTGCTGACCTGGATGATGTTCACGGGACTCTATATCTTTATGCCCAATACCAAAGTGAAATTCAAGCATGCATTCATTGCAGGTGTCCTGGCAGGAACCGCTTATCAGGTATTCCAGTACTTATATATCAGCAGTCAGGTAGGGGTATCGAAATACAATGCCATTTACGGTAGCTTTGCTGCCTTGCCTTTATTCCTGCTTTGGCTGCAAATATCCTGGACTATCTGCCTGTTCGGAGCAGAACTGACATACGCCGGACAGAATATCCAAAGCTTCAGCTTCGACCAGGACACCCGGAATATCAGCCGACGTTACCGGGACTTTATTTCTATTCTGATTATGTCCCTCATCGCCAAACGATTTGAAAAGAACGAGCCGCCATATACCGCCTCGGAAATATCGGAAGAACATAAAATCCCGATCCGGCTCACCAATCAGGTACTTTATCAATTGCAGGAGATAGATTTGATACATGAAGTCGTGACCGACACAAAAAGCGAGGAAATAGGCTACCAGCCGTCAATGGATATTAACCAACTGAACGTAGCCATCCTGCTCGACCGGCTGGACACCTACGGTTCGGAAAACTTCAAGATTGATAAAGACGAAGAATTCAGTGACGAATGGAAAGTGCTGACCGAATCCAGAGAGGAATACTATAAAAAGGCAAGCAAGGTATTACTGAAAGATTTGTAAGAATAAGGAAGCACAGCCTTAAATCGCGAAAATGAACTTAAACACAATTATATTAGAAAAATGAAAAAGCTACTACTCAGCGCTTTTGCCCTATGCTTCGCAGGAGCAATCGCAGCACAAGACTCCCCGCTATGGATGCGTCATTGTGCTCTCTCTCCAGATGGTACAACCATTGCCTTTACCTACAAAGGAGACATCTACACCGTACCTACAACCGGCGGACGTGCCACACAAATCACGACTAATCCGGCTTTCGACACAGAACCGGTATGGAGCCCCGATGGAAAACAGATTGCCTTTGCGTCCGACCGCATGGGAAGTCTCGATGTTTTCACCGTATCCAAAGACGGTGGAGTTCCCCAACGCCTGACCACGCACTCCGGCAGTGAAAAGCCCATCGCTTACAAAGACAACAAGCATATCTTATTTACAACAAATATAGCTCCCTCTACCGAAGACGCAGGATTTCCTTCCGGTCAATTCCAACAGGTATATGAAATAGCCGTGACAGGCGGACGTCCCGTCATGTTTTCATCCATGCCGATGGAATGTATCTCCATCAACAAAGACGGAATGATACTCTATCAGGATAAAAAAGGATACGAAGACTACTGGCGCAAGCATCAGGTATCCCCTATCGCCCGCGACATCTGGAGCTATACCCCCGGAAAGACACCTGTTTACCAGAAGCAAACGACCTTCGGTGGTGAAGACCGCGAACCGGTATGGGCTCCCGACGGACAGTCATTCTATTATCTGAGTGAGGAAAAAGGCTCTTTCAACGTATTCCAACGTACTCCTGGAGCCACTACCGCCAAGCAAATCACTTTCCACACCAAGCATCCCGTCCGCTTTCTAAGCATAGCCACCGACGGCAAACTCTGTTACGGCTATAACGGTGAAATCTACACGCTTGTCCCGGGTGGAAAGCCACAGAAACTAAACGTTACCATCCTGTCGGACAAGAATGACAAAGACATTATCCGCCAAATCAGGTCGAACGGCGCAACTGACATCGCCGTATCTCCCAAAGGAAAAGAGGTCGCGTTTATCATGCGCGGCGACGTCTATGTCACTTCCATTGATTATAAAACAACGAAGCAAATAACGAGCACTCCCGACCAGGAACGCAACCTGAGCTTCTCTCCCGACGGACGGACGTTAGTTTACTCTTCGGAACGCAACGGGCTTTGGCAACTCTATACTTCGACTATCGTACGCAAGGACGAAAAACAATTCACCTACGCCACTGAACTGAAGGAAGAACGTCTGACAAAATCCAATGTCGCTTCCTTCGAACCGCAGTTCAGTCCCGACGGCAAAGAAATAGCCTTCCTCGAAAACCGCACCGCTATCCGTGTCATTAACTTGAAAAGCAAAGCTGTGCGCACCGTGATGGATGCCAAATACCAGTATTCCTATGCGGACGGCGACCAGTGGTATCAATGGAGCCCCGACAGCAAATGGATTCTTTCGGACTTCATCGGCATAGGCGGCTGGAACAATAAAGACGTCGTATTACTGAAAGCGGACGGAAAGGGTGAAATGGTCAACTTGACCGAAAGCGGATACAGCGACAGCAATGCCAAATGGGTGCTCGGCGGAAAAGCAATGATTTGGAACAGCGACCGTGCCGGATACCGCAGCCATGGTAGCTGGGGAAGCGAAGGCGACGCCTATATCATGTTCTTTGACGTAGATGCCTACAACCGCTTCATGATGAACAAGGAAGACCTCGCTTTACTTGAAGAAGCTGAAAAAGCAGAGAAAGCGGAAAAAGACAAAAAGGAAAAGGCTGAGAAAGAAAAGGCCGACAAGAAGAAAGATAAGAAAGGAACCAAGACGGAAGACAAGAAAGAAGACCCGGACAAGAAGAAAAAAGAAGAAGAGGTAAAACCGCTTACTTTCGACCTCGAAAACCGCTTCGACCGCATTGTCCGCCTGACCGTTAATTCTTCCCGGCTCGGTGATGCCGTGCTTACTCCGAAAGGAGACGCGCTCTATTATCTTGCAGCATTTGAGGGTGGCTATGATTTATGGGAACACAAACTGAAAGAGAACACCACCAAAATATTGTTGAAAGGAGTTGGCGGTGGCGCATTAATCCCCGACAAAGAAGGAAAGAACATCTTTATGTGCACAGGCGGACAACTGAAGAAAATAGAAATCGCCGGCAGCAAAATCACCCCGATTAGCTTTGAGGCTTTCTTCGACTACCGTCCTTACGAAGAACGCGCGTACATCTTTGACCACGTCTACCAGCAAGTTAACGACAAATTCTATGTTGCCAACCTTCAAGGTACCGACTGGAAAGGATACAGAGAAGCATACCAACGCTTCCTGCCTCATATCAACAACAACTATGACTTCGCCGAAATGTTGAGCGAAATGCTCGGAGAATTGAACGCTTCACATACCGGAGCCCGCTATGGTGGCGGTGGCAGTGCGCTGCCTACCGCTTCACTAGGCGTATTTTATGACGAATCATACGATGGTGCAGGGCTGAAAATCAAAGAGATTCTGGCTCAGAGTCCTTTTACTCAGAAAAAGACAGATGTAAAAGCAGGATGCATCATCGAAAAAGTAGACGGACAAACCATTGAAGCCAATGCGGATTATTTCCCGTTATTTGAAGGCAAAGTAGGACGCAAAGTTATACTTACCGTATATGACCCTGCTACCAAGAAACGTTTTGAAGAGACAGTGAAAGCCATCAGTTACGGCACTCAGAGCGAATTGCTTTACAAGCGTTGGGTGAAACGTTGCGCGCAAAAGGTGGAAGAGCTTTCCGGCGGACGCATCGCCTATGTACATATTAAAGGTATGGATAGTCCGAGCTTCCGTAAGATGTATTCCGAACTGTTGGGACGTTATCGCAATAAAGAAGCGGTTATCGTAGATACCCGTCATAATGGTGGCGGATGGCTACACGACGATGTCGTAACCCTGCTTAGTGGAAAAGAATACCAGCGTTTCGTTCCACGCGGACAATACATCGGCAGCGACCCGTTCAACAAATGGTTGAAGCCTTCATGCATGCTGGCTTGCGAAGACAATTACAGCAACGCCCACGGCACACCGTATGTATATAAGACATTAGGTATCGGCAAGCTGATAGGTACTCCCGTTGCCGGAACGATGACAGCCGTATGGTGGGAACGTCAGATAGATCCGTCTATCGTATTCGGTATTCCGCAAGTAGGCTGCATGGATATGCAGGGAAAATATCTGGAAAACCAGACTTTGCAACCCGACATTCTTGTCTACAACGAACCCGGAGCGAGCCTGAAAGGTGAAGATGCCCAACTGAAAGCAGCAGTAGACCATCTGCTGAAAGAACTGTCAAAAAAGAAGTAAACATATTATTATAAAAGCCCCGCTCATGGGGCTTTTATAATAATCTATCTATCAACGACTTAATATACTCATTTTTGGTTTAAATGAAACAGGTCGTTCCTTTAAAAGAAAGGCATCGTTGGTTTTAAAGGAACGGCTCTTTCCTTTTAAACCAACGATGCCTTCTATTATATCCCTATTCTGTAAGTTGGAAATATTTACTTCCCGGAATCAATAACGATTATAAGAAACCACTTTCTCTTTCGGCTTCCTCATCTTCTTGCGCTTCTCCTTCACCGGATAGCCTATCGTAATATCCAGCAATACACGTTTGGAAGCAGGAATCCCCGCCAGCCGCTTCATTTCTTTTTCGTCAAACCAGCCTAGCATACACGATCCCAAGCCTTCACTTTCAGCAGCCAACGTGATATGGGCAGCGGCAATTCCAACATCAATCAACGGAAAATGCTTATCCTTCACTTTCCCACCCAGCAAAGAAGTGATATTAGCCGATTCTTCCACAACCAGAATATGCACGGGAGCATCCTTGGCAAACTTGTTCATTCCCAGTCCTGCCGCCGCTTTGCCAATCTTCAAAGCCAGTTCAGGGTCGGTTATTACCACAAACTTCCACGGCTGCGCATTACAGGCAGAAGGAGCCATACGCCCCGCCTCTAAAATCCGTTCCAGTTTGTCAGCTTCCACAGGACGTTCCTTATCATACGCCCGGTCACTCTGACGTGAAAGCACCAATTGCAGGAAATCGCTATATTCCATCTTACTTATATTGAATCATCCTGCTGATATACTTACCTATAATATCAAACTCGATATTCACCACACTGCCAATCTCAAAAGTATGGAAGTTGGTATGCTCATAAGTATAAGGAATGATAGCCACCTGGAAAGTATCATCCGTAGGATTACAAACCGTCAGGCTGACACCGTTCACCGTCACCGAACCTTTATCCACAGTGATATATCCGCGTTTCGCCATCTCCTTGTCGCACGCATATTGGAAAGTGAAGTACCAGCTTCCTTCCGCATCCTTGATATCAATGCAGGTCGCTGTCTGATCTACATGTCCCTGCACGATATGACCGTCCAGGCGACCGTTCATCATCATGCTACGCTCTACGTTCACCTTATCTCCCACCTTCAGCAGCCCCAGGTTGGAACGCTCCAGCGTCTCCTTCATGGCAGTCACCGTATACGTTTCATCCGTCATGCTCACTACTGTCAGACATACGCCGTTATGAGAAATACTCTGATCGATTTTCAACTCATTCACAAACGAACACTTAAATGTAAAGTGTATATTCTCCTGGTCTTTCACCAGTGCTACCAAGGTAGCATATTCTTCTACGATTCCGGAAAACATAATGTTATTTACGATTTTACGATTTACAATTTACGATTAAAAAACTCTCTTTTATATAGGGCTCAAAGATACAAATAAGCTGGCAGGAAAGAAAATATGAGCAAAAAAAAATGGGGCTTTTCACAAAGCTCCATTTTTCAGTTTTCAATAGGTATTAGTTTTTTTTTAAGGTAAAAAGATTGTTTTCAGGATAACGGTGCAAATATAGGTGCTTTTACCGATATTATCCAAATTATAAAACATGTCATATAACATCTTTTTGAAATTTCTTTGGATTTATTATCATTTGAGCAAGAACACCCGTAACCTGTCCGTTACAGGAGACAAATATAAGACAAATTTCTAAGGAGCACTAATTTCTGTTTAAAAATATGCAAATATTTATTTCTCGGGATAGTGTTCCTCTGTTTTTCCACGATGCTTCAAGACCTTTGCATCAACGAAAAAGACGATCTCTTCGGCTATATTCGTGATGTGGTCGCCTGAGCGTTCCAACTTACGGAATACACTGACCAGGTCGACGCAGGTAAGCGCAGTCTCCGGATGCTCAATGATATAGTTCGCCAGGATTCCGGTGGCTTCCGCATTGATTTCGTCCAAGAGATTATCTTTAGCAAATACACCCGCTGCCAGTTCGATGCTCTCCTCATTCAAGGCACGCTTCGCCAGTTCGAGCATCGACAATACCTCTGCCTGCATTTCCGCCAAACGAAGGCGGTTCATCAGCTCCGCGTCGAGCACCGGCTCCTTACAGCGAATCACAAAACGAGCGATTCCCTCTGCAAAGTCACCCAAACGCTCCAGATTCGTGTTAATCTTCAGCATCGCCAACACAAAACGAAGGTCGATTGCCACCGGATTATATAAGGCAATAATATCTTCCACGTCACTGTCTATCTTCAACTCGAAAGCATTCACCCTGCGTTCACGAACCATCACCTGTTGAGCCAGTTCCTTGTCAAGCGTCAGCACAGCCTCTCCGGCACGGTCAAGCTGATTGTACACCAATGTCCACATTTCATCCACTTCCTTCTTCAACAGGATGAGTTCCGATTCTATAAACTTTACCATAGTCTATTTTATATAAATGATTAATATTCTGTTTACTACATTTTCAGGCACGGATTACACGGATTACACGGTTCTTAGAATTATGATTGCATAAAGCAACAGCGTAATCCGTGAAATCCGTGCCTATATATTATCCAAAGCGTCCCGTAATGTAATTCTGAGTAGCCTCTTTCTCCGGGTTGGTGAATATCTTTTTCGTTTGGTCGAACTCCACCATTTCACCCAGATAAAAGAAAGCCGTCTTGTCGCTGACACGAGCTGCCTGCTGCATATTGTGCGTGACGATGACAATCGTATAGTCCTTTTTCAGTTCATGAATCAGTTCCTCTACCTTTGCCGTAGAAATCGGGTCGAGCGCAGACGCAGGCTCGTCCATCAACAATACCGAAGGAGATACCGCCATCGCACGGGCAATGCAAAGACGCTGCTGCTGCCCGCCGGAGAGTGCATAAGCCGATTCCTTCAACTTATCCTTCACTTCATCCCACAAAGCCGCACCTTTCAATGTTTCTTCCACACGCTGGCGGATGAAAGCATTATCTTTTACCCCATTCACCCGAAGTCCGTAGGCCACATTCTCGAAAATGCTTTTCGGGAAAGGGTTAGGACGCTGGAACACCATTCCCACATTCTTGCGCAACTCATCCACTTCCACGCCCTTCGCATAGATATTCTGTCCGTCGATACGGATTTCCCCTTCCATGCGGATATCGGGAATCAAATCGTTCATGCGGTTGAAAAGCCGGAGAAAGGTAGACTTTCCGCAACCGGAAGGACCGATAAAAGCAACGACCGACTTCTCTTCAATCTGCATACTGATGCCCTTCAACGCATGGAAATTACCATACCAGAAGTTCACATCACGCGTATCTATTTTCACTGTATCCATATACTAATTTAGTTCGTTTTTACTCTTCTCTCAAAATATTTTCTCAATGCATTTGCCAGCAGATTCACCAGCAGGATAATCACAATCAGCACCAATGCCGTACCGTAAGCCAACGGCAACTGCGCTTCCATATCCGTCCCACTCGTAGAAATCACATACAAGTGGTAAGGCAACGCCATACACTGATCCAGGATACTGGTCGGCAACTGCGGCAGGAAGTATGCGGCACAAGTAAACAGAATCGGAGCCGTCTCACCCGAGACACGTCCCAATGCCAGAATCAGCCCTGTGATAATATTCGGCATTCCCATCGGCAGAATCACGTGCCAGATAGTCTGCAACTTCGTCGCTCCCAACGCGCGGCTGCCTTCACGCATACTGTCGGGAATAGCTTTCAACGCTTCTTCCGTGGTCCGGATGACCAAAGGTACGCAAAGCAAACCTAATGTCAAAGAACCGGCAAGGATACTATCTCCCAAACCCATATAATTGACAAACAACGCCATACCGAACAAACCGAACACGATAGAAGGGATACCGCTCAGATTGTTGGTCATCACCCGTATAAAGCGTACCAACTTCCCCTTCGGCGCATATTCATTCATATAAATCCCACTCATCACCCCTATCGGGAAAGCAAACAGCGCACTGCCCGTCATCAGATAGAAAGTTCCGACGATAGCCGGCCAGATGCCGCCCCCTGTCATCCCGTCCGTAGGAGACGATGTGAGAAACTCCCAACTGATAGCGCCGCTCCCCTTATAAATGATGAAGCCCAGAATCGCGAACAATATCAGCACGATACAAAGACTCAACAGTCGGAATATTCCGAAAGCAATCTTCTGCGAACGGTGCTTAGCCTTATTATTACTTCTTATTTCCATGTTATTTGCTACGTTTTAATCCTTTAGAGGAAATATACTCCACGCTAAAGTTGATAATCAATGTAATGAAGAACAGAACGACACCCAGCAGGAACAAAGCCTGATAATGAGGACCACCCGCCGGTGCTTCTCCCAACTCCGCCGCGATAGTAGCCGGAATGGTGCGCAACGGTTCGAGAATCGTTGTCGGAATCACAGCCGCGTTACCCGTCACCATCAATACCGCCATCGTCTCACCGATAGCACGTCCGATGCCGAGCACCACGCCCGAAGTAATGCCCGATATGGAATACGGAATCACCACCTTATAAATCGTCTGCCATTGCGTAGCTCCCAGCGCCAGGCTCGCTTCCCGCATGGAACGAGGGCAGTTTCTCATCGCATCTTCCGTCACCGTTATAATGGTAGGCAGCGCCATAATGGCCAGCACGATACTACCCGCCAGCCCGCTCTCCCCTACCGAAAGATTAAAAACATTCTGAATCATCGGCACAATGACAATCAGCCCGAAAAAGCCATAGACTACGGAAGGAATACCGCTCAACAATTCGATAATAGGTTTCAGCCAGTTCCGCACTTTCGGGTTTGCCACTTCGGACATATAGATAGAAACCGACAGCCCGAACGGCAAAGCAAAAAGAATGGCGAACAAACTCACCCATAACGTACCGGTAATCAAGGGCAGAAAGCCGAATTGCGCCGCCGGAGTAGCCGTCGGAAACCATTCTGCACCCGCAAACACATCTTTCACGGAAATCGTATTGTCCTCTATGAAATGCACCGCATCCGGATGGACAATGAATTTCTGCGGTACGAACGCCACGATACCGGGCGTTTTCTCTACCAGTTCCGTGATTTTATCCCCTGCATACTCATAAGCAGCACCGAGTTCTTCTTCCGTATAATACTGCGTAATATCCTCCAAACGGAATACCCGGATAGGAAGATCATCCCCACCGAGTTCTTTCCAGTTCGTTATCTCCTCGTCGAAAACATCCTTTATCTGTTCAGGGCTCAATACGCTTACCTTATTTGTTTTATTCAACGCCAACACATACCCTTCCTCGATTACCTTGCTCTTGAATAATCCGAAAGCCTCTGTAAACAGGAAAAGTACAATCAGCAAAATAGTAATACTCGTTACGAAGCCGCTACAAGTCAAAACTCCTTCTATAATCCTTTCTAAAACCTTTTTCATACCTCTTGATTTCTGATGCAAAGAAAGCATCTCCTTATTAAGGGGGTGTGACTAACGTTTGAAGGAAATGTTTCAATCCTGTTACATTTGTATTACAAGTAATATTTCCCCGCCACATGAAACAGAAATGTAATATCCGATTGCTTTATTTGCACCAGTAATAAACAAAGAATCATTATGAAAATAAGAAGAAACTTATTGATAGCCCTTTCGCTGTTCGCGCTCAGTGCCAGTGCGCAACGTATCAAAGGCAGTGACACGGTACTGCCTGTCGCCCAGCAGACAGCAGAACGGTTTATGAACCAACAGCCCGATGCCCGTGTCACGGTCACCGGTGGCGGAACCGGTGTCGGCATCTCCGCCCTGATGGATAACACTACGGATATCGCAATGGCTTCACGCCCGATAAAATTCAGCGAAAAAATGAAAATCAAAGCGGCAGGAGAAGAAGTGGACGAAGTGATTGTAGCCTACGACGCCCTCGCCGTAGTGGTACACCCTTCCAACCCGGTGAAGCAACTCACCCGCCAGCAACTGGAAGACATCTTCCGCGGAAAGATAACCAACTGGAAGCAAGTGGGCGGAGACGACCGCAAGATAGTGGTTTACTCCCGCGAAACCTCTTCCGGTACTTATGAATTTTTCAAAGAGAGTGTCCTGAAAAACAAGAACTACATGGCGAGCAGCCTTTCCATGCCGGCAACGGGTGCCATTATCCAATCTGTCAGCCAGACCAAAGGAGCCATCGGTTACGTCGGGTTGGCATACGTATCTCCCCGCGTCAAGACGCTCTCCGTATCCTATGACGGCAGCCACTACGCCACGCCCACAGTAGAGAACGCCACCAACAAGACCTACCCCATCGTGCGCCCGCTTTACTACTATTACAATGTAAAAAACAAAGAACAAGTCGATCCCCTGATTCAATACATTCTTTCACCCGACGGGCAGGACATTATAAAAAAGAGCGGTTATATTCCGGTTAAATAAAAAAAATGTCCTACTTTTGTAGCCTGAATCATGTATTAACATAAATCGTTATGACAGATATTAAAAACGAAGAAGTAGCAGGTGAAAAGAAAAGCCTGAACTTTATAGAGCAGGCAGTAGAAAAAGACTTGAAAGAAGGTAAAAACGGTGGAAAAGTGCAGACACGTTTCCCGCCCGAACCTAACGGATACCTTCACATCGGCCATGCCAAAGCTATTTGCCTTGACTTCGGCATCGCAGAAAAACATGGCGGTGTATGCAACCTTCGTTTCGACGACACAAACCCTACCAAGGAAGATGTGGAATATGTAGAAGCCATCAAAGAGGATATCCAGTGGTTAGGCTACCATTGGGGCAATGAATACTACGCTTCCGATTATTTCCAGCAATTATGGGACTTCGCTATCCGCCTGATAGAGGAAGGAAAAGCATATATCGACGAACAGAGTTCCGAACTGATTGCGCAGCAAAAAGGCACTCCTACCCAGGCAGGTGTGGAAAGCCCTTACCGCAACCGCCCTATCGAAGAGAGCCTTGAGCTTTTCAAGAAGATGAACAGCGGTGAGATTGAAGAAGGCGCTATGGTGCTCCGTGCCAAGATTGACATGGCAAACCCGAACATGCACTTCCGCGACCCGATTATCTATCGTGTAGTGAAGCATCCTCACCACCGTACGGGCACCACGTGGAAAGCCTATCCGATGTATGACTTCGCCCACGGACAGAGTGACTTCTTCGAAGGAGTGACCCATTCACTGTGTACCCTCGAATTTGTGGTACACCGTCCGTTGTACGACCTCTTCATCGACTGGCTGAAAGAAGGTAAAGATCTGAACGACAACCGTCCCCGCCAGACTGAGTTCAACAAACTGAACCTGAGCTATACGCTGATGAGTAAACGTAACTTGCTGACTCTGGTAAAAGAAGGCCTGGTGAACGGATGGGACGACCCCCGTATGCCGACAATCTGCGGTTTCCGCCGTCGCGGTTATTCGCCGGAAGCCATCCATAAGTTCATCGACAAAATCGGTTATACTACCTATGACGCGCTGAATGACATTGCCCTGCTTGAAAGCTCTCTCCGTGACGACCTGAACAGCCGCGCTATCCGCGTATCGGCCGTCGTTAATCCTGTGAAGCTCATCATCACGAACTACCCCGAAGGACAGGTAGAAGAACTGGAAGCCATCAACAATCCGGAAGATCCGGAAGCAGGAAGCCACCTTATCGAGTTCAGCCGCGAATTGTGGATGGAACGTGAGGACTTCATGGAAGATGCTCCGAAGAAATTCTTCCGTATGACACCGGGACAGGAAGTACGTCTGAAAAATGCCTATATCGTGAAATGCACAGGCTGCAAGAAAGACGAGAACGGCGTGATTACAGAAGTATATTGCGAATACGACCCCAATACCCGCAGCGGTATGCCGGATGCCAACCGCAAAGTGAAAGGTACATTGCACTGGGTAAGCTGCGACCATTGTTTGCAAGCAGAAGTACGACTGTACGACCGCCTGTGGAAAGTAGAGAACCCGCGCGACGAAATGGCCGCTATCCGCGAAGCCAAGAATTGCGAAGCCCTCGAAGCCATGAAGGAAATTATAAACCCCGATTCACTGAAAGTATTGCCCGACTGCTACATAGAGAAGTTCGCAGCAACCTTGCCGCCACTCTCCTACTTGCAGTTCCAACGAATCGGTTATTTTAATATAGATAAAGACTCTACCCCTGAAAAAATGGTCTTCAACCGCACAGTAGGCTTGAAAGATACGTGGGGCAAGATTAATAAATAAACAGGCCAACCGGCTTGACTTTATAAAATGGGGCTGTGACAAAAGAGAGAATGAACACTTTTGCAACAGCCCCATCTTAGCAATCAAAAAAACGATAAAATAAAAATGGGTAGAAAAAATTCACCGTCCGCAAAAAAAGAACTAGTCGAGCTAATCACAAACTACGAAGCTGCCAAAGCCGAGGATCGACAAATCTACCTGGACGGAGATCAACTGGCTGACATTGCCGACTGGTATGCCACCGAACGAAAATTTGCCGAAGCGCAGGAAGTCATCAGTTACGGACTTCATCTGCACCCCGGAAGCACAGACTTGCTGATAGAACAGGCTTATCTTTACCTGGACACCCAAAAACTGCAAAAAGCAAAGACAGTAGCCGCCGCCATCACCGAAGAATACGAACCTGACGTGAAGATGCTGAAAGCCGAACTACTGCTGAACGAAGGGAAACTGGAAGAAGCCCAGGAGCTTCTGAACTCAATAGAAGATGCCGACGACCTTGTCACCATCACCGATATTGTATATCTTTTCCTGGATTTGGGTTATCCTGAAAATGCCAAAGAATGGCTGGAAAGAGGAAAATCACGATATGCCGACGAACAGGATTACCTGGCTCTTACCGCTGATTATCTATTCGCCACTCACCAGACGGAAGTCGCAATCGAAGCTTACAACAAACTGATTGACAAAGCTCCTTACAATGCATCCTACTGGATGGGACTGGCAAAATGCCACTTTATCGAAGAGAATGTAGACAAGACCATCGAAGCTTGTGATTTCGCACTGGCAGCCGACGAAAATTACGGAGAAGCCTATGCCTACAAGGCACATAGTTTTTTCTATCTGAACAATTCGGATGAAGCCATCGAGAATTACGGGAAGGCTATTAATTACAAGTCAATCCCCCCCGAACTGGGCTATATGTTCATGGGATTGTCCTACGCCAATAAAGAAGATTGGCAGAAAGCCGACGATTATTATACAAAGGTAATCGACTGCTTTGAAAAGGAAGGAGACAGAGACTCTATATTGTTGATAGACACATATACCAGTAAAGCCTTTGCCCTCTCCCATCTGCAAAGATATGAAGAAGCGCATCAGCTCTGCGACAAAGCCAAGAAGCTAGGCCCCGACGAAGGACTTATCTACCTGACGGACGGAAAAGTATATCTGGCGGAAGAAATGGAAGACCTGGCATCCGAAGCTTTCCAACAGGCTATAGAACTTAATCCCGGTGTGGAAATGTGTTATATGGTTGCTTCCACCTATTCGGAAAACGACTATCTGTATGAAGCGAAAGAATACTACGAGATGGCCTACAAGCTCGACCCGAAGTATGAATTAGTGACGGAAAAGCTAAGTGTTCTCTGTCTCATGAGCAACGAAATAGAAAATTTCTTCAAATACAACAGTGAATGTAAGAGCCCGCTCGGATTGGACGTCATCGAGGACTTGCTTGCCAGTCCCAATCATAGGGAGGAAGATGAAAAGACACTCAAGGAGGTATTGAAGCGCATGAAAAAAGAGAATAAAAAGAAAGGAAAATAATCAATCAATTAAATAAACTCTATCCCTAAAAAACATGGAATCAGTAGCTTTTATCCAGTGGTGTCTGGATCATTTAAATTATTGGACTATCACCTTATTAATGACCATCGAAAGTTCTTTTATACCTTTCCCTTCGGAAGTGGTCATCCCGCCGGCAGCCTACAAAGCTGCAGTCAACGACGAGCTTAATATTTATCTGGTAGTTTTATTCGCTACTATCGGGGCAAATATCGGAGCGTTAATCAACTATTACCTGGCTAAATGGCTGGGACGTCCCATCATCTACAAATTTGCCAATAGCCGTATCGGTCATATGTGCCTGATTGATGAAGAGAAAGTACGCAATGCCGAAATTTATTTCGACAAACACGGCGCATTGTCCACCTTTATCGGCCGTTTGATTCCCGCTGTCCGCCAATTGATTTCAATTCCTGCCGGACTGGCTCAGATGAAATTGCATACATTCCTGATATATACCACTTTGGGAGCCGGATTATGGAATACTATCTTAGCTATTATCGGTTACCACCTGGCTAAAGTTCCCGGCATCGAAAGCGAAGCACAGCTTATAGCTAAAGTGACGGAATACAGCCACGAAATAGGCTATGTCTTTATTGCCATCGCCGTATTTGTCGTTGCATTCCTCATTTATAAGGGGATGAAGAAGAAGTAATATATTTTAGGCACGGATTTCACGGATTAACGCGGTTGTTTAATGATATATTTTATTAAAACCGTGTAATCCGTGAAATCCGTGCCTGAATCTTCTCTTTAATTTTAGAAGTTGAATTGTACTCCCACTCCCAATATTTCCTTGAACTGTACGCGTGCACCTTTCGTACCGTCCTTTTGCGTAATCTTCACATCATCATCATACATCAGGTTAGTGGTCAATGTAGTTGAGAACCACTTATTGATAATCATATTCACTTGCACTTCCCAGTTGACATCTATATTCAGAGGTTTATGCAAATAATCGGAATATAAGTCCAGACGTGAATATACAGTCATATTTTTCAAGAATTCATATTTCACTTCCCCTTTCAGGTTCGCTCCGAAACTGGACAGCAAGTGCTTGCCGGGATCAACTCCGTAAGCTCCTTCGTCAGAGAGACGGTCATTCAGGACAAATGTGCCACGCCAGGAAGCAGGAGACAATACGACCGTAAATATCTTGCCCGGATCATACGTGAATCCCAAACCCGTAGTCAGATAACCCGGAGACATAAATTCGGAGATAGAAACATCCTTATTGACCGAATAGTCATATCCCGGAGAGAACTGGGTCTGAAAAGTGGCGAATGCGCTGGCATACCAGTTCTTGGCAATGGAATAACCATAATTCGTATTCAGATAGATTTTATCATTTGCCTTTCTTGTACCTTGATCGCCGGTCTTATTCAATCCATAGGCCAATTCGATACGATTGTTCCACAAATGCTTTCCTTTCTTATAATTAATCTGATAAGTACCTTGCAAGTCAAAAGCAACGGAGTTGTCACCACCGGCAGCCCAATTGGTGAGACTGACCTGTGTCAGTTTCAGTCCGGCAAACCCTTCTTTTGTCCAGGGAGAAGTTTGTGTACTATCGGCAGTCTGCGCCGAAAGAGTTCCAGCGCCCGTACATAACAGGGCGATGAATAGAGTTTTCATTTTGTTCATGATAGTCGAGGTTTAGTGTAGAAAAAAACACAACCTAACAAGAACATAAGTCTGGCGAAATACCAAACTCATTACCAGTTCTCATTAGGTCAAAATCTTTAGATAAGTATCAGCCGCAATCACTTGTCAGCCGCAATTATTATTTTATACTTAATACTTATATTATTTTATCGCTGCGAGTGCCTTGTCATAGTCAGGCTCCTGTGTAATTTCAGGAACAAGCTCCGTATAAGCCACTTTACCATCTTTACCGATTACGACTACCGCACGTGCCAAAAGTCCCGCCAATGGGCCGTCCGCCATACGTACACCGTAACTTTCATCAAAATCAGAGAAGCGGAAATCCGACAATGGAACCACGTTCTCGATGCCTTCGGTCGTACAGAAACGAGCGTGTGCAAACGGAAGGTCTTTAGAGATAGCCAATACGACTGTATCCTTCATGCCGGCAGCCATCTTATTAAACTTACGTACAGACGTAGCGCATACGCTTGTATCCAGACTCGGGAAAATATTCAAAATCACATTTTTACCATTCAAGTCTTTCAGAGAGAAAGAAGATAAATCTGTTTTTACCAATTCGAAGTCAGGAGCGACTTTACCTACTTGTATAAATTCACCGATCAGTTTCACCGGTTGTCCTTTGAAATTTGTTGTTGCCATAATGCTTTTATATTTAAAATTTACTTTATATAGAAAACAACTATTACCAAAAAAATGTTCACGGAGAAACATTTCTAAATGCAGTTTGTTATTCCACAACGAAATCACCCTAGTAATCAACTTAAAAAATAAAATGTATGGAAACTGTATTTAATGAGATTCAACACTCGGTAAAAAACTGGTGGACTTCCCTTCTTTTAGGTATTGTATATGTTATTGTAGCCCTTTGGCTCATGTTCTCCCCCTTGAGCAGTTATGTAGCTCTCAGCATCGTTTTCAGCGTATCCATGCTGATAAGCGGTATCCTGGAAATCATCTTTGCCCTTAGTAATAAGAAAGGTGTACCCAGTTGGGGATGGTATGTCGTAGGCGGATTGATTGACCTCGTCCTGGGTATCTACCTGGTTGCCTATCCGCTAGTCAGCATGGAAGTTATTCCGTTCATCATAGCCTTCTGGCTGATGTTCCGCGGCTTCTCCTCTACCGGCTATTCCATCGACCTGAAACGTTACGGAACCCGCGACTGGGGCTGGTATATGGCTTTCGGTATCCTCGCCATCCTCTGCTCGCTATTGATATTGTGGCAACCTGCCGTCGGAGCACTCTACGCAGTGTACATGATTTCTTTTACTTTCCTCATTATCGGACTTTTCCGCATCATGCTTTCATTTGAACTAAAAAATCTGCATAAAAGAAAATAAAAAGCTTTCGGCACTTACTTTGGTATTTTGTTTATCTTTGTAGGCAATTTACATAAATCAATTAATTTAAAAGGAAGAAAATTATGGCAATGCATACATGGTTTGAATGTAAAATCCGTTATGAGAAAGTAATGGAGAACGGAATGCAAAAAAAAGTAACCGAACCTTATCTCGTTGACGCGCTTAGCTTTACAGAAGCCGAAGCACGCATCATCGAAGAAATGACTCCGTTTATGACCGGAGAGTTTACCGTTTCTGACATCAAACGTGCCAATTATAGCGAACTTTTTCCCAGCGACGAAGAAAGTGCCGACCGCTGGTTCAAATGCAAACTTATTTTCATCACGCTGGATGAAAAAAGCGGTGCGGAGAAAAAGACTTCCACACAAGTATTGGTACAGGCTGCCGACTTGCGTGACGCAGTGAAGAAACTGGACGAAGGCATGAAGGGAACAATGGCGGATTATCAAATCGGCATGGTGTCCGAGACGCCGTTAATGGACGTTTATCCATACAGTGCCGGCCCGAATGACAAACCGGAGTTTGATCCGTCAAAAGCATAAGTGACAATGAGTATTGCTGACAATTTAAAGCAAGTGCTGGCCGAACTCCCCCAAGGAGTCCGGCTGGTTGCTGTCTCAAAGTTCCATCCCAATGAAGCGATAGAAGAAGCATATCAGGCGGGACAGCGTATTTTTGGAGAAAGCAAAGTGCAGGAAATGACAGCTAAATACGAAAGTTTGCCCAAAGACATCGAATGGCATTTTATCGGACACCTGCAAAGTAACAAAATCAAGTACATGATACCATACGTAGCTATGATACATGGAATTGACACTTACAAATTACTGACAGAAGTCAACAAGCAAGCTGTCAAAGCAGGACGCGCCGTAAACTGCCTGTTACAGATACACGTAGCGCAGGAAGAGACAAAATTCGGTTTCAGCCCTGCAGAATGCAAGGAGATGCTGAACGCCGGAGAATGGAAAGAACTGACCCACGTGCGCATCTGCGGGTTGATGGGAATGGCTAGCAACACCGATAATATTGAACAAATCAACCGGGAATTCTGTTTACTTGATAGGCTCTTTAATGAGCTCAAAGAAACTTGGTTCGCCGGCTCGGATGATTTCCGGGAGTTGTCGATGGGAATGTCACACGACTATCACGAAGCAATTGCCGCAGGAAGTACCTTGGTACGGGTGGGAAGCAAGATTTTCGGAGAACGCAATTATAATATTTAACCAATCATTATGACCATGACCGATTTAAAAACTACTTTCGCAGGGCTTTCTCTCAGAAACCCTATCATTATCAGTAGCTCGGGACTGACCAACAGTGTCGGCAAAAATAAAAAGCTGGCCGAAGAAGGTGCCGGCGCTATCGTCCTGAAATCACTGTTCGAAGAACAGATTATGCTGGAAGCAGAACAACTGCGTGATCCGGCTTTCTCTGCTGAAGGCAGCGATTATCTGGAAGAGTATATCCGTGAACACAAGTTGTCCGAATACCTGAGTTTGATTAAGGAAAGCAAGAAGGTTTGTCCTATTCCTATCATTGCCAGTATCAACTGCTACTCTGATTCCGAATGGGTGGACTTTGCCAAGCAAATCGAAGAAGCCGGTGCCGACGCATTGGAAATCAATATCCTTGCGTTGCAGTCGGACGTACAATATGCGTATGGTTCTTTTGAGCAACGTCACATTGATATTCTCCGCCACATCAAAAAGACAATCAGTATTCCGGTTATCATGAAACTGGGTGACAACCTGACGAATCCCGTAGCACTGATCGACCAGCTCTACGCTAACGGTGCGGCAGCAGTTGTCCTCTTCAACCGTTTCTATCAGCCGGACATCAATATCGAGAAACTGGAGCACATCTCCGGTGAAGTATTCAGCAATGCTTCCGACCTCGCCACTCCGCTTCGCTGGATTGGAATTGCGTCGGCCGCAGTAGACAAAATCGACTATGCGGCATCTGGTGGTGTTGCCAATGCAGAATCAGTAGTAAAAGCGATTCTTGCCGGCGCATCGGCCGTAGAAGTATGTAGCGCTGTCTACCTGAACACCAACGCATTCATCGGAGAAGCGACACGCTTCCTCTCCGCATGGATGGCACGAAAAGGTTTCAACAGCATTGCCCAGTTCAAAGGCAAACTGAATACGAAGGATGTGAAAGGTATCAATACCTTCGAACGTACGCAATTCTTGAAATATTTCGGGAAGAAAGAATAAGAGAAAAAGTAAAAGGCAAAAATCAGGCACGGATTACACAGATTACGCGGTTTAAGATAATTGGAAAAACCGTGAAATCCGTGTAATCCGTGCCTATTTTATTTTTCGTTATTACATCAAGTTACTAGCCAACTCACTCAACTCGCTTCGTTCACCCTTCAACAGGTTGACGTGCGCAAAGAGATTCTGGTCCTTCATGCGGTCAATCATATATACCAGGCCATTGGACTGACTATCCAGATACGGTTGGTCAATCTGCTGAATATCCCCCGTAAACACCATCTTCGTACCTTCGCCTGCACGGGTGATGATTGTTTTTATTTCATTCGGAGTCAGGTTCTGCGCTTCGTCGATAATGCAATACATTTCGCTCAAGCTACGTCCACGGATAAATGCCAGTGCCTCAATCACCAGTTGCTCGCTTTTCTGCATATCTTCGATACGCTTCACTTCCGTAGAACTAGCGGCAAACTGACGCTTAATCACATTCAGGTTGTCAAACAACGGTTGCATATAAGGAGCAACCTTTTCCTGTGCATCTCCCGGCAGGAAACCGATGTCCTTGTTAGAAAGAGCAACAATAGGACGTGCCAGCAAAATCTGCTTATAGTCAGTCAACTTGCCCAAAGCGGCTGCCAAAGCCAGCAATGTCTTACCTGTCCCCGCCTTTCCGGTCAGTGCCACCAGTTTGATGTTCGGGTCGTTCAGAATCTCAAAAGCAAAGCTCTGTTCGGCGTTACGAGGTTCGATTCCATAGTTTTTGCCTTTCATCACCCGGCAGATAGAATGAGTGAAAGGATTGTAACGTGCCAGTACACTATTCCGGTCGCTCTTCAACACGAAACATTCATTAGGATGAATCAGGTCTTTAAAGTCAAACTCGCTCAAGTCGATACCTTCTTTAGAAGAATAGATACGGTCGATCAATGCCGGGTCTACATTTTCAAAGATTTCATTAGACTTTTCAAAGATATCCACATTGGCTACCTTATCCGTGATATAATCTTCGCAAAGCAGGCCGATGGAACGGGCTTTCATGCGCAGGTTCACATCCTTAGTCACCAGGATACACTTCACATCCGGATATTTGGTCGTCAGATACTCAGTCGCCGCCAGAATCAGATGGTCGGGTTTCTTGATAGGGAAAGAGTCCCACACTTTGGTAGCTTCCACCTTACTGGTCACCACGAACAGACGTCCCAAGCCTTCGCCCAATTTCACTCCGTCAGTGAAAAGTTCGTCGCTGGTCAGCACATCCAGTTCGCGTACAAACTCACGGGCATTGAAATTAATCTGCTCGTTCCCTTTCTTGAACTTATCCAGTTCTTCGAGTACGACAAGAGGGAGATAGATATCATTTTCCTGGAAATTCTTCAAGCAATTACTGTCGTGAAGAATAACATTTGTGTCTAGTACAAAATTTTTCTTAGTTCCCATGATTTCTTAGATTTAAATGTTGATATTTGCAATCTCAAATCGTCAACCCCGCATATATCGTAGGATTGACGGTTCTAAAGATAAACAAATTAGCGGGCAATAAAGATTGCCTTGAGTTAAATTTTATAAAACATGGATTATCAGAACACTTTAAAGTACTTATATGAAAGTGTGCCTATGTTTCAACAAATAGGAAGCAAAGCATATAAGCCGGGGTTAGAGACAACACACAAATTGGACGAACATTTCGGGCATCCTCATCAACAATTCAAAACGATACATATCGCAGGAACAAACGGAAAAGGTTCTTGCTCACATACTATCGCGGCAGTATTGCAGTGCGCCGGCTACCGGGTCGGATTATTCACTTCCCCTCACCTGATTGATTTCCGCGAACGCATCCGCATTAATGGAGAGATGATACCTGAAGAGTATGTAGTCAATTTCGTAGAAGAGCACCGCGCTTTCTTCGAGCCGCTGCACCCTTCTTTTTTTGAACTGACCACTGCCATGGCGTTCCGCTATTTTGCCGATCAGAAAGTGGACGTGGCGGTAATCGAAGTAGGTATGGGCGGGAGACTGGACTGCACGAACATCATCCATCCGGATTTGTCCGTCATCACCAATATCGGTCTTGACCACACCCAATACCTGGGTGACACACTGACAAAGATTGCCAAAGAGAAGGCAGGTATCATCAAAGAAGGTGTTCCGGTCGTTATCGGTAGAGCCAAAGGAGCGGTGAGACGTGTGTTCACCATGAAAGCCAAAGAAAAGAATGCGCCCATCGTATATGCGCAGGAATTTGACCCGCTCTACAAAATGGCGATGGTTTCTTATCCGGAGTTGCAAAAAGAGAGAATAAAAGTGGACGACGCAATACAGGAAATGTATGAGACGATTGAATTGCTCGACAATCAGTCAGAAGAAGAAAGGGCAAACGCGTTCCGGGAAACGATGCTCATACTAACTCCGGAAGACAGTATGCGTGCGATGGACCAAATACTCGACAAAAGAAAAGATTGTATTAGAATCGCCACTCGTGACTTTCCTATCGGGCTTTATACGGAACTGAGCGGCCTCTGCCAATTCGAGAACACGCTCACAATCCTGACAGCTCTTACGATACTAACCCGGCAGAAGAACTACCGCATCAGACATCAAGACTACTACACCGGCTTTGCAAACGTATGTAAGCTCACCGGACTGATGGGGCGCTGGCAGAAAGTGCACAGCTATCCCGACATTATCTGTGACACCGGACACAATGTCGACGGAATCAAATATATCAGTGAGCAGCTTAACTATATCCACCGGGAATCCGGGCAAGAGATTCATATCGTATTCGGCATGGTCAACGATAAGGATATCAGCGGTGTCCTGCAAGTATTGCCGAAAGATGCCACTTACTACTTCACCAAAGCAAGCGTGAAGCGTGCGTTACCTGAAAATGAATTGATGGAACTGGCAAAAAAAGCCGGACTGAAAGGAACATCCTACCCTACTGTAGTGGATGCCGTGCAGGCTGCTAAAAAGAACTGCCCCCCTAAAGACCTTATCTTCGTGGGAGGCAGCAGTTTCATTGTCGCAGATTTGTTAACGAACCGCGATGCACTCAATCTCCACTAATGCATCCTTTGGCAGAGCTTTTACGGCAAACGCCGAGCGTGCCGGGAAAGCTCCGTCGAAATAGGTGGCATACACACCATTCATCCCAGCAAACAGGGACATATCCTGAAGAAAGACAGTAGTTTTGACAATGTTTGCCATTGTCAATCCTGCTTCTTCAAGAATGTGTTTCATATTCTCCAACGACTGGCGTGCCTGTGCTTCTATCCCTTCCGCCATCTCTCCCGTAGCGGCATCAATAGGTAACTGACCCGACACAAATACCATTCCATTGGCTTCTATCGCCTGACTGTAAGGCCCGATAGCTCCGGGCGCTTTCTCACTGCAAATTACTTTTTTCATATTTATTTCTATTTTAGTGACTTTCAAAGATAATATCAGGAGTTAACTCCTATATTTTTCTTGCAATAAACATGCAATCTTTTCAGTTTCTTTTAATGTCCTCCCTGTAGTCTGTATTACTATACCTAAACCTTTATCCGTATTAGTTAATACAATTTCAATTAATCCTGTAGCTGTTACTTTATGGATAAAATCAACGGCATGGCTATTATAAGGAAGCGAATTTATCACTTCTTTTACATAAAGACTTTGACATATTTTCTTGGAAAAATGTACCAAAGTATCAGAACCATGATCTGCCCTTAAATGGATTTTTTTATCACTAGCCAATATCTTACATTCTACTAATTCTACCTCTTTTATATTTTCCGACCAATTTATAAACTCCTCACAAGAAAAGTCCTGTTCAGAGCATACAGACAAGATGTCCATTTCCTGTTGTTCTTCCCCTTCTATCTGCAAATTGTAAAGCAATTTGTTCCAATAATCCGAAGAGTTCAAATTTATCCCAATAGTATTATATAAATAAGCGGCTGCCAAACCATATACCATAGTTTTTTTTGAGTCAATAGTCAAATAGAATTTATTTTTTATATATCTTTCCTCTTCTTCAGAATTATCATCTATGAAAGGATGACATGCCAATCCTAACAGAATTCCTCCAAGTGTTCTCAAATATGGCTGTTTACTATTACAAAAGTCAGTTAAGCTAATATCCTTAGTTAATAGTATCTCATCAAAAGAATTAAGATATCGAATTCTTTTAAAATTATGTTTTTCTGCTTCTTTGTATGTCTTAACCAAGGCTCTAATTCTATTTATTACCTCTGGCATATCTTCAGCTAACGGATAAATCGACTGTTCATTAAAAACTATCTCCATTTCAGATTAATTTAAGTAATTGATTGGTCCACTCATCCATAAAATCTCTAGGATAATCACTTAATTCTCCATTTTCATCTATTCGTATAATTTCTACTTTAGAATATTGCTCACTTTCAGTAGTAATCTTATCGAAATATGCAATACGAACCATTTCTTTTTCTATTAGCTTTTCTTTTACTGCTACACGAACTCCATTAACAATATGATCGCTATGCGTTTCAACAAAAATCTGTGCACCGGTGGCCGCTGCTAAAGATATTAATTTTCCTAATTCAACTTGTCCATGGGGATGAATATGAGATTCTGGATTTTCTATAATGATGACCTCATCTCTATTGGCTTTCAACAATGCAACAATAACAGGAAGAACATAGGAGATACCAAAACCTACATTTTTAGGACGAAAACGATTGGAAAATTGTGTTCCTTTAGAAAACTGATAATCTAACAGAACTTTATCAGTTCCTTGAATTTCAGTAATATTTAATTTAACTCCAGGACTTATTTCCCCTAACCAAGCATCTATCTGATGCAATAATATATCAGATTTTGCTTGGGGATGAAACAAAAGAGGATTAGCAATCTTTTCATTTCCATATTTATTTAAATAATGTACAGCATACTCACCTTGTGTCCCCACTTGTTTATGCTCTACTACATCAATATATGAGGTTTTATAATCTGCCGCAGGCGCTGATCTATCAGCCTCTAAATATTGAAAGTTATTATTAAACAAACTATATTTATTTAATTCGTCAACCGACCAGGAACAATTAGAGTCAAGAGCGTTGCTTTCCGGTTGATATTTTAGTTCACAACGCAAAGACAAGCTTTCTGCACCTTCTTCCATATCACATTGAAAGAAAATTGTATCTCCTTGGTTATCCTGATACATTGCATCTTTTCCTTTTCCTATCTCTGTATAAGGACCGTTGAGAAAGAAACGAGATAACTTTGTGTCCTTATTTTGCCTAAGCAACAATAAACTTTGTATGAATGAAGACTTCCCCATACCATTAAGCCCCATCAATAGGTTCAAATTCTTAGGACTATACTGTATGTCTTTTAAGGATTTGAAATTTAGAACATGTATATTCTTTATCATAACAATTCGATCAATAAGTTTTCAATTTTACCAAATCTATATTTTATACGATTCTTATCTCCTGTTGAAGAAGTGATAGAATCTACAAAGGAAGTGTCAGTATTCATCAAATGAATAAACCGTTCGAATACTAACTCACGTTTATTCATAATTGTATTGCGTTGCTCATCATTTAATTTTGCCAACATTACACTCCAAACTTCAAATAAGGCTTTATTTATCGGTCTACGTTTTTCCTCAATCTTATATACTTTTCTGAATGCCCATTTCCCGAAAACTGTAATAACACATTTCATCGCTTCTGAAAAATTTCTCTTTATTTCGTTCCGCTCCTTTTCAGATAGATTTTTTATTTGCCCCATTGATTTAGTCATAAATGTATCCAAATCAGGTTTATAGTCATTAGGATCATTTATATAAAATGAAACAAATCTAGTTACAAATTCCCTATCCAGCATTCTAACTGGAGAGATAACATATCTTGTTGCTCTTTTAAATTCTTCTAAATTTGCCAACTCCGCAATAAAGCGTGCAGGCATACCTTGATTCAGAGCATGACGAATCTCCTGTGGTTCCAAAACTAATCCACCAGTATTAATCCTTTTAAAAATATTAAACTTCACATCCTCTGGAGTTCCCGGATTAATTATATAAGCTATTATTTCAGCCTCTTCAATTTGTCTTTGAAATGTTCGAGGTAACTCAGAAAAAGTTGAATCATTTAGTTTTTCTAAAAATTCTAGTCCCGTCAACCGCAATGTTTGGTCAACAATAAAATTTTTTAAAGCACTAAGGCGTTGTAAACCATCTACGACTAACCACTTATTATCGTCACTACCATCAAAATAGAATGCAGGAAGAGGAAATTTTATAAGAAGTGATTCTATTAAACGACTTTGCTTCTCCGGATCCCACAAATTCATATTTCTCTGAAAATCAGGAGATAAATCGATTTCATCCTCTTTCAATCTTTTTATGATATTATCCATAGACATTGTTTTTGTTTTAATGTCAATATCTTTCGGATTAAAAGGATTATCCATAACTATCTTATCATCTTCCGTATCATTTTCTACAGACAATTCCTCTTGAAGTTCTTCTAGTTGCTTCCTTTCTTTTTGTTCTTCCGGAGTCAAAAGAGCAAAAAAATCAGGAGATATATTGTTAGAATCTACCATAACATATATTTTATATGGCAAAGATATAAAAAAACAATCTAATAACTTTTGTTTATTTAATATCTTTCTCTAAATGTGATAGAATAACTATTGAGAATATCACTTTCACAAAATTACGCCATCCCATTGCATTATCACCTCCCACTTTTCCGGTCGGACGGCTCCATGTGAACAATGCGGGACTGTAGCAATCACCAAATCACAGTGGGAAGCCAACGCCACCTTTATCTGCTTCAATATCTCATCCATCAAAATCTTCAGATTCAGATTTTTCAGCATACACTGGATTAGCCGCACATACTGATAAATATACTCCTCTTTACCGCGTTTCATCTCACTCAGCAGCCTGTCGGATACAGAGAATTCACCTTGGAAAAACTTATTAGTAAACAATTTATCCTTACTCATTAAACTCACTACCAAATTGCCCAGGAAATCGTAAGATTCCTCTTTTTCTTTTACCATGTTGTCGTATTATTAATAATTTATAATATTCTCGTTTATATTTGGTTTATCAACCCCTTTCCACTTAGGAAAGTAATCCCAAATTTCGTCTGCCTACCTTTGCACCCGTTATCCGATAGTCGGACAGCCAACTCTTAAAAAACAATTTTATATGAAAGCTTTAGAAGAAATCAAAGTATCGGTTTATGAAAATGTGTATTCAAAAAAGCCAAAAGTCATGTCTTTCCTCGAAATCATATTTATGTGCATCCATCCTGTCTATGCCGCCGTCATCAGCACCATCCGCCGTTACCACACGGAAGGTGACCAGGCTGCCGCTCAGAAATTGAAAAGCCAACTGCCCTGCTTCACTCCGGCAGGTACATTCGACGGGGCGCACGCCATCAAGAACTTTCTTCAACACAGTAATATAGTCGGATTAGACTATGATCATGTACTCAATCGACTGGAAGTAATTCAACGTTGCGCAGCAGATCCCCACACAGTAGCCGCCCTTGAAAGTCCTACCGACGGTGTGAAAATCTTCGCCTACGTAGAAGGTATCGAAGGCCGCCATCGTGAAGGACAACTGCTGGTGAGCCAATACTACAACCGCCTGCTCGGACTGGAAAGCGACCCTGCCTGCAAAGATGAAAGCCGCCTTTGCTATTTTACCTATTCGCCCAACGGATATGTCGCCAGCCTTTATCAGTCCTTTGTAATGGAAGCACCCGCCTTCAAGGAAGCACCCGCTTTCAGAGAAAAGCCCGCTTTCAAGAAGAACTCTTCTTCTCCTTTGGAAAATGAAATTCTCCCACCCTTTCCCACTCAAGATTTCACTACGAAAGATGCGTCGGAAGAAGAAATAAAGCAGTTTCTTTCGTCCTACATTTTCCTTAACCCTCTGACTGCCGGACGACGCCATTCCCATCTCTTCAAACTCGCTTGTGAAGCCTGCCGCCGACGCTATCCGCAGGAAAGCATATTACGCGAGCTTACCACGTTTTTCGAACACACGGACTTTCCTGCCGAAGAACTGAAAAGCGTATTATCAGACGGTTACAAGCAAGTAAACGAAAAAACGCCCGCCCCTGCACCGGAAAATAATGCCCTTTGCCAAAAGGACAAAAAGACAAAAAGCACCTATGGTACTTTTGAGAACGCCGACGAAGCAGACGACGCTTACTGGGCAGGTGAGGAATTCCGCAAAACAACGCCTACATTTCCACGGGAAGTGTACAAAAATCTTCCTGAACTTCTTGACGCCTGCATCATCGAGGACGAAAGCGACCGCGAACAGGATATCTCTCTCCTTGCCGTCCTCACAACACTCAGTGCGGCGCTTCCACAGACTTTCGGAATCTATAATCACAAGAAATATTCCACGCACCTTTTTTCCATCATAGATTCACCTGCCGGTAGCGGAAAAAGTATCGTACAAATCGGACGATATCTGCTGGAAGAGATACATGCACGTATCCTCGCCACCAGCGAACAACAGCAGAAAGCTTATCAAACGGCACATAGTGACTGGCAGGCAGAATGCCAGCAAAACAGGAAACAAGGAAAAGCCTGTCCTGAAGAGCCTCAAAGACCGCCTTTCAAAATACTGTTCATTCCCGCCACCACCAGCTACACCCGTATGCAGATACAAATGCAGGACAACGGGGAGCAAGGCAGCATCATCTTCGACACGGAAGCACAAACACTCTCTACCGCCAATCATCTGGATTGCGGCAATTTCGACGATATGCTCCGCAAAGCTTTCGAACACGAAGACATAGACTCCTCTTACAAGGCGAACGGTATGATTCCCATCCACATTCATCATCCCAGGCTATCCTTGTGTCTGACCGGTACTCCCGGACAGGTGGACATTCTGTTGGGCGAGCCGGAAAGAGGTCTGCCAAGCCGTATGCTCATTTATACCTTCCGTGAGATTCCCCATTGGAAAGAGATGGGTGATGATGGCATCTCCCTGGAAGATTTCTTCCAGCCTGTTGCACATCGTGTCTCCGGTTTGTATACTTTCTGCCTCAATCATCCGGTGCTTTTCCATTTCACCCGTCCGCAATGGAACCGGCTGAATGCTATTTTCTCACGCATGCTATCCGAAGTAGTGTTGGAAAGCAACGATGACCTTCAGGCAGTAGTGAAACGTTACGCTTTTCTAGTGATGCGTATCAGCATGATCCAGACCCGCATCCGCCAATTCGAAGCGAATGATGTGTCTACCGATATCTATTGTACGGATACCGATTTCGAACGTTCCCTTCACGTCGTTCTCTGCTGCTACGAGCACAGCCGGCTATTACTTTCGTCCATGGCGGCTTCTTCTGTCCGCCCGCTGAAGAATCCGAACAATATCCGTAATTTTATCAATGAACTTCCGGATACTTTCACAACGGACGAAGCCATCCAGACCGGCGCAAAATACGATTTCAACAACCGCAAGATAACGCGGCTTTTAAAATCGCTCACCGGAGTGAAAATCAGCAAGATATCCCACGGGGTCTACATGAAGATGAAAAACCAATAGCCACATATGTCTTTTTGTCCTTTTGTCCTTTTCAGGGCTGCTTGAAAACATCGGGAGATTTGAAAAAAACATGCCGGTAATTGAAATCAAACATTGGGAAGTTTCGATACAAACATCCCAATGTTTTTTCTTTTTTATTATACGCCCGTGTGCGTCACTATGCATCATGCCGCTTCTCCGATGTAGTACTTTTGTCATGTAATCGATTACAAGACAATTCAGTATTAACAACTTAAAATTTTAATCTTTATGGCACAGAATTATTCTCTCATGGCTCGCAAGAACCTGTTGAAACCGGATGAAGCTCCCAAGTATTATGCAGTAGCGCGCAGCGGTCGCAAGGTGACCGTCAAGGAAGTTTGCAAACGTATCTCCGAACGTTCTTCTTATTCTAAAGGTGAACTGGAAGGTTGTATCGGTGAGTTTCTGCTCGAAATCGTCAATGTCTTGAATGAAGGCAATATCGCCCAGGTAGGTGATTTGGGAAATTTCCGCATGAGTCTCAAAACCGCCACTCCTACCGCAACGGAGAAGGAGTTCAAGGCTTCCTGCATTGATAAAGGCAAGGTGCTGTTCTTCCCCGGAAGCGATCTTCGCAAGTTGTGCAAGACGTTGGATTATGCACTGTATAAAAGTGATTCCAAAGACGATTCGGGAAAAGAGGAACCGCTTCCCGACGGCGGCGGGGATGATAACGACGGAGAAACTCCGGATCCGGCAGCTTAACGGCGGCCGCACTATACTCCCGCTAACTTGTAATTTGAAATTTGCAGCTTGTAGTTTGTAGTTTATAACTTTTAATTAATTGACTTATGAAAAAGCAACTTTGGAAAAACATTCTCCAGTTTATCGTGACTATCGCGACTTCTATCATCTCGGCTATCGGTGTAACGTCCTGCGTGGGACAGTAATATTCGGATTATCTACACACATGGAAAATTCAGAAGAGAATTATCTCCCACGCGAGATTAAATTGTTGGTGATTCATTGCAGCGCGACGCGCTGCAATGTTCCCTTCACCGTAGAGCAACTTCGCCAATGCCATCTGCAACGGGGCTTCAAGGATATCGGTTATCATTTTTATATCATGCGGGACGGAGAAATCCACCATTGCCGCCCGGTATCGGAAATGGGTGCGCACGTGAGAGGATTCAACCGGCATAGTTTAGGAATTTGCTATGAAGGCGGACTGGATGAGGAAGGACGTCCGGCAGATACTAGAAACCAGGCGCAACGCTTCGCACTGCTTGACTTGCTGACGATTCTCAAACACCAGTATCCGGAAGCGAAAATCCTGGGGCATTATCAGTTGAGTGCATCTATTCATAAGGCGTGTCCTTGCTTTGATGCTCAAAAAACTTATTCGGATTTATAGAAAAGGTAACGGGAGACAGCATTTTTGCTATCTCCCGTTATCTTTTTATATAGTAATAAAATCATTCGTGATAAATCAAACTATGGCATGCGTCGTGTATCCTCACTATCTCTTGTCCATCAGGCAATGTATAAATCTGATACGCAAAATGAAAATCTTCACAAATAAACTCTCTATATTCTTTTTCAATCCATTCTTTCTTTAAACGGGCCAAAGGATATATTCTTGCATAATGTCCCAAAGCTTCCATCGCCTCATACAATCTGTTTACTTTATTAATCACAGTTTGTTCATCCAAAGCACGATGTATAGAAAGAGCTATATCATAAAAATCTTCAATAGATGCATGAACATCTTTATCTATAAAGACTTTCATAAATTATGAAAATGATTATGTATCTTTTTAAGGAGTAATTCTTTAGACTCCGCCACAGTCATACATTCTTCATTCAACGTCTTTTGAGATATAGTATGAGTGACTCCACCTTTATCAATACGGCGCTGATAATATACTACTTCCTCGCGTGCAATAGACTTCTCCTTGTCTGGCTTATTTTCCTTTTTCATCTATATATATCTTTTTCTACAAAGGAAAACATTATTATTCTGATAAACAAGCATACACACAACATTTTTCATAAGTCCCCCGGCTTCCCTAAATAATAAGTGATAAGCCGTACCTCTCTCACAGAAAATGCCTTCGTTTTCGGATGAAAATCAGTAGCCAGTATTTCTTCCATCAACGGCTTGCACTTCCGCATCCAGCGCCGCAATTTATTGACCGAAGCCCGAACGGATAAATCAGGAAAATACATTTGAGCCAACTCTTGTTTATTATAACATTTCAGTATAAAATCAGGATGTTCCATCATTTCTTTATGCTTGATTCACAGCTATAAAGATACAAATTTTCAGACAACCAGCCAAAGAATACATTCATTATTATTCCAAACAGCAAGGGGTAAAAAAATATATCAACGATCTTCACAGACAGTTGATATAGTGGGAAATTCACATCGGCTTTAACCTCCGATGACAGGGCATGAATTAGAAATATACCGTCGTACCTTTCTAATTCACAATGTAGGAGAATCATGCTTGTTACAGCATGAAGCTAGGGACCTACATTTTTTCATCTCACATACAAACACTCTTAGTTTTAATTACATCTCAACATTATATTTTATACCACTTTTATTTTCTTATTATTCCATATATCTAAAACTTCTTGCCAAAACAGAAATAGAATAATATATCAACGATCTTCACAGACAGTTGATATAGTGGGAAATTCACATCGGCTTTAACCTCCGATGACAGGGCGTAAATTAGAAATGTACCGTCGTACGATTTCTAATCTACAATGTAGGAGAATCATGCTTGTTACGGCATGAAGCTAGGGACCTACATTTTTTCATCTCACATACAAACACTCTTAGTTTTAATTACATCTCAACATTATATTTTATACCACTTTTATTTTCTTATTATTCCATATATCTAAAACTTCTTGCCAAAACAGATGTTCAAGAAAGTCTTTACTAATATCTTAAAATCAAACCACCAGGAACGATGTTGCAAATAGAACAGATCGTACCGCAAACGACGCAGCATCTTATCCATTGTATCTGTATAGCCATTATACAAGGTAGCATAGGAAGTTACCCCCGGTCGAATCTGATACAAGTATTGATAACGTGGATCGTGCTTTATAATTTGGTCAATATAAAACTTCCGTTCCGGACGAGGCCCGATAAAAGCCATATCTCCACAGAAAACATTCCATAGCTGCGGCAGTTCATCCAAATGATGTTCACGAAGAAACTTTCCAATATCCGTCAGTCGTCCGTCTCTTCCTCCGGCATAAAGTCTAGGCCCTGCCGACTCTGCATCCAATCGCATACTGCGAAACTTATAGATATTAAACGGTCGGCCGAAACGCCCAATACGTTCTTGTTTGAATATGGCTGGTCCACCATCTTCCCGTTTCACAGCTATATAACAAATTAAAAATAGCGGAGAAAAAACAACCATTAAAACTGCTGCAATTATGCAGTCCCCAATTCGCTTTACATTACGCTCAAAAGCATTCATTCCATCCGGAATGAATTCCTCACTATACCCCATAATAATTATAAATTGTAAATTTGATAAGTATCTATTAGAACTTAGTTAGTCTATCAATATTGTCTAGCAAGCCTTACAACTGATATATATCCATATATGCTTTAACCATCTTATCTACGGTCAAACTTTCATTAAATCGGTGTAGAGTATTCGCCGAGAAAAGTTTATAAACATAATCATCTTCCAATACGTATTGAATTTTATCAGCAAAAGCTTCTGCTGTATTATCAACAGTATACCCATTTACATCATTTTCTATCACTTCACTGATTCCACCTACTCGTGAAGCTACAACAGGTTTTCCGAAACTCATTGCTTCGAGTATGACCATTGGCAATCCTTCGTAATTGGAAGCAAGCATAAAAAGGTCTATTTCTTTATTATAAATACCCGCATTAGGAATATTACCCAAACAAAAGACATTTTTAGGAAGATTCTCCATTTCTTCTTGATTGCCAATCCATATAAAAGCATATTGAGGTAACATTTTCGCTGTTTCCAAAAATAAATCAAATCTTTTAGGCTTAGCGACACGGGCAATACATAATATTTTTTTAGCATATCCCTGTGCGACTTTCATTGTTACATCTCCTTGTGGTTGATAAATCCCATTAAAGACACGATATACATTATTTGTAATCCCCTCATCCCAAAGATTTTGCCTATCATAATTGCTTACCCCGACAATTGCCTTACATTTCTTTTGAAAGAACTTCTCAACCGGAAGATACTTCCGATAAGCAATTCTAATGGAATCAAAGCCATGCACTGTATAAACAGTCTTCTTATTTGGAAAAACGATGCGTCCCAGAATCCCAACTTTAGAAGAATGAAGGTGTATTATATCCGGCCTATATTTATAATACAATCTTATAAAAGAGAGTATAGTTAAAAAATCAGAGACTGGTGATAATGCTCTCTTTAAGTGTTGAATATGAACCTTTTCTATATTCTCATTCAAAGCTTGCCACATCTTGCCATCCCCTTCTCCGGCAACAACGATAACCTCATTCTCTCTACTTAGATTATTTGCCAAATTGATGACAACGGATTGAGCTCCACCAAGCTCTGAGAGAGTTATGATTTGTAAGATTTTCATTCTTTTATTTTCCAATACAAGAATAATGAAAGCCTAATTCTGAAAGTTCCTTTTTATCATAAATATTTCTACCATCAATAACTAAAGGATATTTCATAGTCTTCTTCAATACTCCCCAACTGGGTACCCGAAATTCTTTCCATTCTGTAATCAACAAAAGCGCATCAACATCAAGTACCGCATCATACATATCTGTAGCATATTCAACTAGATCTCCAACCCTGCGTTTACATTCATCCATAGCAACCGGATCATACACTTTTACGATTATACCAGCAGATGTTAGCTTATCAATCAGCACTAATGCAGGAGCTTCACGCATATCATCTGTCTCCGGTTTGAATGCCAATCCCCATAATGCGACCCGTTTTCCAACGAGTTCTCCATTAAAGAATGTAGACACCTTATCAAAAAGAATATTTTTTTGAAGTTCATTCACTTTTTCTACAGCTTCCAAAACTCTCATATTATATCCATTCTTTTCTGCTGTTTTGATTAAAGCTTTCACGTCCTTTGGAAAACACGAACCACCGTAACCACACCCCGGATATAGAAATTTACTCCCAATTCTCGAATCTGAACCGATTCCTTTCCGCACCATGTTCACATCCGCACCAACCAATTCACACAAATTTGCGATGTCATTCATAAAGCTGATCCGGGTTGCTAACATTGAATTTGCCGCATATTTTATCATTTCTGCAGAGGGAATATCCGTAAAAATCAAACGATAATTATTCATCATAAAAGGTTTATACAACCTTTCCATTATGCTTTTTGCTCTATCTGATTCAATACCAACGACTACCCGATCCGGTTTCATAAAATCATCTATGGCATCTCCTTCCTTCAAGAATTCCGGATTAGATGCAACATCAAATTCTATTTTTACATGACGTTTGTCCAATTCCTCCTGAATAGCAGCCTTCACTTTTTGTGCTGTCCCCACTGGAACTGTACTCTTCGTAACCACCAAAACATATTTATTCATGTTTTGTCCAATAGTACGAGCCACTTCAAGTACATAGCGCAGATCCGCACTTCCATCTTCATCGGGCGGTGTGCCAACAGCACTGAAAATTACTTCTACATCATCCAAACAGGAAACTAAAGAAGTTGTAAACTTCAAACGTCCGGCATCATAATTTCGATGAATCATATCTTCCAGCCCCGGTTCATAGATAGGGATGATTCCTTTATTCAAATTCTCTATTTTAGAGGTTACCACATCTACACAGGTAACATTCACTCCCATTTCAGAGAAACAAGTTCCTGTAACCAATCCTACGTATCCTGTACCTACAATAGCTATTTTCATTCTTATAACTTATAAAATGATTTATACCAATCCATTGTTTCTTTTATACCTTCTCTCAAAAGCGTACTTGGTTTGAAATCCAAATCTTTCTTTAATTTAGAAGTATCCGCATAGGTTTGATAAACATCTCCTGGCTGCATAGGAAGATATACCTTTTTCGCTTCTTTACCTATTGCCACCTCTATTGCCTGAATAAAATCCATCAAACGCACCGGTTGTGAGTTGCCAATATTGTAAATTTGATATGGGGCTGTTGAAGAGTCCGGTGATGGATTTTCAGAATCCCATAAAGCATCCGGTTGAGGTATAGAATCAATTACTTTTAATACCCCCATCACAATATCATCAATATATGTAAAATCACGAAGCATGTCTCCATTATTAAAAACCTTTATAGCTCTATCATGAGATATTGCATCCGCAAATAGAAAAGGCGACATATCCGGACGTCCCCAAGGCCCATAGACGGTAAAAAAACGAAGACCAGTAGATGGAATTCCATATAGATAGCTATAGGTATGTGCCATTAACTCATTCGACTTCTTAGTCGCAGCATATAAACTAACCGGATGAGCAATACTATCTTTTTCTGAGAAAGGAACTTTTCCATTTAATCCATATACACTACTCGAACTGGCATAAACAAAATGCTTTATATTATGATGGCGGCATCCCTCCAATATATTCAAGAATCCATCCACATTGCTCTCTACATAAGCATACGGATTTTCTATTGAATAACGAACCCCAGCTTGGGCAGCCAAATTGACTACTACATCAAAACTGCCATTGGCAAAAAGCATCCTTATTGCTTGTTTATCTTCGAGATTAATGCGAATGAAACTGAAACGTTCGTATAAATCACTTTTCACAAATGTGTACCAATCTATTTTATCTCGTGAAATACCAAGGATTTTTTCTAAACGTGCATATTTCAAATTTACGTCATAATAATCATTGATATTATCCAGTCCGACAACTTCATCGCCCCGTTGAAGTAAATATTCTGCAGTTTTAGACCCAATAAAGCCTGCAACTCCTGTTAATAGAATCTTCATTACAAAAAAAAGTTTGTTTTAATCTATATGTCTAATTTATTCTACAGCTCGTTGTAGCCATAGCTTAGCTTCAGCTAATATTTCGGAATTCAATGTGGAATATCGTTTACGTATTAAAAGATCATTTCTACCAATCAAAGAAAAAAAAGAATATACGACTGACTTTAGCAATGAACTCATATATAATTTATATATTGTACTGTAGTGAAAATCACGCTTGCGAACAGTTCGTAAATAACCTCTAAAATACTTTTGAGTCTTTAAATATCTTGATAATGAAGGAACTCCTACTGCTCTATAAAAAAGTAACTTGTCGGACATATTAAAGAAGTAAGAATCTCCAACTGAACTTATCCATAATGCCAAATCCTGCATTCTAAGCAATTTCTCATTATACGGATGTTTAATAAACCATTCTTTTTTTCCTAAAATACTAGGATGAACAAACGCCCCTCTATTCAATATATCTGCAATAGTTTTCGGTTGCTGATAGAGTTCTTTTGAAACTCCCAAAATTGAATTATCTTTATCTATATAATAAGCATTACTACCTACTACATCTATTTCAGGATGTTTCACAAGAAATTCAACCTGTAATTCTATTCTTTGAGGATGCATAATATCATCCGCATCCATACGGGCATAATATTCTCCATGTGCTATCAATGAAAGCTGATTCAAACGAGCTGGCAATCCTAACTGATATCCATCATTAATAAATCTGATCCTTTTATCCTCAAATTCAGATATAATGTCTTTATAATTATCAGTACTCCCATCATTCAATAATATTAATTCCCAATTGGCATAGGTCTGACTTAGTACCGATTTAACAGCATATTTTAAATACTCTCCCGGATTATAGAAAGGGATAGCGATAGTTACTAAAGGGCACAAATTCATTGAACACTTTTCTTATAGCTCCAACCAGAAGCATTGGGTTCAGGCAATCTAAGCCAATTACCGATTTCTACATGGAATTCATCTGGTTTAAAATTAGTTAGCCCAGCATTATGAAAGAAAGTCATTTCTCCACAATAAATTTTGCCATTAACATAGAATAAATCGACTCTAACATGAGGAAATCCATGAGATAATTTTCTTGCAATATCCAACATCTCACCAAGTTTTTCTGGTCGTTCATAATACTTACCGTCATTTTCATCAACATCCTTTATATCTACAGTATTAAATAAATTCCAGTTTGCATCATAAAAATTTCTTTTATGATGACTATACCTGTCTATATCCAACTGTATCATCTTAGGTTCTCCATTAAAACAAAAGAATTTATAATCCATAGGCGGGTTACCTTCTTCATCGCCTATAAAATTCTCACAAATTATCCTAGGTTTCATGTATTTGTAATTCCATTCTCTGCCATAATCCGACAACCTATGGGTCAACCAATAATGACAGTCAGCCAACACTATTTTCCATGTTTCAGCACTTATTTTATCCTTATCTATACACAAATAATTCCAACCGGAACCATGAGTAGCTTTCAACACAAACTTATTAGGTAGGTTATCAATATTTATATCTGCTACGTTGCTATAGCAATCAACACAAGGTATCAAATATTCTTCTGTAGCTAACTTCTTCCGATAATAATCACGAACTTCATATTTATCAGTACATGAAACAATTTTATCGTCCCTATAATTTAACAATAACCATATTAACTTTTCAGAAAAATTCTGTGGATTCTCTAGATTTGGATAAATTCCATGTAATTTTTTATATTGATATTTTAAATATCTTTCATCCGAATAGAAAATATTAAAATACTTATTTCTAATAGCAGTATAAGTTCTCGCGAGACGTTTTGTCTCCTTTATTGTTTTTTTGAGATGAGAAATATTCATTTTTATTTTAAATTTTAATCCAAGAATCTAATGCAATGGTGATATCACTGGTATTAAGCCATTTCTTAGGAGAAATAACAACTTTATTTTTATGTGAATTTAGAAATGCTCCCCACCAACTAAAAGAGCTATTTGATATAATATTATGTTTACATTTTGACATCAAATAAATATACCAGTATTGTTCTATATCATAATTTTCAACCAGTACACTATCCTTAGGTAATCTTAGATTTTCCTTTACCCATTCTAGATCATCAGAAAACACGAGTAATTGAAACTTATCAATCTTAGTTGAAATTAGTTCTAAAGCTGTCTGATAATATTCCACTGTACAAACTCCAAATGTTGTAGCATATTTAGACTGAAAATAATCTCCTCTCCGCACATGAAGAGCTACAGAATGAGTATCATTTGCTATTTGGAAATAAGATTGTATTTTGAATGGTATTGCTTCTTTAGGTTCAAACAACTCACTCTTATTTTCCATAAGCCATTGTGCGTATTGTTCTTTCTGCCAATAGCCTTGCAAATATAAAACTGCATTATCCTTTAATGAAGTAATTATACTTTCAGAAAAACAATTCTCCGAAATAAATTTATGATTAGGACGAATGTTAAACAAGAATACGAATAAACGATTTAAGATTCCTGTATAATGAGAAATATGTATATTATCAATAGTCTCTAACTTATGATTTAACAGAGCAAGCCCAAGCCCTCTTAATTTATCAGAACGTCCAAATGATGATATATCATATTTAATATCATGGCACGTTTTATTACGTAAATACTCACCAAAAGCATACTGGAATAATTGATTTCCAATTCCTCCCCAAAGTCGAACTATAACCATTTCTATTTATTAAATTATAAATTTCAAACATTGCCTCCTTACAAAATATCCACATATGCTCATCCCCTATTATCTTTGAAATAGAAATTTAGCTAAACTACACATTGGATATTTAAATAAATAATGATATGCTTGTTTATGTAGAGCTTTTGTTTTTTTCTCTTGAAACTTTTTCTTTGAACGAGCTGCATATATACATTGTCTAGCTCCTCTTACTTCGAAATTCTCCCAAAAGACTTTTATTCGATTGCTTTTTTTAAATGTACAGTAAAACAATAAAGATAATATTGCTTGATCGTGACGATGCTCTATAAAATCCGGATATTCATCTACTCTTTTTGAGTCCACAAATAAATAATACTTTTCTAATGCAAGCTTTCTCCAAGATTCAAAAAAAGAAATGGTGAACGGAGTCTTCTTAAAAAAGATGACCCCACCAGCAACCAAATATTGCTCCATCAAATTATTATTCAATGATACTCCAAAATAATTTAAAGTATCTCTCTTTATCCACCTCTTTATCTGATTAGGGATTCTAAATAAAATTAAATCATACCCCTTTAATGATCTCCACATTTTTCCCCATTCGCCACTATGATAAACATAACATCCTGCATCCACATAAACAACATAATCTCCCCAGTTTATTTTATCTAACATTTGCAATATAACATCAGACTTCCATGCCCAATAGCCTCCACCTCTTGGAAATCTCATTATTGGACTATTTCTCATTTCACTTGTCAAGTCTTCCCTAGAATACAATAAGCAATCGTCAAAAACGCCCAA
Source organism: Bacteroides faecium (assembly GCF_012113595.1). NCBI lineage: Bacteria > Pseudomonadati > Bacteroidota > Bacteroidia > Bacteroidales > Bacteroidaceae > Bacteroides > Bacteroides faecium. The sequence goes on from NZ_CP050831.1 coordinate 5,683,163, forward strand.
CTGTCTAGAAGTGACCATCAAACGTTCCCCTGCATCTTTAAAAGATTCATCAGCATACGTAACTAAATATTTCTTCATCACATATTGGTTATTATAGTACTCATAGAATCATTTAATATCAGCGATGGTAAAGATCCGTATACCATATCTACTTTGGTAAAATATAACATTAATTTTAAATTATAAAATAACATTGGTATAGAAGCACATATCAATACAAGTAAACAGTTACGATACCAATAATTGACTTTATTTCTAGCCCATAATTTATAACATAAATAATATACAAATAATGAAGACAAGTGTAATGTCCTTTGATTCACATCATTAGCTAATGGAGATAAATAATAAAAAACATACAATAAAAGCAGAAAACATGCTATTGAAGTATCAATTGTATCATACAATATTTTCTTCTTTAAAAATACATTTATTATAATCCACAAAGAAGACAGTTCGATTAGGATATACATATATTTAACATGAAGAGAAGCAACTTCCGATGCAGCTACTGAATTAGCTAAATAATTTTCATCCAAAACATAAGATGCATATTTCAGTGCTAAGCTATTTGGCAAATAATTAAGTACGAAGGAAAAACCTGCAACTACATTCAAATTCTTTACAACAAAAGCTAATAATAAAAGAATAAAATATATACGAATATTTTTAGGGAATAAAACTATCACGAGAAATAAGAAATCATATATGATAAATGCTGAATGAAATAAAGGAACCAAACCTAAAATTATTAAATATTTCAACTTACGCGTATGCAAATATTTTATTGAAGAATAAAAAAAGAGTAAGGCAGCAGTAGGGAACCTAACATTACCCAAATGTGCAACTCCGTAAGCCAAAAAGAACAACAGCAATAATCCATACGACAAATCTTTCCTACTACACCTATATACATCAAATAAAGACTTTGACTTTAGATATAAAATGGCCCATACCATACCTAATAACGCCATCAGTATATGACCATTTGTCGTAAAACGAGACACTATAAATCCCATAAAGGCACGATAATAATCTCCACCACTTATAACAAAATCATACGACGTCACTAATTCTGTAATAGAATTATAAGCAACACAATTCTTTGGATATTCCAAATACCTATTCAAATCAGGTCCTTCTGTATCAATATTTGTCATTGAATAAGCAAAAAGCACTATAAATAAGAATAAAGTTATATTTGCTGTCTTTTTATTCAAAAAAAACAAACTGAAAACAAATGAAGCTAATGGACATATTAAAAATAAAAGCAATAATATGGTTCTATTAGTATATTCTTTTTCTAAAGACATTTTTGTGAAAACAGACAAACTATTACCCTTTACATCCATTGAAACCAATAATATTACGAATTACAGTAACAATAATTTATTATATTCTGCATTGAATATTCCAAAATAAGAATCCGGATGCTCTTCCATATCCCATCTATTGTGCCAATGATAAGTAAATGCAGCAGGGAAAAAGTCTTTATAAGATTTAATCCTTGGATCTCGGACAAAATCAGAATCGAATCTTTTGAAAAAATAGTCGAAATTATCAAAAGGCATATCTTCTGAATATCCACCCCATAATGGATCGAAATATGTACATGGATAATTCCGCAAATTAGCCAATTTGTTATCTTTATAGTCAAACAAAACCCACGGCATAGCCTCTTTTCTTTTCATCATTTTCTTCATTAAATAAATAGTCAGAAAACTATTTTTCCGAAGATAGATAACAGCACTATTTGCATAAGGTTGATATTCCCATGCGTAAACAAACTCATGCCCTCTCAACAGAGAAGAAAAATCCTTTAAAAACATTATATCTAAATCAAAATAAACTCCACCAAACTTATACAGAGCAATAATTCTAAAATCATCTCCTCTAGCTGGTAATGGTTTATCCTTAAGCAAAAATGATTTAATATTTTGAAAAGGAGTATCAAATATTTCTTCCTCAATATTCCATGGTAATATTTTTATTTTATCTTTTAATTCTAGCAAATACTTATTTTCTAATAGCTGTGAATATCCATTTGAAGCATCTAGCCACAACCATAATTCAGTATTCCGCAAATCTTGCGTACAAAGAAAACTTTTTATAGAAAAAGATTGTTTCAAACCAAAATCACCATGCCAATAAGTATGAAAAATAATTTTTTCCGTCATCAAAGCACAGTGTTCTATTCTCTGTTTATTGGAAATCTTATTCAAATAAAGCTCATCACATGGCAAAACATTCCAATTTTTATAGGTTGATTTCAAATTCCCTCTATAAATTTTGTTCCTTCTTAGAAAATAACGAATATATTTATTCATAATACCATTTATTTTTAACACGAACTACCTAATAATACTCTTTATTCTATTAACAAATCGCCTCATACCGCTATCAAATACTAAAAAGAATAATAAACTAACAGTAATATATAAAGAAAGACAAAGAATTCCATACTTCCCCCATTCATAATATGAAGATATAAAATCATCTTTAACTATCATATGCAGAATCTTCAAGGTACCGATAAAGGAAAAGACCACCAATAACATACACTTCATATAACGATATATATATTCCGATATTTTTTCCTTAAATCCACATTTATAAAGGAAATATGGTTTCCAACAACATACAATTATTAATAAACTTATTGCAGTTCCCAAAAGAATTCCGGTTAACCCATAATAATATCCTAACCCAATAGCCAATCCTAGATTCAATATAGCTTCAGTAATGGGAGACCATATATCTTGATATAACCCGTAAGCATATATAAAAAGATCATTAGTTCGAGTTAACGATATAAATGTAATAAGAAGTAAAACAATAAAAGGTTCCTGTTCAATCACATAGCTTTCTCCTACCCATAAAGCTATAAAAGAATGGGCTAACTTATAAATACCAAAACATATAATAGATGCTAACCAAATTCTACATGATGTCAATTCCCAAAAAACCTCCTTAATCCTCTGCATGTTATTTTCTGCTACTAAATTTCCAATTCCTGCAGTAATACCACCAGAGAAGGCATTCATTAATAAAGTGACTCCTGTTATTATCAACATATAATTACCATAAATCGCCACTAAAGTTAAAGATGCATATGCATAAATAATCAATGGGCTCGTTTGTGTTAAAACAAATCCTGATACTTTATGAAAAAATATTTGCTTTGTTTTAGTTATAATAGTTGGATACTTTTTTTTAAGTATAGGCCCAAGTGAAGGAGAAGTATTCAACCAAGGATACTCTTTTTTTAATACTCTATTTAAAACAATTGCTATAAATATCGCTGTCAAGAGTTCAAGTATCATCCAATAAACATATCCATTGGATAAAAATCTAATAGCCACTATTTGTAATACTATCTTAGCTAATTTAATGCTCTGTACATTTAAGGTGATTTTATATTCTTTTTGATCAGCAGTCAATATTACTTGAGGATAATTCACAAAATAGCTTAACAACGATGCAACTAATAATACAATAAATGATCCATAAGTATACCATAGTGGAAGTACAGCCTTTTCAAATATCATTGGAAAAAAACACATAAATACACATGCTCCTCCAACAACGATATAAGCCACCCTTCTGTATAACCATCCTTGTAAAGAAACAATTTCATTTATTACTTTTATATCATTTTGATATAATGGCTTATACAAAGTATAAGATATAGCTCCACCAATTCCCAATTCGGCCAAATTTAAAAAGCCTAATAAATTCTGAGCCGTTGTATTTAATCCTAGCACTTCCGGACCAAGATAATCTAAAAATATTTTTCTTGAAAAGAATTGTAATATCAAATTAGCCAAATAAAACAACAAAGCTATTTTAGCATTTCGAATACTTTTAGAAGTACGGCTTTCAGTAATTACATTCATATATTGATTCAAAAGCTAAATACATTATATCAAAATAAATAGTAACATATTCGATCTCGATATATAATATAAAAATCAAGAGTTAATTGATAGTTTTTCTTTCAATTCACAGAAAACTTTTTGTACTAATAACACCCAAAGAAGTGTACCTAGTATAGCCAAAGCCATAAATAACAACACATATATTTTCAATCCTATACCAGAAGCGGACAAAGGAACCACCGCTGGTTCCACTACTGCAAACACAGGTTTCTCTTCTTGTACTTTTGCCCTTGTAATCTGCAATTGATTAGCCACTTGGCTATAAATTTGAAAAGCTAAATTCATATCATTTAGTAATCGTTCCTGCTCTGTACGCACACTCAACAGTATAAGATTATCATGTGTATCAACATAATTAGCATATTTTTTTTGCGCTAAGTAATATTCTCGTTGACGTTCTTTAAATAATTGTTCCAAATAGAGACAGTCCTCTTTTGCTTTAGAAGTACGATAGTTAATAATATACTCTTGCAATTTCCGCACAACGGAATCTGCAACAATAGCTGTGACCTTGGGATCCTGTAATGTAACAGTTATTTCTGTAATAGCAGTTTTTTTATCTACAGAAGCAACTATTTGCTTCCTCAGGTATTCTATTTTCTCCATATCTTTTCTAGATAATTCAATAGCTCCGTTCGTTACATTATTAGCAACCTCATCGTTATCATCTGTAAACAGTTTTTTGATTCCACCAATCACCATATTCGGCAACTCTATAACATTACTCCACCAAGGAGATGATAACTCACCTAAATATAGATTTAATGTAGAAGCTACTTTCATGTCTTTTACAGACACGTTCATATTTAACAATTCTAATAAAAATGGTGTAGAAGCTACTATATCTGCTGATATGGATGCATTCAATGCATCTATACTATTCCCCATAGTACTTCCCTCTCCCAAGAAAGAGGCAGCAAGTCCTACCAAATTACTATTATTTTTTTGATTTCCCATTTCCGGTGAAAGCGTTACTTTTACTGTATATTGCTTAGGAATACTTAATGCTACAATAATACCAATAATCAATCCTATTCCTGCAGCCCAATATAGCCTCTTGCGAATATTAATAATCTTACATAATATCCCCAACAAATCAAGCTCCATCTGACTTACCGTCAAATCCTCTGATTTTTTTTTTTCTATATGTATCTTATCGTTCATAAAAAATGGCTATTTTTTTATTAGATTAGCAATAGATGCAATCATCATTCCCAATGAACTAAATGAAGTAGCATACCCCAAAATATTACCCATATTTACCTTTTTCTTAGCCTTACTAGGCACAATTATCTCACAACCTGGCTCTATCTGCTTCTTACCACTGCCCTTCACCTTCGTGACCTGACCATTCATATAAACTATGAACTTCTTACTCTTCTTCGCATTTTCAGAATAACCACCAGCCTGATCCAAATAATAATTCACACTCTTACCTTCTATATAGGAAACAGTATTCGGAACCATTACAGCACCATTAATAGTTATTGTATTATTGTTCTTCGGAATAGAAACAACATCGCCTTCACGCAATACAAGATCTGCAGTACTTCCAGGTTTAGCTAATGCTTTTTCCAAATCAATACCGACTGTGAATGTATTCTCAATACGGATACCTAAAGAGTCAATCATCGCCTCTCCCAACTGTCTGCTCATTAGACGAATCACATCCCCCATGCGTTTCTTTTCGCTGGCGTTGGCGACACGAGTCAGTTTTGCACCACGTAAATATGCGTAATTCGTAGCACCGCCGGCTTTGTTGATTAAATCCGAAAGACGCTCCTCACGACTGGTCATCGCATAAGAGCCACCGAAAAGGATTTCACCTTCAATAGCTACATTTTGTTGGGGCTGATAGCCGGGACTTCGACGTACATAAACCTCATCATAAGGTTGGAGTACAAATCCCGGCTTCCCATCCACCACAAATCCCTCTTTCAGGGAAAATGTATATATTTGACCGATTGTATCGCTGTCTACGGTACTTCGGGGATTCTTGATTCGGCGGGATACATCCACACGGACAACCGAAGCTGCTTCACGCAAACCGCCTGCCTGGATAATAAGGTCTTCAAGAGTCATATTATCTGCATAAGGATAAGAATCCGGCTTGGCTACTTCGCCGTGGATGACAACATCACCTTTATCTTCCAGATCGTGGATGCTGGGGATATAGAGAATGTCGTTTTTCATCAGGATGATATTGGGGGAAGTACCATCCATTATAGCTTTGATGTCTACCGGGATAACTTCGCTGGTCAGGTCTTCACGTTGGCGGTAAAGAACGGCACGGTTCAGGAATGCATCGCCTGTAAGGCCTTGCGATTCGTTGACAAGTTCGCGGATTGTATTCAGTTTACCGTTCAATTCATAGATTCCCGGACGGTAGACTGCACCACGGATTTCGAGTTTATTAATAAAGCGGTTAAGGATGGCTTCGGCTGTAACAACATCACCATTTCTCATTTTATAGACGCTGTAATCAAGGTCTTTGACTGTATTTACTTCGTATTCCTGGCCGTTCTGACGTACTACACGCAGTGAACGGGTGTAGGCATCCGCTTCAAAACCACCGGCGTAGCTGAGAAGGGTAGATAAAGATTCGTCCTTCTTCATTTCGAAACGCATGGAGCGTTTCACTTTTCCGTCAATCTTTACCAATACTTCGTAGGCGGGGACAATAACAACATCGCCTTCCTGGAGACGGATGTCGTCCTGGATGTTTCCTTTCAGTATGAATTGGTAGACATCAATTGTGGCGATGTTCTTACCGTTTCTTACCAGTTGGACATTGCGAAGGCTTCCTATGTCACTGACTCCGCCTGCACGATAAAGTGCATGAAATACAGTAGCAAAAGAAGACAGGGAATACGTGCCCGGTTGTACAACTTCACCCATCACGTTGATTTGGATCGTACGTATGCTGCCCAGAGTCAGACGGATATCCGAAGTAGGGTCGTTGGCGTTGTTAAGGCCGTTGTATATCTTATTTAAAGTTTTCTTGAGATAGTCGTTGGCTTCGGCGATAGTCATACCGTTCAGGTTGACAGGGCCGATTTTCTGAATGTTGATGGTGCCATCAGGAGAAATCTGCTGGCGGATAGTGTTCTGGCTGGCTCCCCATATGTCGATTATCACTTCGTCACCCGGGCCGAGACGATAGTTCAAGGGAGTGGCGATGTTTACACTGGGTTCAAAAGTCAGGTTTCGGGTATTGAATATATTTCTACCGAAGACTTGGTTGCCACGGGCGAGGTCTTGCGTACTCGGGTGGTCTTCCAGCATATCGGACGTATTCTCTTTCGTTTCTTCACGAAGGCGCGATTCATTGACGTCGGTACCGGTGGCATTGGAAGTATTTACGTTGTTCTGACGTTCATACAACTGTTTCACGCGCATCGCCTGTTCCTTGGTCACACCTTTGCGGGCTAGTTCCGAGGCTAGTTGTTTTTGTTCTTTTCCTTGCTTGATGCCGTCTTTTACGTATTCAAGAACTTGGGAATCACTCATACTTTGAGCCAACAAAGGAGAGGACCCCCCTAACATTAGAATGAATAGAAACGCAGTAATCTTTTTAGATAGTGTCATTGGTGTTTTTTGTAGATTCTACATAACCGATTGGCATGTCCACGCAAGCACAGCCAAGCATATTTAAACGGACAGCGATTTTGCTCTTGCCGCCTATCGTGACAAGTTCGCCGACAAGACCGCTGAGAGGGCCTTTGATGACACGGACTTTCTCGCCACGTGCCAAAGGAGAACTGTTCATACAAATTGCTTCATCGGAATAATCGAGCATGAAACGAAAACGAGCCATCTGCTCATCGGGAATAACGGCAGGAGTGCTTTCACCACGCATCACCATATAACGGCTGACCGTGGAAAAACTTAGAACTTCTTTGCGTTCTTTAGGATCAGCATGTACAAATACCATCATCGGAAGTAATACAGTATTGACTGCCTTACGACGGTCGCTCCATTGATGTACCTCTTGCTGGACAGGAACGAAAGTATCGATTCCCATCTTGAACAAACGCTCGGCAACCTTCTTCTCGTGATGCATACGAACCAGTGCTACATACCAGCGTTTTGAGTGTGCTACGCCTTCCCCTGTCCCACAACCGGGCGCGGCGCTAATAGACTTTTCCTTTGCAAAAATCATAATTTTTTACCCCATGTTTATCTGTTACTTCTTAGGTAACGGATAATACACATGCAGAACGCATACAACAGCAATAAAAAGGAAAAAAAACAACATGAGGGAAGAAAAGATATGTTTATTTGGACTTCAAGACAGACGCTTTTTGAGGTTAGGAAATAGAAAATCACAGAGCATGAAGAGCTTATTCCTCATGTTCAGAAACTTTATGTGGGTATATTTGAAAGAAAAAGGAAAAAAAGAAGTTTATTGCTTGTTTCCTATTATTATTTTTCTCTATCTTTGTAGCAAATAAAAATCCGTTACCTAAGAAGTAACAGATCAACGAAGTCCCTAAACCCTAATACTTTAGCTGAATTACTCAGAGTTCTCTAAAACCCTTCACGTAAGAATAATTCAATTTATTTACTTTTGTTCTTTCTTCTAATTCAAAGCCTTTTAAATAGATTTGCGTTGTCTTAATCGATTTGTGTCCCAGTGATTCGCTTATCATCTCGATAGGAACCCCTCTGTATTTCGCAGTGGTAGCCCAGGAATGGCGGAGCGTATAAGATGTGACAGACGACCGTATTCTCAGTTGTCTGGACAAACACTTCAAGTCATTATTAAACCGTCTCAAAGCCGTCTGATACTCGCGATATGCCTTTTCATCCGTTCTCTTATATTCGCCGCTCAATATTCGGAAAAGATAGTCGGGACGATTATCGGGATACTCCTTATTATATCCGTTGCACAAACGGGCAATGGCATCCTGCGCCGAATCCAGAATCTCGAGACTCATGGGCGTACCGGTCTTCATACGGTTGTACTTCAAAAGTCCCTGCTCGACGTTAGATTTCTCCAAATGGGCAAAGTCTACAAACGGCATACCGCAAAACTGGAACAACAGGCTGGCAACAGCTTGTGTACGACGCAGTTTCTCCGTCTTCGGGTCTTCGTTAAGCAAGACATGAAGTTCTCGTATCGGAAGTGCCTTCTTCTGACGGGTATCAACCCCAGTAAAGACATCCCGGAACAGGCCGTACACATAAGGAGCTTGCCGACTATTAACCCCGCGGTTGTAGATACAACGCAACATACGCATGTATGTAGAAATCGTATTAGGCTTCAGGTGAGAAGCCGCCAAATAGTTACTATACGCCTTCAACGTATCGCGGTTCACCCTACTGAAGGTAATGAATTGACTTCCGCAAAATTTCGTAAAGGAACGGATAGCATGTTTGTACACATGAGCCGTTGAATAACGGCCCTCCCTTCGCAAACGATCTATATATTCGTTTGCACAATTAGTAAATTGCTTTTTCTTCATAAATAAATAATTACTTATCTAGTTGGTCATCAAATGACGGACGGAATATACCAAGATTATAGATAAAATAAGTTACTATTTCAGAATTACTCACTGTTTTCAACTGATTTTCGAATCTTTTCTAAAAAAAATAACAGGAACGATGCAGTATTCCGGGAATCTCTGCATTTATCCTATAAAGCCAAGAAATAAAAAAGATAATCAGACCTATATCATAAGACCTAAAACCTGAGCTTAACAAGTGGGGGAAAAAACAGAAAAGAGAGAGAGTTTTTTATTTAACGTCCCCAAAAAGAAACCCCTGCTAACTTTGAAGTTGGCAGGGGTTTTTATTTTTAGGTACTAAGCTTATCTTTAAGTGATAAATTTATCTTTTAAGCACCATTGCTTTTTTTACTTGCAGTATTTCTTAATCAGCTCATCCACGTTCGGATCACCCAATTCTTTAGCTTTCTTGAAGTTTCCGCAAGCCTCGTCTGTCTTTTTCAATTGTATCTGGCAGAGTCCCAGCAAACGGTAGGCTTCGCCATATTTCGGGTCTGTTTTCAGGATATTATTCAGAATTTGAATGGCTTCCTCATAACGTCCTACACGCAGATTTACCACAGCGTTTTCAGCCTGATAAGTCAAGTCGGTCGGATTCAGTTCGACGGCTTTGGCAATATCATCCAATGCACGTTGATACTGGCGCGCTTTCAAAGCAGCCTGTTCACGATAATAATAGAATACGTCGTTCACCTGACCGTTGACAGCTTTAAAATAAGCGTCATAGTCGAACATAGCGTTTCGTGGCTGGTCGGTGTTCATATACATCTGTGCACGTTCCAGCAGATAAGGAGCGAAGTCCGCCGTAATGGGTTGCGGGCAATGGGCGATACAGCTATCCAACAGCATCAAAACTTCTTTCGGGTCGGCTTTCATCAACTCTTTTGTTTTGGCAGCACTGAAGAACGTACCGGCAGAAGCGATATTGCTGGCATTTACTTTCTCGTAAGCAGCCAAAGCTCCGGCATAATCCTGTTGGGCAAATAAGATATCGCCTTCCAGTTGGATATAAACAGGCAGCGGATCGATAGTGACGGCCTGACGTACATTCTTCAAAGCAGTGTCATACGACCAGTCCTTATATGGTTTCTCCGGTTTCGACAGTTGGTAAGCGTACATCAGCTTACCTATATTATAATATACATCATCTTTCTTCTGAGCTACTTTCAACGCTTGGTTAAAGTCAGCAACGGCCTTATCGAACCAAGACTGGTCGTCCTTGCCTTTAGCTACGTAATAATTCGCACGGCGAAGATAACCATCCGCATTCATCGGAAACTGACGGATAAAATCATCCAGCAGCTTTCCGTAATCTTCTTCCGACAGACTTGAAGAAGCCATGAACAGATATACCAATGCCTGGTCTTCCGTTTCGGGCAGACCTTTGCGGATACCTATGCTTTTCAGTGCCGCATCTCCCAAAGAAAGTGCACTAATCTTCTGTGACATGGCAAAGGCAGCTCCTGCGGCATAGCAGGTAGTCACCGTGTCAAGACCGGATGATTTCTGCGCAATACCGAACACCTGACCGTCCACATTCATCACCGGACAGCTCACCATCTTGTCTTTCATCTGCATGCTCAACGTATAATAATGATACTCGCCGGCTACTTTTGAAACCTCTTTCACTTTACCCGATACACAAGCAATGCTTTTCTGTGTAGAATAAGGAAGCATCCATGCGTCGGCTCCCACTGCCGGAGCAGTATTCGCCACAATCAACGCAGGCACTTTCTTTTCGGTAATAGCTACGCGGAACTTGATAACATCATACATATCATTCGCTCCCAATATCGTGCTGACAGGCATTTGTTTGCCTTCGGCCGTGATAATCACCGCACGTTCGGCACCTTTAAAGAGAGAGTAGTCGGACAGAGCCAACCCGTCTTCGGATACAAAAAATCCGTTTCCGGTATTCAGCATTTTGTCGTTTTTGTCGTAAGTCACCACAGAGAAGACAGCGCGTTTCGCCTTCTCTACCCATTTTGGGGTTTGTGCCATGCTTCCCTGTGCCAGGAAGATGAACAGTAAAGGTAGGATTAAAATCTTCTTCATATCACTCGTTATTTCTTTGTTTCACACCTTCGTAAATCAGGATACCGGCGGCAACAGACACATTCAGGGATTCGATGGTTCCCAACATCGGTATCTTCACCCATTCGTCGCAGAGTGCCAGGTTGTCATAAGACACACCTGTATCTTCCGCACCCATAATGACGCACACCGGCCCTGTATAATCAGCTTTCGTATAGTCATAGTCCCCTTTTTCGGTGGCAGCCACGATGCGAAAACCGCTATCTTTCAGGAATTTCAGCGTCGAGCGCAGACTCTGTTCGCGGCATACGGGAAGCGTATGCAAGGCTCCTGCCGAGGTTTTCACGGCATCGGCATTCACCGACACGCTGTTACGGGAAGGGATAATCACCGCGTCTACGCCGGCACATTCGCAAGTACGGGCAATCGCGCCGAAATTGCGCACATCGGTTATTCCATCCAGCATCACGAAAAACGGATTCTTACCCTGCTCAAACAAGAAAGGAACCATATCTTCCGTCTTCTGATAGGTCACAGAAGAAATGAAGGCAATCACACCCTGATGATTCTTGCGGGTGATGCGGTCGATACGCTCTACCGGAACACGCTGAACAGGAATCAGCAGACCATTCAAAGCCGCAAACAGCTCTTTAGAAAGTTCACTCTGAATGTCTTTCTTTACAAGGATTTTATCAATCTCTTTTCCAGCCTGAATGGCTTCTATCACGGCACGAACGCCGAAAATCATTTCACTTTTATCTATCATCGCGGTTATTTACTATTTTTCTATTTACCAGTTATTATTTGTTGGCTACTAGTCGCTAATTACTATTTAACAGAGCTTTGGCATTGCTAAGGGCTGCTTCGGTCAGTGTGGCTCCACTCAGCATATGAGCGATTTCCTCTACCCTCTCCCCGTCGGTGAGACGACGGATATGGCTGTTGGTTTCCGTATCACTGTCTTTCTTATATACCTTATAATGCGCACATCCACGAGCGGCAATTTGCGGTAGGTGGGTAATGCTGATAACCTGGCGGTTCTGCTCGCCCATCTCCTTCATCATATCTGCCATGCGGTCGGCTATTTCGCCGGATACTCCCGTGTCTATCTCATCAAATACGATAGTCGGCAACTTCACGGCTCCGGCAATCATGGCTTTGATGGAAAGCATGACGCGGGCTATCTCACCACCGGAAGCTACGGAAGAGATATTCTGCAACATACCGTTCTTATTGGCAGAGAACAGGAAGCTGACCGTATCTTCTCCCTGCAAGCCCGGTTCTTTCTTGAGTCCCATTTCCACCAGGAAACGGACGTTCGGCATCCCGAGTGGAATCAATCGGGCGGCCAATTGCTTTTCCACTTCACGGGCAGCCTTTATACGGGCTTTCGTGAGCAGTTCGGCCTGTTGTTTTACTTGCATATATTGTTCATCCTTGCGGGCGGTCAGTTCGGCGATACGTTCATCGTAAGAAGTGATGTCGGACAGCTTGCTGCGGTATTCTTCCGTCAACGCTATCAACTCGTCGAGCGTCTGCGCATGGTGTTTCTGTTGAAGGGAATAAATCAGGTTCAGTCGCTCGTTCACTTCGTCGAGACGCACGGGGTTGAACTCTACGGAGTCGCTTTGCGAAGAAACTTCGTGCGAAATATCTTTCAATTCGATATAGGCGCTTTCCATGCGTTCGGTAAGTTCCTTGGCGGGTTGGAAGACTCTTTGCAGGCTGTTCAGCGTGTTCAGGCTATCTTTCAGGGATGAAAGCAAGCCACCTTCGTCCGAGAAAAAGGATTGTTCCACCCGATAGAGTCCCGCCTTGATTTCTTCCGCATGACTCAACGTTTCAGCTTCCTGTTCCAGCTCTTCCTGCTCACCTTCGGAAAGGTGGGCTTCTTCAAGCTGTTCCAGTTGGAAACGGATGTAATCTTCATCGGAACGGCTTTTCTCCGCCAATGACATCAACTCCGCCAGTTCGCGCTCGGTCTGCTTCCACTCTGCATAACGGGCATGGTATTTTTCCAATGCGGCGTCATTATGTGCCAGGATATCAAGCACGTTCAACTGGAAACCTTCTTTATTGAGCAACAGGTTCTGATGTTGTGAATGTACATCAATCAACTGTTCGCCAAGCTCCTTCACCTGTGCCAGCGAGGCGGGAGTATCGTTGATAAATGCCCGGCTTTTGCCGGATGCCTGTACTTCGCGGCGCAGGATGCACTCCTCGTCATATTCCAGTTCGTTATCCTCAAAAAACGGGCGCATACCGTAACCCGATATATCAAAACGAGCTTCTATTATACATTTAGAAGCTCCACGGCGAATCGCCTTCACATCGGCACGCTGTCCCAACAGCAGTCCGATGGCTCCAAGAATGATTGATTTTCCGGCTCCCGTTTCACCTGTTATAACGGAAAAACCTGTGTCGAAACTAATATCCAGTTTCTCTATCAACGCATAATTCTGAATGTATAGTGAACGTAACATTGGGATAAGTTGAGAGTTAAGAGTTAAGAGTTGAGAGTTTCAATTCATCAGACAGACGGTCGATGATATCCTGCGCTACTTCCGTTTTCGGTTTCAGCGGATAGTCCGTGCGGCCTTTCCGGTCGATGATACTGATTTTGTTTGTATCGTGACGGAAGCCTGCTCCCACATCGTTCAGCGAGTTGAGCACGATAAAGTCGAAGTTCTTGCGTTCGAGCTTTCCTTCAGCGTTCTGCTGCTCGTTGTTGGTTTCGAGGGCAAAGCCTACCAACAACTGGCCTTTTCTTTTCGTAGCTCCCAAACTGGCTGCAATATCTTTCGTTGCCTGGAGATGCAGGGTTAATTCTTCTTCCTTCTCCCGCTTAATCTTCCTGTCGGCTACCTTTTCGGGGCGATAGTCGGCTACTGCCGCGCAGAGGATAGCAGCGTCGGCATCAGAGAAGCAGGCTTGTGAGGCCGAATGCATTTCTTCCGCCGATTCTACGTCGACACGGCGGATAAGGGAATGCTTCGCTTCCAGTTGTACAGGGCCTGCTATCAGCGTCACTTCCGCACCACGGCGGGCACATTCTTCCGCCAGGGCAAATCCCATCTTTCCCGAAGAATAATTGCCTATGAAACGGACAGGGTCTATCTTTTCGTAAGTCGGGCCCGCCGTTATCACGATTTTCTTTCCTTGCAGTTCGTCGCTTGCCGAAAAGAATTCATCCAGCGCACGGATAATCGCTTCCGGTTCTTCCATGCGCCCCTTCCCTACCAGATGGCTGGCAAGTTCTCCCGTCCCCGGTTCGATGATATGATTACCGAACGAGCGGAGTATATCCAAATTCTTCTGTGTGGAAGGATGGGCAAACATATCGAGGTCCATCGCCGGAGCTACAAACACCGGAGCTTTGGCCGAAAGATAAGTCGTTATCAGCATATTGTCGGCTATCCCGTTTGCCATCTTGCCGATGGTGGAAGCAGTGGCAGGCGCAATCAGCATGGCATCCGCCCACAGGCCGAGGTCTACGTGGCTGTTCCACGTCCCGTCTCGCTGGGCAAAAAACTCACTGATGACCGGTTTGCTAGTCAAAGCCGAAAGAGTGATGGGAGTAATAAATTCTTTTCCCGCCGGAGTAATTACGACTTGCACTTCCGCTCCTTGCTTAATGAGTCCGCGGATGATGTAGCAAGCCTTGTACGCGGCAATACTGCCGGTAATTCCAAGAATTATCTTTTTTCCTTTTAGCATTATTTTGTAATCAAATTACTCATTTCACGCAAACGGATTTTTGTCAACGTCGCCTTCGTATTCAGCGTGAAATCACTGTTCAAAATCCAACTGTAATATCCGGGGTCTTTCTTCAGGACCTCGGCTACAGACATTCCTTTGTATTTTCCGAAGTTAAACACTTCCACCCCGTTGTCGTCGTACACCATACGTCCGGCAAAGTCTACATTCTTGTTGTAGCTGGAGTAGTCGGCCAGGAATGCAATATCGTTCTCAAGGTCGGAATAGCGGTCGAGCTGTGCTTTCAACACTTCGTAGGTAGCCCGTGTATCTGCTTCCGCGGTATGGGCATCATCCAGGTTCTTCTCGCAATAGAACTTGTAGGCGGCAGACAAGGTGCGTTGTTCCATTTTGTGGAAAATCACCTGTACGTCTACAAATTTGCGCTTTGTCATGTCGATGTCTACGCCGGCACGCAAGAATTCTTCGGCCAGCACCGGAATATCGAAACGGTTGGAATTGAATCCCGCCAAGTCGCAGCCTTCAATGTCACGTGCGATGTTTTTTGCCACTTCCTTGAAAGTAGGACAATCCGCCACGTCGGCATCATAAATGCCATGTACTTCGGAAGATGCTTCGGGGATATGCATTTCGGGGTTGATACGCAAGGTTTTTGCTTCCTCATTCCCGTTCGGGTAAACTTTCAAATAACAGATTTCAACAATCCGATCTGTGTTGATATTGGTTCCGGTTGTCTCGAGATCGAAAAAGACGATGGGATTTTTCAGGTTTAATTTCATTTCTTGTTATTTTATTGAGTCACCACAGAGGACGCAGAGGACACAGAGGATAAATTTGAATATTTATTATTAAATAACCCTCTGTGTCCTCTGCGTCCTCTGTGGTGAATTAACATTAATCGTTCAGCATCATCGGCATCAGCAGCATCAACAGGTCTTCGTTCTCTTCCTGTTCCACAGGGATGATAACTCCGGCACGTGACGGGTCAGCCAATTCGATAATCACTTCGTCGGCCGAGATATTGTTCAGGATGTCGATAAGGAAAGTAGACTTGAAGCCGATGCTCATGGCGGCACCTGCATACTGGCACACCTGCGTTTCTTCGGCAGAAGTGGAGAAGTCGATGTCCTGTGCGGAAATCACAATCTGATTTTCCTGCACACGGAGTTTAATCAAGCTGCTCGCTTGTGACGAAAAAATGGACACACGGCGCAAAGCACCTACCAACTGCTGGCGGTCTACGGTTACCTTATGAGGGTTGTTCTGAGGAATTACCGAGTTGTAGTTCGGATAACGTCCTTCGATGAGACGGCACACCATGCGGTACTTTTCAAGCATGAATACAGCGTTGCGTTCGTCAAATTCGACAGTCACAGTTCCCTGTTCTTTCGGCAGAAGGTTCTTGAGCAAGGTAGCCGGTTTCTTCGGAAGGATGAAGGCTGCGCGTTCGTTGCCTTTGGCAGCTAACGTCTTGCAACGTACCAGTTTATGACCGTCCGAAGCCACCATTGTGATGTCTTCTGTTGTAATATCAAAATAAATACCGTTCATCACGGGACGAAGTTCATCGTCGGCAGTGGCAAACACGGAGCGGTTGATACCACCCAGCAATACTTCAGCCGCCATTTCCACGCGGACTGCGTTGTCACCCAGTGTAGCCGACTGCGGGAATTCATCCGCATTCTGCCCCATCAGGCTGTATTTTCCGTTTTGGTACTGTACTGTGATTTCGTAATTGTCCGGATTGATATCAAATGTCAACGGTTGTTCCGGAATCTCCTTCAGTGCATCAAGCAATGTTTTCGCTACTACGGCAAAACGCCCGTTTGTATCGCCATTCACTTCAACGGTAGTCACCATTGTCGTTTCGCTGTCAGATACGGTCACAGACAATGTTCCGTCTTCCAGTTCGAAGAGGAAACAATCGAGAATCGGCAGCGCATTTTTGGAATTAATCACACGGCTGATGGCCTGTAAATGGCTGGAAAGAGCAGTACTTGAAACGATAAATTTCATATATTTTCGTGTATTTAAGTTTTAAATGTTCTAACGCACAAAGTTACGAAAAAAGATTCGGGCTACCCAACAAAACAAAAGAAAAAACTGAGTTTGTATGAGGGATATTCCTAAAAAATTGTAACTTCGCCGCAGAATTTAAATTAATCGCAATGGAATTTACAGGAAAAATCATCGCTATACTCCCTCCGAGAGGTGGAGTTTCAAAGACTAGCGGCAACGAGTGGAAATCACAAGAGTTCGTTATCGAAAATCACGACCAATATCCACGCAAAATGTGTTTCGATGTATTTGGCGTAGACAAAATCGAGCAGTTCAACATTCAGATGGGCGAAGAACTGACCGTATCATTTGACGTTGACGCCCGCCAGTGGCAAGACCGCTGGTTCAACAGTATCCGTGCATGGAAAGTTGAACGTGTCGGCGCAGGTGCTCCAATGGCTCCGGGTGCTCCCGTTCCTCCACCGGCTCCGTCGGCCACTCCCGATTTCACTCCGGGCGACGCTAAAGACGACCTGCCGTTCTAAGCCGAAAGTATTCCGCTTAACGATACAGATAAAAAAACTCCCGGCGAGAATGATTCTTGCCGGGAGTTTTTTTATGCCCACACTTTGTAAAGATTCCGCCGGGGGCTGAAAGGTCTTCACCCCGGGGGTGGATAAGCCGATGCTGCGGGCTTAGGAAAATATGCCCGGGGGTTACGGAAGAAACAAAGCAACAACAGCAGCAACAGTCTTCTTCTCGAAATACCATCAGCAACAACAGCAGCATTTTTCTCTTTCTTTTTCTTTCTGTTTTTTTTCTCTTCTTTTCTCTTCTCTTCTCCTCTCTTGGGTTATGGTTGGGTTATGGTTGGGTTTTCGCGCCCTGCCAGAAGGCGTTTCAGAAGTTTTAGTTTTTGAAAAAACGTCGTTTTTCCAACCGATGTTTTTCGTCGGTTTTTCGCAGTTTCTCCGTGAGTTTTTTCGTGAGTTTTTCACCTTTCAGCTTTGGATGTTTTCACTCGGGAAATCCTCTTTTTGCTGTGTGGAAAAATAGGATTACGAATGGATTTTCAATTAGGATTCTGCTCCATTTTATACCGCAAAACGATGTTAGGATAGACCACTCCATCGGCGTAGGTGAACTGGGCAAAAAGTATAAAATTGCGAAAAAATTCGGAGTTGCGCAAGAAGAAATCCGGCACGAAACGGACTTGTTTTTCCGCCTGATGGAACAGGTGGTCGAAGTCCGCCATCAACATAAAATGATAAGAATCGGACATACTATCCATTCCTGCCCGATAGGCGATTGCTCCATCGAGCACTTCGCCTTTATCCAACTGGCGGATGTAACGGGACAGACTGTCTTCATCGGGAGCCAGCAACAGGCGCCCGCCATAGAAAGCGGCATACATATGGGATGTCGGTTCCACAAAACTGGTTAGTTGCGCAAACAACGTTGTTTGAGGAAGCCGATAGACAGGATAAGCCTTATTGGCGGTATAACAAAAAGTTATACGAGGCTTTCTAACCCCTTCTTCGGCAGGAGCGGTATTGACCAACGAGCGCAACATCCGTTCGGCTTCCGTCACGTCCAGTACGGACAGGCTCAACACTGCTGCCGCATCTTGCAAGGTATCTTCCCGCTGAAACAGGCAGGCAACCAAATCGTGCCCGGTATTCTCCATCAGATAATGCGATAACACCCTGTCTCTGTTTTGCATTTCAGTGGTGTGCCCTGCGGTTGCGTATCCTTGCAAATCGCTGTAAGAGAGCAAGGAACTCCAATCGGTTATGCTTTGTTTGCTGAAATAGAATGCGGTAGAGGGCAGCACTTCGCCGGGAAATCCCTGCACGGATTCTTGTTGGCGGAGCAGGTTGATAAAGGTGAAGCAGGTATCTGCGTCGTGGCTGATTCCTGTGAAATAGACGAAGTCGTCTTTCATCTTCATATCGAACTCCGTCCATCCAATCATCCCGTTCACACGGGTATAAATGGTGGCGGCAGCCGTACTTTTCTTCGGCGTGCGCACTCCCGTGAAAGTAGAATCATCCGCCAGTGAACCACCTTTCTTATAGGCATCAATGACGTCTTCCACCAGTTTCTTCTGGAAACTCAATGCCATGAAATCGGGCGTCAGGTAGCAGGCGAGGAAATCACCGTCAGACATGGGGTAAATCATTATTTTTTCTCCTTTATAGTCGAAGCTTTTCGGCGGGTAGAGCGATGATATATATCTCTGTGCAAATCTGTCGATCAGCTCCCTGTCTCCTGTGCCCAACCGGCAGTAAAGTACCTGATTGCGCTCATTATCCGGCTCGTGGAAGCTAATCAGCATTTGGTTCATTTGCCGGCTTAATCCGTGCGGACTGTCTTCCGAAAGCGTATAGAGGGTTTGCTTCAGATAAGAAAAAAGTTTGGATACATGCAGATATTGCTGATTCTTGCTACAAGTCAGGCCATCTATTTCGGTGACAAATCCGAGCACATCATCGGTGGCAAATACCGCGGAAGCGGTGGTCGGAACTAACTCGTAAAGGTTGAAATCTTTCTGCCCTTCGGCGGCCGACAGCCGGAAAAAAGAGTATAAGGCGAAACCTGCGCACAAAAGTACAACAGAAGAAGTGACCGCTATTTTCACTATCGTACGAAGTTTCATAATATTCGCTGTTTATCGGTTAGGTGCAAAAATAATAATTTCTACAAAGAAAACAAAACTTTTGCTAAAAATTTCACCGACAATCAGAAATGAATTTCCATTCCGTCAAATGCCAGGTGAATATTGTCCGGTAGTTTCCGTTCAACCTCGGCATGCAAGCCCATATCATGGCTCATATGTATGAAGTAAGTTTCCTTTGCCTGAATACGCCGCGCCACTGCCAATGCTTCCTCCAAGTTCTGATGGGTAGGATGCGGGGCAATCCGAAGTGCATTCACTATCAAAACATCTATTCCCGCTAATTGTTCAAAAGATTCTTCGGGCATGGTCAGCATATCGGTGATATAGCCGAGTTGTCCGATGCGGTAGCCCAGAATCGGCAGCCGGCCGTGCATCACGCGCAGGGGAAGTATTTCAGTATGGTTAATGGAAAAGCGCTGTCCCGGTTCAATTTCCTGCAAAGGAATGTCGGGCACGCCGGGGTAACGATGGTCTACGAAGCAGTAGGGCATGCGCAGGCGCAATGCTTTCGCCACATATTCTTCGGCATAGATAGGCACGGAACCGAAACGGCAGAAGGGGCGCAAATCGTCCAGTCCGCCGACGTGGTCATAGTGTTCGTGCGTTATGAGCACGCCGTCTATCCGCTCGTAAGGGAGATGCAATACTTGCTCCCGGAAATCGGGACCGCAGTCTATCAGTATCCGTGCGTCGTCCGTTTCAACGATGGCGGATGTACGCAAACGGTTATCTTTCGGGTCGGCAGAAGTACAGACTGCGCATGTGCAGCCGATTTGGGGTACTCCCGTCGATGTTCCACTTCCTATGATTTTTACTTTCATTTCTCGTTATCAGACAAAATTTACTTCAGGATGAATGTCTATGCCGAACTTCTCGCGGACGGAAGCCCGCACTGCATCCGAAAGTGCTATTATATCACTCCCCTTTGCTCCGCCTTTGTTGACCAGCACGAGTGCTTGTTTATCGTGCACAGCCGCAGGCCCGAGGGATTTTCCTTTCCAGCCGCACTGGTCTATCATCCATCCCGCAGGGATTTTCACCCGTCCGTCCGTCAGTTCGTAATAGGGTATCCGCGGATATTCCTGTTGCAGGTCTGCCAGTTTTTCTTTAGGGACGATGGGGTTCATAAAGAAGCTGCCGGCATTTCCCATGACTTTCGGGTCGGGCAACTTGCTTTCGCGAATATCAATGATTACTTTCCGGACTACCGGCAACGTCAGTTCAGGGTATTTGTCAAGTTCCTGGCGGATGGTTCCGTAGTCCAGTGTGTAATACGCTTCTTTGCTAAGCCGGAAACGTACGTGGGTGACAAAGACCGACTTATTCTCCGGACGCTTAAAAAGGCTGTCGCGATAGGCATATTCACATTCTTCTACGGAGTAAACACGTTTTTCGCCCTGAATGTTCACTGTCTCCACGGCGGTTATGAGGTCTTTTACTTCGACGCCGTAGGCTCCGATGTTCTGTACGGCACTCGCTCCCACTTCACCGGGAATCAGGGAGAGATTTTCGGCTCCGTACCATCCGCGTTCCACGCAGTATGCCACAAAGTCGTCCCATACGATGCCTGCGCCTACCCGTACGGATACGGAGCGCGCATCTTCTTCCGTCACTTCGATTCCTTCGATGCGCGAATGAAGTATCAGCCCGTCATAGTCTTTGGAAAACAGGAGATTACTGCCGCCGCCTATATGCAAAAAAGGTGTCGTAACGGCACCTTGCGCAATCAGTTGTTGCAGTTCTTCTACGGAAGCATATTCTAAAAAACGGGCGGCACTGACATCAATGCCGAATGTATTGTAAGACAAAAGAGAGTACATCATCTATACTGTTTTAGGGTTATATACTTGTATCTTCAAACTTACACAGTTCCCATTCTCCGGCTTTCCGGCAGAAATAAAGGATGTTGGAGAAACCGTTGCCGATGCCTTTCAATGCCAGGATTTTCGTTGTGGAATTGTCGTCATTCCGCTGTCCGTAGTTGATATTGGAAAGGCGTTCGGAAGGAAGTTCGGGTTTGAAGGCAAACCACTGGTTGAGGTCGAGACTTGTCTCCAGGATGGAGAAGTCGTCGTCCGGGTCGCTGGTGACGAAAGCCAACGGCTCACGCACACGCTGGCTCTGGAAAATGCTATCGGTGGCAAAACGACCGAAGAACTCTACAAAGTTCTCGTTGTCACTTTTCCCGATAGGGCGCAGATTGATTGCTTCCAGTATCCATGCTCCTTTGATACGCTCAAAATAATACCGCTTCATCATCCGGGTTTTGACGAATATCCATTCTACCTGTACGGATGTGAGTGAGGTGTCTCCTACCAAATCCATGTCTTCTTCTTTATCAAACAGGAGCGTATAATAGTGCTGCTTGGTAAACAAGTTGTCATGCTTCCAGTGTTTTTCCTCGATATTCGACTTTTCATCTCCTTTGTAGTAGGGCAAAGGAAATTTCACACGCTGACGCTGCAAAGCATCATCGGAAGCAAAATTGTAGATGAAATCGTCGAAAGATTCGTCAGCCTGTATAGGTTGCGGCTCTTCCGGCAATTCATCTCCATGGATAGAATCCGCCTGTTGGCGGATTGAATCCACTTCTTGGGTAATAGATGCGAAGGGGTCAATCTTGGTTTTCTTGTTACCACAAGAACCCAACATGCAGAGCAATATGACCCCTGCAATTAGTTTTTTCATTATTTCAGTTTCTCTCTTAACTTTTCAAGCATATCCACCGTCATGCTTTCCAAATTGTAGGCCGGCTTCCACCCCCACTCTTGGCGAGCACAGGTATCGTCCAGACTATCAGGCCAACTGTCGGCTATGCGCTGCTTCAAAGGGTCTACGTCATAAACCATCTCGAACTGCGGCACATGCTTCTTGATTGCCTGATAAATCGTCTCCGGGTCGAAACTCATAGAGGCGATATTGAAAGCATTGCGGTGTATCAATTTTGTCGGGTCGGCTTCCATCAGCGTAATGGCTGCATTCAGCGCGTCCGGCATATACATCATATCCATCAAGGTGCCTTGTTTAATGGGGCACACGAATTTTTCTCCTTTCACTGCCGAATAATAAATGTCGACAGCATAGTCTGTGGTTCCGCCACCCGGTGGTGTCACGTTCGAGATAATGCCCGGAAAACGGACAGCACGAGTGTCGACACCGTATTTATTAAAGTAATAGTCACTCAATAACTCGGTGGTTACTTTAGTGACTCCGTACATGGTACGCGGACGCTGTATAGTGTCCTGCGGGGTTTGCGTATGCGGCGTAGTAGCACCGAACGAGCCGATTGAACTGGGAGTGAATACCGCGCATCCTTGTTCGCGCGCAACTTCCAGTACGTTCCATAATCCGTCGATACCTATTTTCCAAGCCAGCTTAGGCTTCGACTCTGCTACGACTGACAGCAGCGCAGCAAGATTATAGATCGTATCGATGTGATACTCTTTTACCACGGATGCTATCGCTTCCGCATCCGTTACGTCGGCAATCGCTGACGGTCCGGATTCTTTCAACTCACCTTTAGGTTCTGCACCCGGGATGTAACCAGCTACTACATTTGCATTTCCGTAACGTTTACGTAGCTCCATCGTTAGCTCCGAACCTATCTGTCCGGTAGCTCCAATAATCAAAATGTGTTTCATTTTTTCTTCTGACTTAGAATATTAAGCTTAAATAGTGCGCAAAGTAAGCACTTTTTTTTCAGATTTTAATCAAAAAGACATTGTTATTCCAAGAAAAATTATGTCCTTTGCAATCTAACTTAATACATAAACACCATGTACGGTAAAATGCAAGAATTCCTCAGCCAAACATTGGCTGAAATTAAGGAAGCCGGACTTTATAAAGAAGAACGACTGATCGAAAGTGCGCAGCAAGCTGCCATCACTGTAAAAGGCAAAGAAGTGCTGAACTTCTGCGCTAACAACTACCTGGGATTGTCCAATCACCCCCGACTGATTAAGGCTTCACAGGAAATGATGAACCGACGCGGATTCGGTATGTCGTCCGTCCGTTTCATTTGCGGAACGCAAGATATACACAAGGAACTGGAAGCCGCAATTTCTGATTATTTCCAGACAGAAGATACGATTCTGTATGCTGCCTGCTTCGACGCGAACGGTGGTGTATTCGAACCGCTTTTCACTGAAGAGGATGCTATCATCTCGGATTCTCTGAATCATGCTTCTATTATTGACGGTGTTCGCCTGTGCAAGGCGAAACGTTATCGTTATGCCAATGCTGATATGAAGGATTTGGAAAGATGTCTGCAAGAGGCGCAGGCACAACGTTTCCGCATTGTCGTTACCGACGGCGTGTTCTCTATGGATGGCAATGTGGCTCCGATGGATCAGATTTGCGACCTCGCCGAGAAGTATGACGCGCTGGTTATGGTAGACGAGTCTCACTCTGCCGGCGTAGTGGGTGCTACGGGGCATGGAGTAAGCGAATTATATAAGACTCACGGACGCGTGGATATTTATACCGGTACGCTGGGCAAGGCTTTCGGCGGTGCGCTGGGGGGATTTACTACGGGACGTAAGGAGATTATTGATTTGCTGCGTCAACGTAGCCGCCCGTATTTGTTCTCTAACTCATTGGCACCGGGCATTATCGGTGCAAGTCTTGAGGTATTCAAGATGCTGAAAGAGAGCAATGCGCTGCATGACAAGCTCGTGGAGAATGTAAATTACTTCCGTGACAAGATGACGGCTGCCGGATTTGACATCAAGCCGACTCAAAGTGCTATCTGTGCCGTGATGCTGTATGATGCGAAGTTGTCACAGATTTATGCTGCACGTATGCAGGAAGAGGGTATTTACGTGACGGGATTCTATTATCCGGTAGTTCCGAAAGATCAGGCTCGTATCCGTGTGCAGATTTCCGCAGGACACGAGAAGGAACATCTCGACAAGTGTATAGCCGCCTTTATCAAAGTAGGTAAAGAGCTTGGCGTACTGCCGACGGCGTAGCGCCGGAGCAAGGTTTCCTTGCGGGATATATATTTTAGGCACGGATTACACGGATTACGCTGTTGCTTTATGCAAGCATATTTCTAAAACCGTGAAATCCGTGTAATCCGTGCCTGAAATTTCTCTTTTATAAGATGAATTTTGAACTGCTACTCTCTACTTGACTATAAAAAATAGATTATGGAAGAATTGACTCTCACTACTCCTGCCCTGCTTTTCTCGGCAGTTTCTCTGATTTTATTGGCTTATACCAACCGGTTTTTATCGTACGCACAGCTTGTTCGCCAACTGCGTGACCGCTATATGGAGAATCCTACGGATATCACCGTAGCGCAAATCGAGAATTTACGGAAACGATTGAACCTCACACGCACCATGCAGGGATTGGGAATTGCAAGCCTGTTTCTCTGTGTAGTCAGTATGTTCTTTATTTATATTGGGTTGCAACTGCTCTCCGCTTATGTGTTTGGGGTGGCTTTGCTTCTGCTTATCGCTTCTCTCGGCGTATCTTTCCGGGAAATACAGATTTCTACCCGTTCATTGGAAATTTATCTGGGAGCGATGGAGAAAGGGAAAAATAAAAAGTAATCCTGCTTCCTTAGTCCTATTTCATTAAAAAGACTCAAGATTTTGAAAGACTTTCAAGACTCTACCCAACAAGGGAGAATGACCGTAAAACGGCTTCCTTTGCCTACTTCCGATTGGAGTGTTATCTTACCGCCCAGTTTTTCTATAATTACTTGGCAGATAGATAATCCCAATCCCGCCCCCTGTGAAAACTCGTTCTGTTTGTAGAAACGGCTGAAAATCATCCGTTGTTCTTCCTGAGGGATGCCTCGTCCGGTATCTTCCACGTAAATCAGGACTTTTCCTTCATTCGGCAGATAATCGTAGCCCAACTTGATGTATCCTCTTTCCGTAAACTTTCCGGCATTGTTCAGGAAGTTAGTCAGTACTTGTATCAGACGTTCTCTGTCTACATTTATTTCTAAAGGCAGTTCATGGGTTTCTTTCAAGAAATCCAGGCGTGGAGCTATCAATACCTGATGAGTCATGTAGATGTCGTCAATCAAATCCTTCACACGGCATCTTTGGTAAGTGAAAGACATATAGCCGGATTCGATACGGGATAGTTCGAGGATGTCGTTTATCAATTTAAGCAATAGCTCACTATTTTTGTTGATAGTGTCAATGTACTCTTGCCGCTCTTCCGTATTCAGCGTTTCGTCTACTGCGAGAATATTGGCGAAGCCGACAATGGAATTGAGCGGAGTACGTATCTCGTGGCTCATATTGGCAAGGAAAGACTGTTTCAGTTCGGCTTTCTCCGCCAGCAGGCGCGCAGCTTCCAGTTCTCTTTCACGGTCTTTTATCTCTTGTACGTTGAGCAACAGACCGGCTGTCCTATATTCGCCACTGGGCAACATGGTGGTGGTATAGCGAAATTCCCACCATTGGTATTCTTTACCATCGAAGCTACAGCGGAGATGAGCAATCTTCTTCCGTGCGTTTTTCAGGTTTTGCCAGCTTATCTTCACACTTCCCCAATGGTCGGGATGTACAAAGTTGAGCAGTTCATGAAATGAGACTGGCTTGGGAGTCAATCCCTGTGCTTTCCAAAAAGCATCTTCGAAGATAAAATGCTCTTTATCCAGCTTCCATACATAGGTCGTTCCACCTTCAATGGCTAAAGACAGATTTTCTTTTTCGTCGGCCAATGCGGCAAGAGCCTGTTTCTTTCTTGCCTGCTCACGAAGGTAAAGCCACCAGAAATAAGCCAAAAGAATGATTAGGAACAGGAACAGGGAAGCGACTGTGATGCTCCACAACAGAGGATATTCATCGCTAAAAGGAATATTGACTATTTTGTAATGAGCAGGTATCCTGTCTTTACTCAGTCCTATCTGTTTCATTGTTTTCCAGTCGACAACATATTCTTTCCTGCTTTCAGAGATAGGTATATCTTGCGGACGCTCGCCATTCAGGATGCGAACGGCAGTTTTCACTTCTTCTTCCACCTGGATGGGCAGTGTAGTCATGTAGCCACCCAATAATTTTTCACCGTAGCCGAAGGCTTCATTGATGGCTGTCAGGCTGGGGCTGACGCAGATACTTCCAATATTAATGGTGGTGAAGTCGCGTTTCAACTGGATATAGCATTGGTCCCGATAGTTTTTGTTCAGAATCCACATCAGGTTGGCATCAGACTGATTTCTGCTGTTTCGCAAAGGGATAGCCATAAAGCGCGTGTACCCCTCTTCTTCGCTCAAACGTATTTGTTCTTCCGGGGAGACAGTCGAACTATCTATGAATCCGGTCACTTTGTGACCCTGAAACTGCTCTTTGGCGTCTGCTCTGATTTTCCGGTCAATATAGGTGGTATCGAGCATAGTAAACATACGGACGCGCGACCCGAACAGTGCTTTTGCTACTTCGACATTTTCATTAAAGGCAATCTTATCATGGAAACCTGTCACATTGGGATGGTATTTCAACAGTCCCCAATTCGGGTAATTGACTCCGCCGAAAACGACGGGTATTTCTTTAGCAAGGGGGACATTGCATTTCATCAATGAATAGGTGGCCTGGTCTTCATTTACCAGGATTATTTCCGGCTTCCAGTCTTTAGAGATGGAATCAACCAGAAAGCGCATACGCTCCAATTCCGGTTCTTCCCAGTAGGACTCACAGTCTAAATAAACGGTACGGATGTCTGCGTCTACTTTCTCTTTTTTAAACTGCTCTGCTATCATCCGATTGAAATCGGGATAAGCATCATAGCTTTCTTCATAGGAATGGACGACCAGGATGCGTCGTTCTTCTTTTTTAGAACAACTACTCACCCCTAAAAGTATTAACAAAAATATAGGTAATAATCTAACAAGTCCTCTGTTCACGCTCTTTTCTCTATATATATCAGAACTAATATCTCTCTTATTCTCAAAGACAAAGGTAGTCTATTTTTTGAATATAAGCTAAATAAGTGAAAAAAAAGAAGCTGTCCGGATTGCCCTGAACAGCTTCTTGTATATATAAACTACTTTCCTAGTTTGCAGTCTGTTAGCGTTGTCCTAGTTGTGAGTCAACAAAGAAAATTCCGGTGTCACCAGCTTTCTTAATCTTATCAACAATTCCTTGCGCAGTAGCTTCTTCTTCTACCTGCTCGCGAACAAATCCCCACAGGAAATCCTGAGTTGCTTTATCTTTTTCAGCAGCAGCTACGTCAACCAATTTATCTACCAGGGCAGATACATGACATTCGTGTTTGTAAACGTGTTCAAACACTTCCAGCGGAGTTCCCCAGCCGTTAGGCACAACGTCTATTTTGTCAACTTTCGCAATTCCACCACGTTTGATGATATAATCGGCCATAGCATATGCATGTCCCATTTCTTCCTGAGATTGTTTCTTCATCCAATGTGCAAATCCACTGAAACCTTCTCTCTCAAAGTAGAAAGACATTGCCAAATACAGATTAGCAGACCACATTTCAGCTGTAATCTGTTCATTGATTGCCTTTTGTAATTTTTCTGAAATCATAATCGTATTTTTTATTAAGTTGTTAATGTAGTTTCCTATTGAACTCATTACAAAAATAACAAGATTTCAGTTAAAATTGTTCCACGCCCTCTGCATTTTTAAATTACATTCACACTTTGGGCGTGGTTACTCATTTTTTAATTACACCAAATCATCGGAAGTATATCCTTTCGGGAGCTCGCGGCAGTTGTAGCCGGATGCCATGATTTCACCGTATGCACCTGCAGAGCGAAGGGCTATCAGGTCGCCGCGCTTCACTTTGTTCAAGTCTATCGCCTTTCCGAAAACATCGGACGATTCGCAGATAGGACCTACTACGTCATAAGCTTCTACCGGTTCTTCGGATGTAATATTTTCCATTTTATGGTAGGCTTGGTAGAGGGCGGGACGAATCAGGTCGGTCATACCGGCGTCGAGGATGGCGAATTTTTTCTTCGCCCCTTGTTTCACATACAGTACTTTGGATATCAATGTACCACACTGCCCAACGACCGCGCGTCCTAATTCGAAATGCAGTGTCTGGTAGGGACGCAGTTTCAGTTGTCCGGCGTAGGTTGTGAAGTATTCTTTGAAGTTCGGGATTGCCTGACGGTTGGGGTGTCCGTAATCAATGCCGAGTCCACCGCCCACATTGATATGTTCCACTAGAATCCGCCGGGCTTCCAGTTTATCCTGTAGTTCGTTGAC
The DNA here is from genome assembly GCF_012113595.1 of Bacteroides faecium. Classification (NCBI taxonomy): domain Bacteria; kingdom Pseudomonadati; phylum Bacteroidota; class Bacteroidia; order Bacteroidales; family Bacteroidaceae; genus Bacteroides; species Bacteroides faecium. The sequence goes on from NZ_CP050831.1 coordinate 5,712,240, forward strand.
ACGATTGCAGAGGGCGACAAAGTCACCCATATCGAGAATCTGCGAACCGATATGGAAGTGGAGTCCGATGAACTTGATATTCTTCATTTCGAGAGCCACGTCAATCACTTTGTCCATATCCTGCATGCTGATACCAAATTTGTTTTCAGCCAGTCCGGTGGTAATGTTGGCATGAGTATGCGCACCTACATCGGGGTTGATACGGAAGGCGACATTGGCTATCTTGTTTTGTGCGGCAGCCAGTTCGTTGATGACTTCCAGTTCGGGGATGGATTCTACATTGAAGCAGAAGATGCCGTACTCCAGGCCGAGGTTGATTTCCCAGTCGGCTTTGCCTACTCCGGCAAAAACAACTTTGTTTGCGGGGAATCCGGCACGGATAGCCGCACGGATTTCTCCACCGCTCACGCAGTCGGCTCCCATGCCGCTCTCACGGATGATGGTCAGTACTTTCGGGTTGGCATTGGCCTTGACAGCGTAATGCACTGAATAATTAGGATATTTGGCAACCTCGTGGTTTATAGCCGACAATGTATCACGCAGCACCTTGGTATCGTAATAATAGAAAGGGGTCTGCAAAGTGCGGAACTTATCGATTGGAAATATTCCTTTCATAATTCGAAAAACTTGTTTAGTTAGTTAAAAAGAGCGCTTTTATCAGGTTGGTAAAAGCGCTCATGTTATTTGTGGAATTATTTGTTGTTGAAAAGCATGTCGCTCAGCGACTGTAATGCTGTCTTCTTATCACATTCCCGGATGAGGAAGGAGATGTTGTAGTTACTTCCACCGAAAGAAATCATTCGCACCGGTATGTCGCGCATCGCGTCGAGCGCTTTTGCTTCGAAACCGACGTTTTCCCATTCCAGGTCACCTACAACGCAGATGATACACATATCTTTGTCAATGGTCACTGTTCCGTATTTCTTCAGGTCATCGAGGATTTCATTCAGATGCTTGGTGTTGTCTATCGTAACGGACACACCTACTTCTGACGTACAAATCATGTCGATGGAAGTCTGGTAGCTTTCGAAGATTTCGAATACCTTACGCAGGAAACCATGAGCCAGTAACATACGGCTGGATTTGATTTTGATAGCTGTGATGTTTTCTTTGGCGGCTACTGCTTTGATTTTGCCTTTTTCCGTGTCGTTGGAAATCAATGTGCCGGGAGCTTCCGGGTCCATGGTGTTCAACAGGCGCACGGGGATATTGGCATATTTGGCAGGCTGGATACAAGTCGGGTGCAGGATTTTTGCACCGAAGTAAGCCAACTCGGCCGCTTCTTCAAAATGAAGCTGACGAACCGGGGCTGTCTTGTCCACAATGCGCGGGTCGTTGTTGTGCATGCCGTCGATGTCTGTCCAAATTTGGATTTCAGAAGCGTTCACTGCTGCTCCAATCAGGGATGCGGTGTAATCGCTGCCACCACGTTGCAGGTTGTCTATCTCACCGTAAGCGTTGCGGCAGATGAAACCTTGCGTGATGTAGATGTCCATATCAGGATAGAGGTCGAGCTGAGTCTGCAACTTCTCCTTAATATATACAGGGTCCGGCTCTGCGTTCTTGTCAGTACGCATGAATTCCAAAGCCGGAAGCAATACGGACTTCACGCCACATTCCTGCAGGTAGAAGTTCACCATAGCCGTAGAGATGAGTTCGCCCTGTGCCAAGACCACTTTCTCTTCAAACAAAGTGAAAAGGTCTTTCGTATAGGAACGGATGTAGTCGAAGTGAGACTTGATGATTTCAAGACCTTTCTGTTTATATTCCTGGGTTGCGAAAAGTTCATCAACGTGCTGTTTATATTTAGATTCCAGCTTATTGATAATCTCGTTGGCACCCTCCGGATTCTTCTTATACAGATAGTCCGAAATTTCCACCAATGTGTTTGTCGTGCCTGACATAGCTGAAAGGACAACAATCTTCTGTTCACCATCGGTAATCAATTTGGCTACTTCCTTCATGCGTTGAGCAGAACCTACGGAAGTTCCTCCAAACTTTAAAACTTTCATTTTCGTTACTGTTTTAGTTATCTATATTTAAATCTATTTCTATTGTTCTCTGACGGGGCATGTATTCGTCGGTGACATCTACAATCTGATGGTCGGCACAACGATATACCCTGCCGGGATATTCTTTCAGCAATTGCAGGTTGTGCGTCGTCATCACTACGGATGAGCCGGATTCACAGATATTGTGCAATAACTCTACAATGGATTTTCCTGTTTCTACGTCCAGGTTTCCGGTCGGTTCGTCCGCCAGGATGATAGCCGGGGAGTTGAGTACGGCACGTGCAATCACGATGCGTTGCTGTTCGCCGCCGGAAAGTTCATTGGGCAGTTTGTAGCCTTTGTTGGACATTCCTACCAGGTCGAGCACTTCTTCAATACGCTCCTTTATCTCTTGTTTGTTTTTCCAGCCTGTGGCACGAAGCACAAACTCGAGGTTGTTGTAAACGGTGCGGTCTGTCAGCAACTGGAAATCCTGAAATACGATGCCTAATTTCCGGCGTAGCTGCGGGATATGCTTGCGTTTGATGGAACGCATGTTATAGCCCAGCACTTCTGCCTCACCATCCATTACGTCCAGTTCGCCATAGAAAGTTTTGAGCAAGCTCGTTTTTCCGGAGCCTACTTTTCCTATCAGATAGACGAACTCGCCTTTGTGCAGTTCAAGATTGACATCATTCAGCACACAGAGTTCCTGTTGATGGATTTCTACGTTCTTATATTGTATCAACGCCTCGTCGCCCATGCAGACTTCTATTTTTAATCTTTAATTTCTAATTGAATCAATGTCTCTTCCAGGTACTGCTATGTCTTTCCTGCAATTCGCGTGCAAGATCTTCGATGCGATAGCCTTTTGAAGTGAGTAATACAATCATGTGGTAAATCAGGTCGGCTCCTTCGTAAATCAGACGTTCGTCTGTCCCGTTGGTTGCTTCAATCACAGTTTCTACAGCTTCTTCGCCTACTTTCTGCGCCATCTTATTGACGCCGGATTCAAACAGGCTGGTTGTATAGGAACCTTCCGGCATTTCTTCGTGACGTTTGTCGATGAAGTCTTGCAATGCTTTCAGGAACATTACCGGTTCTTCGTTCTTCTCGCCCCAGCAAGTGTCTGTACCTGTGTGGCAAACCGGACCTACTGGGTTTGCTTGAATCAGCAGGGTGTCATTGTCGCAATCGGCTTTGATGGAAACGACATGAAGGAAATTACCGCTTTCTTCACCTTTTGTCCACAAGCGGTTCTTGGTACGGCTGAAGAAGGTTACTTTTCCTGTTTCTACCGTTTTGTCATAGGCTTCCTGGTTCATGAAACCCAGCATCAAGACTTTACGCGTCTCGTTGTCTTGTATGATAGCCGGAACAAGTCCGTTCATTTTGTCAAAATCCAATTCCATTTTATTTAATATCTTAATTTACTATTTACGCATTACAATACCTTCGCTGCAAAGATACGATTTTAAATCGGGAATTTTGATTTCTCCGAAATGAAAAACGCTGGCTGCCAACGCCGCATCTGCCTTTCCTTGCAAAAATACGTCGCGGAAGTGTTCTTTACAACCCGCTCCGCCGGAAGCGATGACTGGAATAGAGAGCTGGTTGGCGAGTGAAGCAAGGGCTTCGTTCGCATAACCGGTCTTTACGCCGTCATGGTTCATGCTCGTGAACAGGATTTCACCTGCACCACGTTCCTGTGCTTCTCTTGTCCATGCCATCAGTTCTTTATCGGTTTCGATGCGACCGCCGTTGAGGTAGCATTTCCATCCGTGGCCTGTTTGCTTGGCGTCTACTGCCAGTACACAGACTTGGGAACCGAAGTTCTTGGCGATTTCATCAATCAGTTGCGGATTACGGATAGCGGAAGAGTTGATTGAAATCTTATCTGCTCCGGCATTCAGCAAACGGTCTACATCGCTCAATTCGTTGATTCCGCCACCTACGGTAAACGGGATGTTGATATTTGCCGCAATCCGCTTGACCAGTTCGGTAAAGGTCTTGCGTCCTTCGTGGCTTGCAGTAATATCAAGGAAAACAAGTTCATCTGCTCCTTGTTCACTATAAGCCCGCCCCAGTTCTACCGGGTCACCGGCCTGGCGCAAATTAACGAAGTTCGTTCCTTTTACTGTTTGCCCGTCTTTAATGTCAAGACAAGGGATAATTCTTTTTGCTAACACAATCCTATTTTATTTACTAGTTGACAATTTAAATCTGTGCTTTGAGCAGGTATGTCCTCGTATGTTTGACAGCTTACAGAAATATTCTTAAATCTTTCAATGTGATATGTCCTTCGTACAACGCTTTACCAAAGATGACTCCGGGGATACCGGCTTCGTCCAAGGCGATAATATCATCTATCTTGCTTACTCCGCCACTCGCCATTAGATAGAGGTCGGGGAATTTGGCAAGCATTTCTTTATATAAATCAATGGAAGGGCCGCTCAACATTCCGTCACAACTAATGTCGGTGCAGATTACTTTTCGTATTCCTTTCGTCATATAATCTTCGAGGAATGGGAATAGTTCGCAGGCGCTTTCGTCTTTCCAGCCATTGACGGCTATCTTATGGTCTTTGACGTCTGCTCCCAGGATTATCTTCTCACTGCCGTATGTTTCCAACCAATGAGTAAACAGTGCGGGGTCTTTCACAGCAATGCTTCCGCCTGTCACCATCTGCGCGCCGCTTTCAAAGGCTATTTTCAAGTCTTCGTCGCTTTTCACTCCACCGCCGAAGTCTATCACAAGCGAGGTATGTGTAGCAATTTGTTCCAACACACGATAGTTGACTACATGGTGAGAAGCAGCACCGTCCAAATCGACCACATGAAGTCTGCGAACGCCGTTCGCTTCGAACTCCCTGGCAACTTCTACCGGATTCTCGTTATACACCTTCTTGCTATCGTAGTCTCCCTGGGAAAGGCGTACGCACTTTCCGTCAATAATATCAATGGCTGGAATAATTTCTATCATCTATTTATTTGCTATTTGACAAATTACTATTCTTTTATTACTTATTTCTTTCCTAACTTGTTCAGCACCACTTCCACCGCCCCTCAAAAAGTTTATTATAAACGATGAACGAGTTTATTATAAACTATGGTGGAGTTTATTATAAACGGCGACATAGTTTATTATAGATTCAGGAAGTTCGTCAGAATCTTCTCTCCCGTCTTACCGCTTTTCTCCGGGTGAAACTGGGTGGCATAAAAATTATCTTTGTGCAACGCCGCGCTGAACGGATGAATGTAATCAGTCGTAGCGGCAGTAAATTCACAAGTCGGAACATAGAAGCTATGTACGAAGTAGACAAATTCTTCTTCGGTGAATCCTTCGAAGAGTTTACTATTCGTATCTACGATGGTATTCCAGCCCATATGCGGTACTTTATCTTCATGTTTCTGCGGAACAAAACGTTTCACGTCCACATCGAAGATATTAAAACAGTCCACTCCCCCTTCTTCGGAATAACGGCACATCAATTGCATGCCGAGACAAATTCCGAATACAGGCTGGCGCAGGTTCTTTATCAATTCGTCCAGTCCTGTCGCTTTCAAGTGGTTCATGGTAGTTTCCGCCTCTCCTACTCCGGGGAAGATTACTTTATCGGCCGACTGGAGTTCTTCTTTATCGGCAGTAATCACTGCTTCCACTCCCAACCGCTTCAAAGCATAATCCACAGAACGGATATTACCGGCATTGTATTTTACGACTGCTACTTTCATTAGCTGAATATTACTGTTTTATTTTTATAAGCCAAGACTTTGCGTTCAATGTGCTTCTGTACGGCACGGGAAAGAACGATTTTTTCAAGGTCTTTTCCTTTATTTACCAGGTCTTCAATAGCATCTTTGTGAGTGATGCGTACTACGTCCTGTTCGATGATTGGACCTGCATCCAACTCTGTTGTCACGTAATGGCTGGTCGCTCCGATAATTTTCACACCTCTTTGGAAGGCTGCATGGTAAGGTTTCGCCCCTACGAACGCAGGAAGGAAAGAGTGATGGATATTGATTATCTTATTCGGATAAGCATTAATCATCTGTTCGGAGATTACTTGCATATAGCGTGCCAGTACGATAAATGTAATCTTATGTTTGGCAAGCAGTTCCATTTCTTTGCGTTCCTGTTCTTCTTTTGTCTCTTTTGTAATAGGAAACAGATAGAAAGGAATACCGAAACGTTCGGCCACGTGTTGCAAATCGGGATGGTTGCTTATAATAAGAGGTATCTCCACATTCCATTCGCCGGCGGTGTAACGAGCCAACATATCGAAAAGACAATGAGACAGCTTGGAAACGAAAATAGCCATACGCGGTTTCACATCCGAGAAATAAAGGCGGAAATCCATTTCGTATTTCTGGCCGTAAAGTGTCCTGAAGTAATCTTCAATCTTTTCCTGGGGAACTAAGAAGTCTTTCAATTCCCATTCAATACGCATGAAGAATATGTTTTCTACATGGTCTACATATTGGTCCAAATAGATAATATTTCCTTTGTTTACCGTAATAAAGTCTGTTACTTCCGCAAGGATTCCCGGTTTGTCGGGACAGTGCAATAACAGTTTGGCTGTTGTCATCATTCTTTCTACTAATTTACGATTCCAGGCGGAATTATTTTCCACCTTTCTAATTTTAGTCCGCAAAAATAACGATTTATTGCAAAATTACGAATTATTCAAGCAGAAAGTTGATATAAAAACGGGGATTTCTTACAGATAGAAAGAATTCGGGAGCTATTTTCTATGAATAGAATGACAAACTTCAGGATAGTGACGCTATCGACTTCGGATAGTGACACTATCCTATCGTGATGGCGTCACTATGACAACCGGATAGCGTCACTATCCGAAGAGAAGAAAAAACAATATTTTTTTTCATTACAAAAGTACTCAAAATGAGACACTAAGCGTTTTTCTCGTTTTTTCTTGAAAAAAACTTTTCCCAAAACGCTTGCAGATTTATAAAAAAGAACTACCTTTGCACCCGCAATCGAGAGAGATGCAGATTAACAAAATGAAATTCTGGTGCGTTAGTTCAGTTGGTTAGAATACATGCCTGTCACGCATGGGGTCACGGGTTCGAGTCCCGTACGCACCGCTTCTTTAATAGAGAGGCGGAAAGAAATAATAATGAGTTAGTCTATATAAAATTTGGTGCGTTAGTTCAGTTGGTTAGAATACATGCCTGTCACGCATGGGGTCACGGGTTCGAGTCCCGTACGCACCGCAACAAAGCCTTATTATAAGGTAGTTACAAAAAAGACACCCGAAAAAGTACCCATAAATGGCTTTTTCGGGTGTTTTTTTATTATCTTTTCCGCCCAAACGTTCTGCCAACTCCTACTTTTCAAAGGTTAATATAATATGTATTTATAACATACCTATGAATGAGAAGTATTTCATTATTTTGTTTGTTCCAATATTTTTTGCATTATAAGTGAAAATTCTTCTGCTTCATCCATATTAGGAGAATGCGCCGAGTTCTTAAATGAAATAAATTCTTTGCGTGGAGCATTGACAACCCCAAAATATTTTTTGGCTAACGTGTATGATACCGTTTTATCATATTTTCCATGCAGGAAATAGACAGGCAGATTAAAAGATATTGATGACGTAAAAAGATTATCTACAAACAGATAGGGAAAAAGATATCTCGTGTGAAATTTAGAGCCACATCCAAAGTTAATCTTCTCTGAAATAGTATATCCTTTAAACTTGAAAACATCGCTTACTAGTTTTGACATTGAAGATTTTTCCCGTAATGTCCCAACTCCGTATTTTTCTAACAGTTCAGACCGTATTGAAGTCAGATAATCATAGCATGGGAAATCCTCTGCTTTACAATCAAACCTTTTCAGCTCTTTTTCTGATTTAGTATCTCCAATAGCAGATGCATATTGAAGTAAATAGTCGTAAGCCTGACGTTCAGACTCTAACTGATTTGTTATTTGACTTATGGCTATGTATGCAGTATATTCATCCGGATATTTTTCTATGGACTTAACTCCGAGGTAAGTCCCCCACGAGTGAGCCACCAAATATATTTTGTTTTTCATAAAACGATGCTGGAGATATTTTGTCATTTTATAAACATCATCAATCATCTGTTCGAGAGTGAAACTAACGGAATTGATTGATTTATCGTATGACATCCCTGCATATCGCTGCTCCCAATAACATACAGTAAAATACTTTTCTAACCTTTCCTGACTCTCACGTGGAAGAATAAAAGGTAGTTCAGGAACACCACCGTGCAAGTATAATATTATAGGATTTTCTAAATTCTCACCACGAATGAAAAAGCCTTGCGAAACCCCATTAATACCCACTCTCCCTTTTTCAGAGATAGAATTAGTTATATTTTTCCCTGCTTTATCCAGTAGAGGGGGTAGGTTTCCTGGACTTTGTGTTATTATGCTTACTACAGAGCAACTATTTAAAAGAGTATTTATAAAAATACTTGTTATTGCTTTCCCTATGTTTTTCATTTTCTTATTTTTGAGGATTAAAAAATATTCCGTTTACTTTTGCACAAAGTTAGTATCATTTGTTAAGTCAGACAATTACTAATTTTAGCTATATTAAAATATGCGACCATGAATGCAGAAAAAAAACAAAAGATATGGGAAGCTCATAAAAGGCATATTGAACTGCTTGCTAAAGTAAATAACAGTTATGTGTTTGTTGTAGACCAACATGTGAAATACCTTTACTTGTCAGATAGTTACATTCGTTTCTTCGGATATAATCCAGATACATTAGAATTCCAGAATAAAGAAAAAAACTATTTCGAATCCCGCATACATCCGGAAGATTTAATTGTATTGAGTAATACACAGCAGAGATTATTTGAGTATTTACATACAACTCAAACGAATAAGATTTTAGAATATAAGCTTGTTTATGAATTTAGAATTCTAAATTCATACAATAAATATGTTCGTATCATCAGCCAACATCAGGTATTGGAGTTAGATGAAAATGGCGTTCCCTGGCTTGTAATGGGTATTGCTGATCTATCCCCTAATACTGCACCGTTAGATAACATCAAGATTCAAGTAGTAAACTTTATCACTGGCGAAACTCTGCCTTTAAATAAATTCGAGGAAAAAGAACTTATTGAATTTACCCCAAGAGAAAAAGAAATATTACTTTTAATAAAATCGGGTATGCTTAGCAAGGAAATTTCCGATCGTCTGTCAGTAAGTATTCATACCGTAAATAAACACCGTCAAAATATAATGCGAAAAATGAATGCTGACAACATAATCGAAGCCATTGAATATGCCAGAAAGCTTGGATTATTGGATTAGTCCAGAAGGATTTTGTTTTTTGCACCAACTCAAACAACCACACAATACCAAACAGTCCAAAGAATTACACACTATTCTTCCATACCCAACATTTTCTTCATATTCGGACGAAAGCTATTCCCCCACTCTTCCAACTTTTCAATTATCGGTAATAATGTTCTGCCTAGTGGAGTTATGGAATATTCCGAATGAGGCGGAAGTTCCGCAAATATCTTCTTTTCTATTATCCCATGCATTTCCAATTCTTTCAATTGCTGATTAATGACACGTGAGTTAGCTTCAGGGAATAGTCTATGTATTTCACTGGGACGTTTTGCACCGTTACTCAATTCAAATATGATGCAACTTTTCCATTTACCACTAATTACTTCCATTGCAATTCTAATTCCACAATCGATATCAAAAGGTATCTTCTTTTCGTACATAAGTTTATAATTTTGATTTCTTGCTGCAAATATAGTATTTATATAGTATATGCATTTTCATAAGTATAGTGATAAATTTAACAGTATATGAATAATTTAGCCATACTTGTAGTATCGTGATAAAGTATATACTTTTGCAAAGTAATAAACTTCTAATGCACAAGTTAAATCATCAAAGTATGGAAAAGAAATCATCAACAATCCGTTTGATTTACCCACAATGGCAAGGCGCCAGAGTTGCCGACCAAATAACGGAGCTAAAAGATAATCCGGCAGATGCTTCGAGAGGGTATTATTTGGGGGCACAATTATTAAATTTTCTTGCTCCTGATACAGGGCAAGAAACATTGACCGTACCTATATCTACTGAAGTGACTGACAGGGAAATAACAGACGGAGTAACAGACCGTGATATTATTCTGAGACAAACGAAAACTGCATTGGAGATGCTTCGCACCACCAATCCGGACAAAATAGTGACGCTTGGCGGCGAATGTTCAGTGAGTGTCGTTCCGTTTACTTATCTTGCTGATAAGTATAAAAATGACGTAGCAATGATTTGGATAGATGCTCATCCTGATATTACACTACCCGGTGATGTTTATTCCGGCTATCATGCCATGGCTGTTACAGCTTGTATGGGATATGGTGAAAAACAAATTATTTCATCTTTGCCGGCAAAAATGGACGCGTCTAAAATCTTATTTGTCGGATTACGGAATTGGGAACGCGATGAAATTAAAGTTCGTCAAAAGCAATATCGCATCAAGGATATTACGGGGGAAGAAGTTGCAGAAAATAGTGATGCTATTCGGGTATGGTTAAAATCTTGTGGAGCTTCAAAAGTGATGATTCATTTTGATATGGATGTATTAGACCCTGCCGAAATCATTGCTGCTGTCGGCACAGACCCTAATGGTATGAAAATGGAACAGGTAATACGTGTGATAAATGATATTGCAGCAGAAAAAGAAATTGTTGGTTTGACTGTTGCAGAAGCAATGCCCCGCACTGCTATCAGAATAAAAAACATGTTGAGCCAGTTGCCTTTATTGAAATAATGTATCAATCGACAGGTATTATGAACTAAATTATAATACCTGTCAATAAAAACCACTCATATATGACACCTGTTTATACTTAACAATAAAGGCTATCTAAATGGAAAACATAAAAGAGTATATTTTTAGGTGGATATTATAGACACCCTTCTACCAGCAATCGGACACCATGTAATCAAAATAAATTCAAGATGTTAACCAACCTGTTATTATTACCAAATCTAATACAGGAATTTAATAAGGTTATAAGAATTTATTCAATTCTTCTACCAGCAAATACACAGTAGTAGAAGACTCATATCGTGCCGGATTACTTCCATCAAATTGTTTCATGATAGTTTTAGCGTGATTAATAGCCTGTTCCTGTTTAGAGAACAAAGCATTAAACATTTTAGAACTTACCTCAGCTCTCTTTGTATAAGGAAATCCAAGTAAGGCTGTAAGCATACTTTCATACCTGGAACGATGTAAAGCTCCCTGATACAGATTAAAGTGAAGCAAAAACCAAAATTCAAAAGCTTGATTACTATAAGCCACTTCGAAACCTTTTTGGCGTGCTAATAGGATAGCAGAGTTAAAATCATTTTCAGGAAAATCGTCTTTATCAAAGACAACCCAGTTCTGATTATACGTCCTCCCTTTTTGCCTTTCCCATTCTCTTATACTGATAGCCTTTTGCACTAAAGCCAATGTACTCATACCTTGACCAACGGCTTTCACATTAGCAGAAGTCAAACGAAAAGCATTAAAATAGTCCGGTTCAGTATTAGCTCCTTCACAAATAATCAGAAACGTTTGTTTTACCTCACGCACACCACTTATTCGAACTATTTTTCTCTCGATGCGTGGATTTACATTTTTTCTTTTCGTAGCGGTCATTGTTTATTTTCTTGGGTATTGAATAAACGGGTTAAATCTCCAACAATAGGAATTGCCCCATATTTTCCGGATAAATAGTCTTTTTCAAACGAAGCGTCATTACGTACTTTATACTCCGCCAAGGAATAAAGTTCCGTTGCTCCATAGCGACTTTTTTGCGTAAACCAAACCTGGTCACGTCGGAATATATTAGCACTCAATAAGTTCGTATCATGAGTAGTGAAAATTAATTGGGCATTTTTCGGATTTGTTTCTTTTGAATTAAATAAAGCAATAATTCTACATGTAAGAAGCGGATGCATTTTAGAATCAAATTCATCTATAATAAGGCGCTTTCCATTATCCAAAGCATCAATAATAGGATATGCCAAGGAAAAATACTTTATTGTACCTTCCGATTCATTTTTCCTGAATGGAAAAGTTATAGTTTTTACTTCACGCCCTTCATCATCGTATTGCGTATGTGTACTAACAATAGTATTATCTATTTTTTCAATATTCTCAATACCTAAATCGGCATAACGAGAAAACTCAACAATCCTCTGTTTCATTCGGATATCATCCAGTTGAATTGTTGCAGAACTCCATATCTTTTCATCATTAGAACCTGAAATAATAGTAGTATCGTTCAACCATTTCATTATCTCTACTGCTGTCGGTTCATTGAATTGAGCCGCAACTGAGAGTAACAATGCATTTGCTCTTACCATTCGTTTACCCGCAAGCTCTTTACCTACAACAAACTTTGTATGAATATCGAAGTTATCTTTTTCACGATAGAATAATTCCACCTCCTTCGCCCTCTTCTTATTAGCTTTCTGATAGAGCCATTCAGAATGTACCAATGAATTATCAGCTTCAAATCCGTAACGATATTGATTATCTTCATCACAGAATATGGCTTCAAAAAAACTCGGTTCACTCGTAGTAACCGAATTTAGCCGGAAACTTTCTATATTGACACGTTCTCCTGCTTGAATATCTTTCGACGAGTTTATTACATACCACTTAAAAAACTCTAACGCCTTAATGAAATTGGATTTACCGGACGCATTAGCACCGTAAACAACCGCACTCTTCATTAATGATAATCCAGCAGTCCCTACATCAAAGATTATATCTTCAGCCGGAACCTGTATTTCTTTCAAAGCAGATGCTAATAATGACAATGTAGATTGCTCTTTGAATGATAGAAAGTTTCCTATTGTAAATTGAATAATCATACTTTAATCGTATTATTTGAGATTTTATCACAAATATATCATTTATTATCCATGATATAGAAACTTATTAGGTGAATTATATTATTTTATGCCTAATAACATGTATTACTACTACAAAAGTCAATTAAATATAGTATCTTTGTACACGCAAAAAAAATAGAAGTTTATATGAAAGAAGTAATATTTGTAATTTTAGAAGGATTCGCCGACTGGGAAGGCGCATATATAGCCACTTGTTTGAATCAGGGAGTCAAGCCCGGAAACCCCATTACTTATAAAGTAAAAACCTTATCGATAACCAAAGAGCCTGTTAGTTCAATAGGCGGATTCAAAGTGCTGCCCGACTATGAACTAAAAGATATGCCGGAAGATTATGCGGGGCTGGTATTAGTCGGTGGTATGAGCTGGTTCTCACCTGAAGCTGAGTTGATAGTTCCACTAGTAAAAAAAGCTGTCAAAGAGAAAAAGTTAGTTGCCGGAATATGCAATGCTTCCGTTTTTCTTGGTATGCATGGTTTTCTTAATGAAGTAAAGCACACCAGCAATACAATCGACTATCTTAAACAATATGCCGGAGATAAATATACAGGTGATTCTAATTACATCAATAAACAAGCTGCAAGAGACGGAAATATCGTAACTGCCAACGGAACCGGGCAACTGGAGTTTTGCAGGGAAATATTATATGCATTAGAAGCCGATACTGCCGATGCGATAGAAGAAAGTTATCTGTTTTATAAAAACGGATTTTGTCCGGAGCAATAGAATAAATCTAACGACTATAAAACAATCAAATAGAACATAGTATATTGTCTAATCTAAAAGAGTTAAACATGGTGCACTTGGTATATTGTGATGATAAAGCGAAAGTATTGGAGAAAATACTTGACGGCAGTAAAACAATGGTGGTTCGCGGTGCTGCCGGACGAAAAATCCCGCACAGTCGGGTAAATGAAGGTGAAATCCTCTATTTTATGCAGAAAGGATCGAAGAAAATTTCGGCCAAAGCTACGGTAACTCATGTAGAAAACTATCAGAAACTGACAGAAGAAGAGATTATCACTATCCTTACTCATAACCAGCCAAAACTCAATCTGACAGATAAGCAGAAGGAACGTTGGCATAAGAAATGTTTAATACTGATAGAATTCTCCGACGTGGAAAAGATTGAGCCGGCATTTGACTTCGAACACCAAGGAAATATGGATGATTGGTTGATTATTGAAAAAATCGAAGATGTGGTTGTAGGTACAAGTATTCCGTATAACTACGAAAAAAGCAAGTTCAAATAATGCCAATAAGAACAGATTCACAAATAAAAGGCTTTGAATTTCAGATTCAGAGCCTTTTATAAATACATATTATTTACTTTTACTTGTCATACCCATATCCCGCAGCCATTTCGAGACAGACTCTCCTGAGTTATTAACATTATTACGGGAAATGGCAAGCCCTTTCTGCATCTTTGCCCCCTTTTCCAATGAGGCAATGGTCTTTTCCGCTTGTGAGAAACGGCTTCCTCCATGTGTACAGAATGGTATGAGGGTTTTACCTGTAAAGTCATATTCATCGAAGAACGAATAGAGTACCATTGGCATATCATACCACCAGTTCGGAAAGCCTACAAATACAACATCATAGTCGGCAAGATTCTTAATGTGTGTTGCCAATTGCGGACGAGCTTTCGACTCAACTTCCTTTTTGGCAGCATCTATCAATTCTTTGTGTGCGCCCGGGTAAGCATGCACAGTCTTTATCTGAAAGAGGTCGCCGCCTGTCTCTTCACTGATAAGAGTAGCTACATATTCGGTATTACCATAAAGTTTACCGTTTGATACGAGACGGCTGGCACCGGATGAGGTATCCACTCCGTCTGTTTCGGGCGAAGTGAAATAAACAATCAATATCTTGCCTTTAGTCGGTATTATACTTTCACTGGCTGTTGTTTTTTCTACTTCAGGCATTTCTGTCAAATTACTAACAGCTATCGCTTTGGCATAAACTACAAAGATACAAGCCAACACTACTAAAATTACGAATGATAAATAAAATTTTCTCATTATCGGGATATTTTTATGGATTAAGGATATTTACAATTTCTCATTAAAGAACGCTATCAATTTCTTCACTGCCATGTCTACATATTCGGGAACATAGTAAGTCTGAATATGAGTAGCCCCGGGTATCAGAAATAATTCCTTATCCGTAGTTCCGGTTGCTTTTTGAAAGGCTTCATCGGTCATATAAAAAGTATCGGCTTTGCTGCCTGCCAACATGAGTAATGGCTGGTTTATCAAGTCAACGTTAGAAGTAGCATCCCATATCATCAGGTCAAGCAGGCTGCTGACCGTATATCTGAAAGTGGAATTTGGGTGAGCATGAGTTTTACCATAATAGATAAGCCCTTCACGGTATAAATCGAACGGCAGTTTGGCTATCTGTTCATCGGTCAGGTTGGATTCTCCTGTATATAAGATTTCGCCACCTGCCATTTCTTGTGCACGGGCTTCTGTTGCTTGTTTCAGTCTTTCCTGAATGGTAGATATCTGAGAGCCCATAAATCCTTCTCTCCTGACTTTTCCGGAATTAAACATACTTAGGGTAGCTACCGCCTTTAAACGTTTGTCAGACTGCGCAGTTTTTAAAGTATATCCGCCACCGCCACAGATTCCTAGAATACCGAGCCGCTCCGTATCAACGCCCGGATAATGGGTAATATAATCAACCATGCCGTGAATATCCTCAATACGGTAGGCAGGCTTATCCGTATTGCGCGGTTCTCCACCACTTGCTCCCTGATAGGAAGCATCCGCCACTAAGGTGATATACCCATTCTCTGCCAAACGCTGTGCATAAAGACCGGCAACCTGTTCCTTAACTCCCCCATTGGGATGCGCCACTACTATTGCCGCGTATGTCTTTGCAGGGTCATAATCAGCAGGCACATATACATTGGCTGCAATATCTATCCCATGCAACTGATAAGTGACAGGGTGGATATTTACCTGCCCTTTGATATTTTCCTTAAGTGCATTTTCATAAACCAGCCCGAAAGGATTGTTCTGTGCGGAGAGAGCCGCAATACCTTGAGTTAGTATCATCATAATAACTAATTTGAGAGTTAAATATTTCTTCATAATGGTTTCTTTTTAGTCTGAATATTATTTTTCGATAATGCAAAGTTGAGAAGATTTGCCGGACAAGACAATAGACGGATTACTGATATGCTAACACATTTCACTGTTTGTATAACCCTATCTATCAAGCAATAACACATATTACGGATTAACTAACCTTAATTACCGATTCGAGTATATACTATATTTATTTATCAGATAAAATCATTAGCTTTGTGACATAACAATAATACGGAAAGTATGGGAAATATAATAAAGTTAGAGACAATTCAAGAGTACAATATGTTGCTGGGAGCAGAAACGTTGCATCCCCTTGTCAGCATAACGGATCTTTCCAAACTAAAGTCAATCCGGCATTGCCGGAAAAACTTCGGTTTCTACTGTGTATTTTATAAGGAGCTTAAATGCGGGACATTACAATATGGACGTAATAAATACGATTATCAAGACGGGACATTGGTGTTTATCTCTCCCGGTCAAGTGGCAGGCGTGGACGACGGGGGCGAAACGCTCAATCCCAAAGGGCTCGCATTGATGTTTCATCCGGATTTGCTATATGGAACACCGCTTACCCGCAGAATGAAAGATTACACTTTCTTTTCTTATGAATCCAACGAAGCCCTGCATATGTCCGAACGTGAACGCCAAATTATCCTCAACTGTTTCAAAGAGATTCAAGAGGAACTGGAACACGCTATCGACAAACATACCAAACAAATCGTAGCTTCAAACATTGAAACTTTACTCAATCACTGTGTCCGTTTCTACGAACGTCAGTTTATTACCCGCGAGACGGTCAACCGGGATTTGCTCGGTAATTTCGAGCGCATACTAAATTCATATTATGCATCAGACAAACCCCAGACTATTGGATTACCGTCCGTCGGATATTGTGCTGAACAGATGCATCTTTCTCCCAATTATTTCGGAGACTTGATAAAAAAGGAAACTGGCAAGTCCGCTCAAGAGTATATCCAGTTGTCTGTCATGGAGAGAGTTAAAGAACTGTTAGCGGAAAAGGACAAGACTGTCAGTGAAATTGCCTACGAACTCGGTTTCAAGTATCCGCATCATTTGAGCAGAATATTCAAAAAGGTGGTAGGCACAACTCCTAATGAATATCGTCTGCAAGTCGGATAGAGGAAGAGAATTTTTCCTGTTAGTATATATCTTCACTTTGCTGAAAGAATGACCATTCTTAAAAAAGGAATATTTAAGCAATCAGGAAGGGGGATAATAGCATAACGGTTTAAGAAAAACAGAAAGAAGCCCGACATTTGTCGGGAGAAAGTTCTTTCTTGTTATCATTTGAGATATATAGTATCCAAATAGCAGTCATTTTCCATTTTTTATTCACCAATCAATATGAAATACTAAGATAAACCAATCTTTTTATTATTTCTATTCTTTCTAATAGTTATGCCAAACTAGAGAAAAAGCACCCTCAAAAAGACCGGTTTCAGCTTCCTCACCGATGACAAACAAGTTCCTCGGTGAGGAAGGTAGCGATGCACACCGAGGAACACCCCGCTCCTCACCGGGGAACGAATGATTTGCAAGCAAGAAAAGATGCATATTGTATGTAGTTTTATGCAAAATAGAGTTACATTTCCGCATATTATTGCACTAATTTATGCAGTTTATTCGCTGGTTCATTGTTTTTATAGTCGCTATTCTTTCACGCAATCTTAAAAATAGCACATTAAGACTATAAAATCCCTGCTTCTCAGCTTCTTTTATATACAATGAGTCTACTCTACGATAAAGCTCTCCGATTTGAAATTACTATAAAACCTACCGGAAGTTGCCGTAAATTTCAATACACAATAGTCGGGGTCGGTGACTCCTTCGGGATAATACATTGTATCACCTTCCTGCCATATCATCTCTTTACTGGCACTGTCTGTCAACACTTCCATTGTGCCGCGCAACATTACTCCCCGAAAGAAGCGGTTATCACAAAAGTAAATACAGGCATGATTGTTTTCCCGGTATTGCGCAACACGCATTGACGAAGTATTCGTTGTCAGATAAATCGTTTTTATCCCTTCCCTTTTCCGGGGTTGCAACATGGCTTTGATAGTAGGAAATCCTTCGCTGTCTATGGAACCGATAAAGGCTGTTTTTAACTTATCAATCATGTTCCCTACCGTTTTTTCTGCGTCTCTCATCATTTAATAATTTAATTGGTTATTATTTGATGCAAAAGTAAGGATATTGAGTAGAGCCGGTGCAATAAAAAGAAAGGGAGAAATAGTACTTTTTACGGTTTATACTTTTTCCGGTAGAGTAACGGCGTTTCTCCCGTATGCTGCCGGAAGCGGCGGATAAAATAAGAAACCGTCGAGAAATGAAGCTCAAACGCAATATCCGATATCGGAGCGTCTGTATAAGCAAGCAACCTTTTAGCCTCATCTATCACTTTATTCTGAATGTATCGCTTCGCACTAAGCCCCATTGCCGAAGTTATGATTTCATTCAGGTAATTGGGAGTGATGCAAAGTCTATCCGCATAAAACTGAACAGAATGTTGTTCCTTCAAATGAGTTCCTACCAAATGGATGAATCTGTCTATATGAGTATTATTGATTTCTTTATCTGTGGCGATTTCCTCGTTTGAAACCGCCTTCTGATACGCCCGCTCCAACAGCATCAGAACTTCATAAAGCAATGCCCTCAAAACATGCACGTCATTATCATTCTGTTTGTAAGAGTCAATCTCCGTTTTGATATTGTGCAAGACTTGAAGGACACGTGTATAAAGTTCGTCCGGTAGATGCAGTTTGGCTGATGTCTTTTCCGGTTTGAAAAACGCAAGATGCCGGACAAACATAGAATCCCTAAAGAGGAAAGACAAAAACTCATCCTCAAAAATCAAAGCATATCCGTTTGTTATGTGATGCGTATCCCAATTCCGAATCTCTCCCGCTTTTGAGAAAAACACATCTTGGGGGAAAGCTTCATAAGTACGGTTGTCGATGGAAAAGTTCCCCTCTCCTTCCGTTATAAAAGTAATATCATAATAAGTCAGCGTATGGACAGAACTTTCAGCCAGGAACTTCTTCACATATTTCAGTTCGACGACATCAATCAAAAGTTCACTGCCATACTTATTTTTGTGGAAAGTATATCGGGGAATCAAGTTCTTCATTTTCTTTCAATTATCCGTGCAAAGATAATTAATTATTTTTTTTATACTTGTTACTATTGAGGTAAGTTATTCTGCCAACATTATTCCATCTCCAATAAAAGTATTACCTTTGTTTGTAATTTAACGAGTATATATTATGCCAAACAATATTTTTTTAGAAACCAAATACACAATAGCTGTCCAAACAATAAAGACAGCTATATTACAGAGCCAATATCAAGCAATAAAGCTTTTAAACAAGGAACAATTGGCTTTGTATTATGGCATAGGACGTTATATTTCTCAAAATTCACGTAATGGATATTGGGGAACCGGTGCCATTGCTTTCATTAGCAACAAGCTTCAAAGGAACTGCCCGGCCTTAGAGGTTTTTCTGAAACAAACCTCAGATTAATGCGTATATTCTATGAAGAATGGGATATGCTTGATGGCAATTCATCAGTTACAACTGACAAAACACAAAATACTGAAAGTGAGCAAGAAGCAAATTTATCAGTTGTAACTGATGAATTAAAAGAGACAGCAGAAATTCGGAAGTTGCAACTGCCGAATTTTAAGTATTTTCCATAAAAGAGTTCTTTAAAACAGGTTTTACTCATCATACAGCAAAAGCTTTGCCTGATATAGAGGAACTTAAAAAGTTATTATAAAGAAAGCAGCCAAACTCTTTGCTCAATCAATGAATTTGACTGCTTTTATATCAGCGTTGTTTTATAGGTAAACAACGCTTTCTTATTTCTGACTTCCCGCCAAATATCCCAGGCTTGTCACATCAGCCCCCAAATAATGAGTAATATACTTCAGAGGTACTCTGTATAAAATGTCGGGTATTTCCGTCAATAGAGAAAGATACTTTTCCCTAATCGTCAGTTTGCGCATATTCACATTCATTTCTTCTTTAAAGTAAAACTGGTATTCCATAAGCTGACGTACCAGGTTGGAGAATGTTATGGACGTAGCGCACAGTTCCTCAATCTCATCCTCGCTGATGTAATAAGCCACACATCTCGTCAGTGTTTTTACGGAATGTTTTCTTGTGTTGTAACACAATATCGCATCCCCTGCCGACAGGAAGCGGATAGTCTTGTCCTCTCCCTGATGACTGGAAAATGTATGCAAGATACCGGAAACGATAATATACAAGCTCTGCTCGGGCATTGTAGCAGAAGCAATCGTCCCACCTTTATCCAAATGCACCATTTCCATACGAGCCAACAGCTCTTTCACTTCTTTTTCTTCCACCTGATACTCAAAACAGAGTTTCTTCAAATAAGCTTCCATACAAATTGATTTTAGTTAATATATGTCACTTAGAAAACACTTAATTCGATATAGCAGGCATCACAGTGCCTTTCGAGTACATTCTCTTTTGGTTATATCGCAAATACCAAATACAAATCAATAACGAGACCACCGTCGACAAGGGCGGAGCAAAGCCCATGAGGAACAGTGAGGAACTGTCTATCTGGCTGAACCAGTACGACAACGGAATACGGAACAGGAAGGTCGCTATCAGACTGTGAATCATCGGGAACAATGAATTTCCCTGTCCGCTGAAGTAAGAATTGATGCAGAACACAAAACTTACAATGATACAGTCGATACTATACCCCCGCAAATACTCCGCTGCCATTGCCACCACCGCCGCATCTTTGGAAAAGAATGCGGTAAGCGTCTCCGGCAGGAATTGGGAATACACACAAACCGATACACCGAAAACAAGGGCAATTCCAATGCCCGAAGCCAGGCATTTGTTCATCCGCTGTATCAGTCCCGCACCGTAATTCTGTGCCGTCATGGTTGCCACTGCCGATGATATCGCCATTGGCGGCAGCATCGCAAAGACGATGATTTTCTCTACAACACCCAAAGAAGCTGATGCGATGACTCCCATTTGGTTGACAATGACCGTTATAATCAAGAATGAAACATTGATTAACGCGTCCTGCAATGCAATGGGTGCTCCCAGCACCATAATCTTTTTGGATAAATTCTTGTTCAGCCGGATATCCTTCCGTGTAAACTCGAAATGGAATCCATGACCGTGCAAGAACCAAAGCGAGATGACAAAGCTGACTCCCTGTGCTGTTATGGTAGCTACAGCAGCTCCCGTAGGCCCCAAATGGAAATAGCCGACCAAGATAAAGTCGAGGACAATATTAATCACGCACGCCAATCCTACAAAATAAAGCGGTGTCTTGGAGTCGCCCAGTCCACGCAGGATACCACACACTACGTTGTACCCCACTATGAACAAAATACCTGCCGAGCATACCAGGATATAACTTTTCGTATCAGCCATTGCTTCCGCAGGCGTATGCATCAATTCGGCTATCTGCCCGTGAAACACGACCATAACCAAAGTCAGCAACACTCCTACGATTGAGAACAGCCATACGGAAGAACCGATTGTAAACGCTACTTTCCGGTTATCTTTTGCTCCGGTGGCAATAGCAATCAATACGGTTGTCCCCGTCGTTATGCCAAGGATGATACCTGTAATCGTCTGCATCACCTGGCTGCCGATAGCCACAGCCGCCACACTGGCAGAATCATCATATTGCCCCACAACAAACAAGTCCGCCCCGCCATAAAGTGCCTGAAGCACGTTGGCAATAAGAAAAGGCACTGCAAATTGCAGCAGTACCTTCGGAACACTCCCCTGTGTCAAATTCAACTCTTTCATCGTTTCTTTTCTACTCATACCTCTTATCTTAAAATGTTACAATAAAAAATAGTGCCGAACAAGCGAATGATTTACACCATTCATCTTATCCAGCACTATAATTATCTATTATAGCACCCTCCGATGAGGATTTTTATGCCTGTCTCTATTTTCGGGCTGCAAATATGGGCTTTGTTTTCATAACTACCAAATTATAGCTGCACTTTATTTTTTCAGGATACAATCGGGTATCAATGTGATACCAATTTCAACCCGATAATGGAGCAAATCAATGTGAAGATAAAGAACAACCGTCCCACACTTGCAGGTTCTTTAAAGAAGAAGATACCAATTAATACCGTGCCTGCCGCACCGATGCCTGTCCATATCGCATAAGCCGTACCGACCGGCAGCGTTCTGGTCACCTTTATCAGAAGCAGCATACTCACGCATAAGGATACCAAAAGTACGAATGACCACACATATTTCTCCATTCCGAATACCCTGTTTATCTTTCCCAGACAGAAAGTAAACACCAGCTCAAGGCAACCTGCCAAAATCAAAAGAATCCAATTCATAACATCTGTTTTTTTATTTGCAAAGGTCATGAATTTCCGGCAGCCTCTATTTTACATTTGTAAAAAAGGGATTTTACATTTGATAAAAAATCATCTTATCTTCGCCCTGATTCTGCTCAGACTGACTTGGGAGATTCCCAAATAGGAAGAGATAATTCCTAATGGTACACGTTGAAGTATGTCGGGGTAATCAGCAATCAAATCCTGATAGCGTTCCAGTGAGGTCTTGAACTGCCGCGATATAAATAGCTGTTCTGATTTGATACACTCCCTTTCGGCAAACTTCCGTCCCCAGTTGGCTATATGTATATCCGCCAGATAAAGGTCGTGTAGTTTATCGACACTCAATTCATACAGCACACTGTCTTCTAGTAGTTCTATATTCTCATATCCCGCCTGATTATTATAAAGGGTCTGCAAAGGAAAAATAGCGTCCCCTTCCTTTCCGAACCAAAATGTCACTTTCTTGTCCGATTTATAGGTATATGCATGCAACATTCCTTTCTTCATCAGATAGAATCTGGAACTTTTACGGTTTGCCAGAAACAAGTGAAAACCTTTAGGATAGGTTACTTCCGGTGCTTCATTCAACAGGGCTTCCTTGGATGCAAGCGGCAGTTTGTAGATATTGTCAATGATGTCATAGATGTCCATATCCATAGATTCTTTATTTCATTTGTTTGGCAACTCTGTTCAGTATGGAACGCATGATAGTTTTATGGAAAGGGCGAATAAAGAAGAAGTAGAATCGTCCCAGCCGGTTATTGTACTTTACAATCGTTGTAATAGCAAACATTTGTCCATCAACCTCTTTCTCTCCGCACCATAAAGACGCGTAAAATGTCAGGTGCTTATCAGGCATGCCGAAAACAATCTCATTCGGACTTCTTTCAAGAATCGTATCCGTAAAACGTATATTGACTTCCAGCCCCAACGGTTTGACGATTGCATTTCGCAGCGCCATCAATCCGTTCACCCAAGCGGGAGACTGGTTAAAGGCTATATCCATAAATACTTCGGGAGTAACCACTTTATCACTCACTATTGTTTTTGAAAAAGAATCACAGTAATCCGCCGGAAGGTAATTGGTGATGAGACTTCCCTCACATATGTTGTTTTGTACTTTCATAACTTGATGCGTTTTTTAAATAACGTAGGTTGCGAAAATAATCACTTTAAATTGATATACAATAACTTTATCTGCTTTTCTATTTGCGGAAGCGGAAGAAAGCAGGCAGGCGGTCGGGATTCAACGTGTAGCGGGCATGTTCTTTCAATAGTGGTTCGGAGTTCATCACTGCACAAGAATGGGGTACTGCCGACATCATTTCCCAATCTTTCTGCGAGTTGCCGACAATCAAAACTTGCTCTAGAGGGAAAGCTAAATCTTTACATATATGGAGTACTCCTTTCTTTTTGCCGGCTTCCTTATGTACAACTGCGATAAGGGGTGGCTTATAAAATACCTGATAAGGTTTTGCTTTTAATCGAAAAAGAATGCTCTCCCTCTGTTCTTTCTCATAAACCAGCATGCTATACTTATAGACTTGGCCTTCATAGCTATGCGCCGTTATCTTTGCAGATTCTTCGTTCACGTCCGGTAGTAATTCAACCGGTAAACATCGGCTCTGCCCGTCGTACAACAATAATCCGCCGTTTGCAAATGCTCCACCTTTAAACAGGCTAAAAAGAGTCTTTCCTAATTTTCTCCGTGCCTGTTCCATAGATAAAGAAGTAGCCAGATATAATGGGACAGATTGCGCTATATATCGTAAGGTATTAGCATAACTTTCCGGGACTTTCCCTTGTGCATCGGTCAATGTTCCGTCCACATCAAAAAAAACGGCAGTAATCAAGGACTTATCCGGTATCCGCCAAAAGGCACCTTCTCCCAGTATGTCATGCAGAGGGTGATTCGACAGGTTGCTGAAAGCAATGTAGCAGTCACAGACTTTCCGCTGACAAGAAAGCGAGGTATCCAACTTTTGATTCTGACCCGTTTTTTGATTCTGATAAAGATTGCCTATCTTCACTTTACTTCTAGGGCAGGCAAAGATGTCTCCTTTCCAGTCAATAAAGCAATTACTTCTTCCCCCTGAGCAATTCTCCCATTGAGCTGGAGCGTTTCGCAAATCATACTCGAAGAGATTATCCAATTGAGTAAAAAAACGAATATCGTCATCGCTCACCAGGGATTTTAGTCCCTGCATAGCATTAATAAACAGATAAATATCCGGCATGAGAGCATTTCTCAAATCAGCAAGTATATTTTTTGCCGACGGATTGCCGACAGCTCCGGCACAGACTTGTATTCCCGCATTATGAAGCGTATGAAGTTGCCGGACAAATTTCTCTACTGAAGTCATTTCCGGATGAAAGCTAGCCCAAATCTTTATCTTATTTATCAATTCCGGAGCAGTCCGGAGTTCGTCCAGCCATTCGTCGGCAGGAAAAGAAAGATTAGTCTGACAGGAAATTCCGGTAACTTGTGGTAATGACGCAAGCCGCATTATTCCTTCCCTATAATAGCGATGTATGAGTGCTTCCCCGTAGGGAATGACAAATAGTTGCAAAGTTTCTCCTTCCCATTGCTCAATAGCAGTAATAAAACGACTCCATGCCTGTTTGTCCTGCATTGTAGATGCAGGATGAGACTTCTTGCCGAAAGGACAATAAGAACAAGTGTAGTTACAACTATTCAATTTACCCCGATAGTATATACGTCGGACGGAAAGTAAAGAGCCTTCATTTGCCATTGTCATTTCATTCAAATATCATTTAAACTTCACTCAATTTTCATTCAATTTTCATTCAATAGGAATAAGTTTCCATTAATTGCCTGATTTCCGGAGTGATAAATAACTGACCGATATAATCGGAATAGCCAAGTCCTTCGGAAGTCAGCCGGATACGTTCTGGAGTTTCCTCTATCCAGTGCTGTTCCGCCAGTTCGCGGAACAACGGAGTCCTGTCAAGCGGCTCTCCAAAACGCCGGGTATATTCAGCCTTGTCAATCCCCATATAGTACATCAGATTCTTGATGATAAAACGTTGCTGTTGTTCTTTTGCGGAAAGGATAAATCCGTTCCGGGCTACGGTGAAATCAGTGGTTGCCATATATTCGTCTATCTCGCGGGCAATGCATTGCTGACAGACGGTATATCGGGTGGCATAGTGTAAATCACCCAAATAGCTGCGTCCGCCCGACCCGCACGAAAGCATCACTTCGTCGCCACATGAAACTTCCGCGTCAGTGGACGGATGATGAATAAAACGCCGCATGGATGTTTGCAGAAAGCCTTTTGCTTGCAATAACTCGCAGGCAGCACGATACATTCGGAAACAGACATCATCCGGTTCCCGCTCGGTAATGCCCGTACCCTGACGCACATATAGCGGATAAATAAACAGTTCGTTCGGCTGGAACCGGAGCGCTTCTTCCAGTGAATAGAGGAAACTTTCTACCGTCTGTCCCTTAATGCCATAAATCAAGTCGATATTGAAATAGGGAAAATCCATTTGACGAATGCCTTCCAACGCTTGATAAATAGTGTTTTGCCGGGGGCGCCTTTTGATAGCTTTCAGTTCTTCATCTTGAAAACTCTGTATGCCGATACTTACGCGGGCTACTCCCGCCTGTTTCAAAACATTGAGCCGCGAACGGTCTGCGTATTCCGGTGAAGTCTCTACGGAAGTAAAGGCATGGGACGGATGCACACCGAACAAAGCGGCGGTAGTCATTAGTTGTTCCAGTTGTGGGACAGTCAGCAGCAACGGAGTACCGCCGCCGATGGCAAAGCTATCAAACGTCAGTCCGGCAGTGAGCGGTGAGAGTTCTTTCGCCTGTCTGTAAAGGGCGTCCAGATAAGTGGCGATATATTCGATACGGTTCGTTTGCAGGGAGAATAAGTTGCAGTATCCGCATTTATGGCTGCAAAAAGGGATATGAAAGTAGAGTGACGCCTTTCTGCCTTCCAGTTGCTCCAAATATGGGAGCAGCGAAACCGGAGCAGGAAAAGGACGGTACGCCGTTTTATGCGGATAACTATACATATAGTCTACATATCGGGATAGAGGTTGATTCATTGTTTTGTCAGGATAAAGTGTTTGTAAGGAACCGTGTAGACTGTTTCGTGGGATATGCAGTGATATTCATAGCCGTCTTCACCGTAACAGGTTCCGTGGTCGGAAAGGGCAATCACCAGTGTGTCGGCACGCTTCTGAAAAGCTTCAAACAAACGGGGCAACTGACTGTCGATATACCTCAATGCCGCCGCGTGCGATTCCTTATCGTCTTTCGTTTTACCTTTCACATAGTGACAGTTCGGGTAATGGATAGCGGAAAAGTTGATATACATGAATATACGTTTGTCCGCAGGGTAATTCTCCAGTTTCTTCAAGGCGAAATCAATCTGATTCTCCGTACTGTCGGGAGCCGTACAGCCAAAGGTCGGCAGCCAGTAGCTTTTCGTAAAATAACCGGGAAACACACGTCCCAGTTCATTACGTTTGCTAAAGAAATTCACGCCGCCTATGCAGATTGTCTCATATCCCTTATTGGCAAGGCTCTGCACGAAAGTAGCTTCCGTAAACGGATAACTGCCTTTGGGCGGGATACGTCCCGTCCCTGCCTGTACGGGGAAAAACAGCCATTTACGGCTACGTAAGGAATGAGGCTCTGCCGGTGAAGGGAGAAAGCCTGCAAAAATAGCAAAATGAGAGGGGTAAGTAAAATTCCCCGGCGCATGCCTTTTCTCCCACAAACCGCCGTGACTGTTCAGAACCGGCGTACCTCCGGCGGCTTCTTCCGCTTTACTCACATCGTAGCGCAACGTATCGAAGCAAAGCATAAGTATATCATGTGTCCCTACCACCCGGTTCATATCCATATCGGGATACTGGTTTTGTTCTCCGGCGGGCAGTTCATCTATCTGCATGGTCATATTTCTTTTTTATTGTTCTTATCTGTCGGGTATAAATAGAATTGTGAGCGTACATATCCTGGTAAATGTGGTCGCCTTGTCCGTTGACTTCAATAATATAAGGAGTATCCGTTCCTCTTTCTATCAGTACATCTACTCCGGCATATCGCAAACCCAGTGTGCAGACGGCTTTCCTGCATAAGAGATAAATCCGTTGGCGGACATCTTCTGACAAGGAAAGTTCGCTCCACAGGCGTGCGTTGTTATTCAAGTGCAGATTGGTAATGCTTCCCTTGCTACATCTGACTACCACATAATCAATCTCTGTCTTTCCGCATACTACCCGAAGGTCATAATTTTCTCCTTGCAACTGCTCCTTAGGTATCCATTCTTCCAAAATAGCTCCGGTATGCATGACCGCTTCCGCCAATGGGAGAATATCTTTTTCCTTAGTCAGACGATGAATACGTTTTGTATTATGAATGATTCCGTCCACCTTTTGCAAGGTAGTATAAACCACCCATTTCTTCTGACGCGGCTGATAGCGGATTGCCATAATGCCGCCTGCTCCCGAACCATAACGGGGTTTCAGAAAACACCCCCTGCCGCAATCGGAAAGAGCTTGCACCAGTCCATCGAAAGCATGTAGAGCAGCCAACATCGGAGTCACACTCAAGTCATTAGCTAATAAAATCCGTTTGCCTTCCTTTTTATCAAGAGCCTGCAATAATGCATGAGGCGGATTCAAGAAATGCACATCGTCAGGCAGTGCCGTCTCGTCCAACCGCTGTAATACCGTTTTATATTCTTCACTCAACAGAGCATATTTCAGAAAATCCGTTTCGCAGCTTACCCACGGTTCCAGTTTGACAACTGCCTGCCGCAATGACGGCAGGCAGTTGAACAATTCTTCGTAAGTCATAAAGCGGACTCCCGTCTGCAAGCTCCTGCCGGCTTCGACAAAGTATTCGATGCGTTTGGACGGAGAGTTGCTGACAACGATTATCTGCATTTCCCCTACTCCGTAATCATCGGGTAATACCACATTTCACCGTCGTCCTCATCAGCTTCTTCCGATTCTGCAATATCAATCTTCATCGGAAGTTCCTGCAACTTCTTCTTCATGCCCTTGCTCAAATAATTGTAGCGCATATTGATAAACTTCAAATGGGCAATCTTGTCCATATTGTCCAGCAAAAGTTGGGCACCTTCATCTTTGAGGACACCTGCCGAAATATCCATTGTCTCCAATTGAGGAAGGATATCCGACTCCAGGAACATTTTTACAATCTCATCCTGTTCTTCCGAGTTCACGATGCCAAGATAAGTCAATTTCGGGAAACGCGTCTTTGAGAAAAGCGGACGGAATATCTCAATATCAGCTTCAAATCCGTAGTCTTCCACACCGACATACAGAACCAGTTTTTCCAGATTCGGGAAATCAGACGCCAGAATATCCTCTACGACTTCCGTAGGAAGACCGCCACTGATAATCTCCAGTGAGCGCAATTCCGGACGTGAGGTTTGTCCCAGGCGCAGGCTATTCGTACCTTTTATTTTCAAGTCTTTCAATTTGGGCATAGCATCGAGCAACGGGCTGAGGTCTGCCTGTTCAATCCATGAGATTTCCTGTTCTTCCTGGTCGATATCTCCCCAAAATAAGCCTTCAATGTTTGCAAACTTATCTTTATTTTCGAGCATCCCTTTTAGTAAGGCGGAGCAATCTTCACCTTCATAGTCCCAGCAACCGATAGTGATTTGTTTATATTCGGGCAGATGTTTGTCTTTCAGAATCTTATCCAATAGCTGAACGTCGTTTTCGTATTCATCATAACTTAAAGTGTATTTCTTGGCTTCCACTTTCATCTCGCGTGCCGTTTCCTCTGCTGTTTCTACATAGCCTTTCTTTGTTTTCTCCGCAATAAGTTTATTGGCAGCTTTTTCGGCTTCTTCAGCAGTCGAATAGTTTTTTACTTGTGTCTGACCGTCTGTTCCCAGCTTGCCATAATTAACGGTAACGTCTGTTCCGACTACATCTATACTCCAGAATTTCTGTGACTTAAAGTCTTGAAATACGAATACTCTTTTCATAATACTGTTTTTAATGGTTGATATTTGCTCATTCAAAGCGCCACAGCGCATGAACGATGCCTGCAAAAATAATTATTTTTCGCCACGTACAAAGCAATCGCACACTAAACTTTCAAAACAGGGAGATATAAACAAGAAGGGCTGCCCCGTTTTTCCGGAGCAGCCCTTGCTATTCTGTTTCTATACTTCTGTATTAATCTTCAATAGTACATATACTTACGCGGTTCCAATCCGGTTCGGTAAACATGTCACCTACACCCTGACCTTCGGCAGTGATACGGGAAGCGTTAATCTTGTATTTATTGACCAGGATAGTCTTGACAGCTTCTGCACGTGCGGCAGCTATTCTTGCGTTGACTTCCACACTTCCTTCCGGAGAAGCGTATCCTTTGATAATCACTTTTGAATCAGGATATTTCTTCATGTAAGAAGCTACACGTTCCACATTCGGCAACTGTGACGCATCTACTGATGAACGACCTTGTCTGAAAGTAATGATAGATTCCGGAACGCGGGCAGTCTTGACTACTGTTTCAACAGGAACGACCTTTGTACGACATTCTTCCAAGTCTTTCTGCAATCCGTTGATTCTTTGGTTGGCATTGTTCAATTCGTTGTCACGGTTGCTTACTTGTCCGCGAAGTGCATTGATAGAAGCGTTCAAATCGTCAATTTCGCCCTGGTTGTAGACTTTTACTTTGGTGAAATAATGGTTTCCGGTGCTTGTCTTGAAGTGATAAGTCAATCCGGCAGTCAGTTCAAACGCTGCGTTGTTCGCATTGAAACGGCTCTTTGCTTCGGGAAAATCACCTTGCATATCATATACGATAGCAGGTTTGATTCCTAATGTCCATGCTTTCGTTTCACCGAGATTGAAATTGAAGTTCAATCCGAAACGGGTAGACCATGAGTTGTCATCTCCGTCACCATTTACATAATAATGCAACCAACCCATTCCGGCTACTGCTTCCACCTCAAACAAACGAGGCTGACCTTGATAACTTGCGAACAGGTTCATCAAATTAACCTTACCCAATAAACTGACATCCGAAGCATCGAAAGCCGTTTTACTCGGAGTGGTGTTGATATATCCCATTCCCTGGAATCCCAAACCGAAGATAGGAGTCAATTGTTTTGAGAACCCTACTCCGAAACCGGGACGCATACTCTTAAAGAAAGCGTTATGAGTAAGAGGGGTAATTGCTCCCGCATTTACTTCAACAGACCAGTTGTCTGTAAACTTTGTACCTTCTACTACTGATTGGGCGTTTGCTGTAAATGCACCCAATACAAAAGCTAATAAAATAATAGATTTTTTCATAATCAAATGTTTTTAAACTGTGATGTTTTGCTTGCTAAATCATTAGAAATGTTTTATGTGTTCCATGTCTAATTCTTTAGTTTATAATCAAATTCGTTATTTACATTAAACAACATATCGTATAAAAAATTAGTTCATACGCCTATAGGCTAATTAACAACTATTCACTCATCGAAGCCACGATACGATTTCTAACATAGAAACAGCGCTATGCCGGACTACGAAAGAGTATCCGGCATAGTACAAGAATCAGAATTTATAACCGTAACCTAACATAATAATGACATTGTCATCATGGGCAAACATGAATCGTGCTTCCGCATTTAAGAAACTATGCTCTGACAATGGCAATGATATACCACCGCCGAGATTAAAGGCAAATTTGGTGGTATTATCCCTATCCACCTTCGCAGTCTGATCGGCAACTTCGACAGTCTGTTTCCCATAGAAATTATTCTGCATACCGATTCCCACAAGAGGATAGACAGAAAATCCCTGTCCGTCTTTGCTAAAGTTGAATACATAATGGAAGTTGATGTTTACATCCAGTCCCGTCACTTTATCTTTTGGAAAGAAAAATGTAAGGTCGGGAGCTATCCGAAGGTTATTGGCAATCACATAACGTCCTTGCGCCTGCAAGCCAAATCTTTCATAATTGGTCTGGTAACCAACACTTCCTAGCAATGAGCCCTCTCCTTTTTTCGTCTGTGCATTCACTCCGAAGGCTGCAAGAGCAACCATAACTAATAATAATAATTTTTTCATAATCAAGGTATTTTAGTTAGTAACATATTTTACTTCAAATAGAATATGTATATTCAATATTGCTATTCATCTTAAACAACATACCTTATAAAAAATTAGTTCGCAGTCCGAAATCGGAATTAACATCAATTTAAGATTTGAGAAATATAACAAAACTACTATTAGCAAACAAATTAGGAATAGAACATCACAAAAAGATGTCTTAAAAAGAAACGCTCAAACGGATTCGTATTACCGTTTGAGCGTTATTATTTGGTTTGAATTTATATATTATACTCTTATTTATCAGTTCATCAATTCCCATTTATTCCTCTTCTTCCACTAGCCAACGGCTCAAATTACGTTCTTCCTTGCTGAACTCCGCACCTATTTTCACCATACGGCAACCATTAGCGGTATAGGGTATAAGATAGCCGCGATTATCAATCTGTGCCAATGCTTCTTCTGCAGTACCATTCAGTTTGAATTCGAAGACGTAAACAGCATCAGCCGTTTTCACCACAGCGTCGGCACGTCCCAGAGCACTTTGTACTTCGGCATCAACAAACTGCCCCAATAATTTGAAAACAAGATAGAATACCACTTGGTAGTGGCGTTCCGTTTTGTCATTCAACTCGTAGGGGAAATCGGCAAAGAAAGCACGAAGACGGGTGAGGAAAGACTCGACATCTCCTGCCCTAAGTTCTTTTACAAATTGCCCGATATAGAAGGGAGCTCTCGATTCGTCCAACGAAGTATAAAACGGAGTGATAAAATTAAGGAATCCATATTTCACTTCATCATTAGGATACCCCAATTTGTAGAGACGTAATTCTGTATCATATCCTTTGATAGTCAGATAGCCGCTTTGATAAATCATTGGCACGGGGTTGTCCACATCAGCACGGTCGTCGGTAAGAGAGGCGGCAGTCACTTCCAATCCGTCCAATTCACGCAAATCATAATGCGTTTTCTTTAACATTTCAGCCAGAAAGGTGGGGGTACCGCTGGCAAACCAGTAGTTCTCAAACATTCCGCTCCTAAGCACGTTCAGAATACTGAACGGATTATACATGCCTTCCTTACGGAAATAGTTGAAATGGTATCCGTCATACATACGGGTGAGATACACCATGCAGTCTTCTCTTGTCAAACTGTTCCTTTCTGCCAACCGTTCCAGTTCCGGGACGAAATTGGCTTCAATTTCTGGACGGGTCATGCCACAGAGAGCATTGTATTGTGGGTCGAAACTAATATCTATCAGTTGGTTGAGGGTACTGAATATACCCATTTGAGCAAATTTGGTAACTCCGGTGATAAAGACGAAACGCAACCATGGGTCAGCTGATTTCAATACAGTATAGAAAGCCGTGAGCATTTCGCGAAACTTATCTTGTAACTCCGGGTTATGCATAGCACGAAGCAACGGTTTATCATATTCATCAATAAGAACAACCACACCGCGACCTGTTTGTCGATAAGCTTCTTTAATGACTTGCATGAAACGACCGGAATAACTCAAACCTTCCTCATTGGTTCCATAGATTTTTTCCCAACTACGAAGTTGCAATTCGAGCCCATTCTTCAACCCTTCAATATCAGAATAATCCTCAGCATTGAGGTCGAGATGTAGTACAGCGTGCTCATTCCATTCTGTTTCAAACTGCTCAATGGCAAGTCCTTTAAAAAGTTCCTTTTTTCCACAGAAATATGCTTCCAATGTAGAAAGCAGCAGACTTTTGCCGAAACGACGCGGGCGGCTAAGGAAATACGGATTGCCCGTTGAGGCAAGTTCGTAGACAAATGCCGTTTTGTCGACATATAAATAACCGTCGCGACGGAGTCTTTCAAAACTCTGTATTCCAATAGGAAGATTGCGCCGGGGAGCTTTCAAACGGTCAATAATATCCATAATTTCTTCTCTTTACAAATGAATACTTTGCAAAGATAACAAATCTTGCAGTGAATCGGTTATCTGACAAGGGTTTTATTATCCTGCTTCGTGAAGTTTCAGACAAGTAGGAAGTATGCATTCAAAGTCTATTTGTAAGATTTAATCGCCTGGTCATAATGTCAACTATTATCACCATAAATAATAAAGTCCCTACACTTAAGAAAAAGGTAATACAAAAAAGGCAACAACTTACTACTTAAAGGTTAATTGAGTTATTAATAAATACTGTGACCGTTTATTATAAACGTCCCCTCCGTTTATTATAAACTTTAAAATCCGGATTTGTATATTTAGCATCAATAATATGCAACAAAAAAGGCTGCAAACTCTGTAAAGTTTGCAACCTTTGGGGTATATCTGCCGTTCTATCCTTTAGTATAAGCTAAGGGAATAAGCTAAGTTCGTTGTAATATTATACTTTTTTCTATCCATTCTATATTCATATTCCAGTTATTTTTTCATTCATTATTCATTGGTTTCATCCTTTTCCGGACTACAAATATACGAAATAAAAAAGCATTTGTCAAGTCCCGGATAAGTTTTAATCACTTGTTATCGAGGATGCTCTTTTTTTACTTTTCCGGAATCACTTCATTCAGACAAGCTATGGCATTGAGTGTACGCGGATAGCCGATGTAGGGCAATAGTTGTGTGACGACAGCCAATAACGTATCTTTATTATTCCCTACGTTGACATTTCCCTGTATATGTCCTTTTATTTGTGACTCACAACCGCCTAAGGAAACAAGAATTGAGAACGTAATCAATTCGCGTGTCTTCACATTCAGTCCGCTACGTGTCTGATAGTCTCCGAAACAATTGGCGGAGAGATAACGCTGGATATGCTTCTGATTCTCGGGAGCGTTCTTATGCATCTGTTCTATCCGTTCACCGAAAATGGATTTCTGCAACTCCAACCCTTTGTCGAAACGGGTTTCGGATGATACAACCGATTGTCCCTCTAAAGGAAGACGTACACCACGGGCAAGCAATATACCATTAGTAAGACCGATAAAATCTCTCACCTTAGCCATGCCTGCATAAGCTACTGCCTGATAAAGGATTTCCTTCACTTCTATCGGGGTAATGCCTTCATTAAGGGCGCTTTCGAGTGTGATACGGTATTCAGCCTGTGCCTGCGAAGCTATATTGGACGCCAAGGTTACCATAAGGCGGGTTTTAGTATCCAAGTCACCATATTCCTGCACCTCTTTTGTAAAATTACCAAATATTCCGTCCAATTCGGAGTCGGTAGCTTTTAGTCCGGTTGCCACGTTGTCTTTTGTAGCTTCGGCATATTGTTGGTCGCTCACACGTTCCAGCCATGTATTCTTGTTGGTCTGCGGATTACATTCGATAGCCAGATGCGAGAACCAGCTATCGGGGGCGGCACCGTGCCAATGTTCGATGTTTGGAGCGATTTCAACCACATCACCGGGAAGTAAGCGACGTGATGCTTTACCACGTTCCTGATAATATCCCACACCGCCGACGGCAATCAGGATTTGTCCGCCCGTATGGCTGTGCCAGTTATTGCGGCAACCGGGTTCAAAAGTAACGTTGGACATGGGGACATTCAAGTCTTTGTTACTAGTCAGCCGCGCCAGCCAGGATTCTCCTGTGAAATACTGTTTGAATCCTACATTCTCCTCTCCTATCGGAAATGCGCTGATGTTTTGAGGTACTTCTTCTTTTTTCATATTCTGTGCATTTAATGAATTATATCCGAAAAACGTTATTAATGCAACTACTAAAGTAACAATTAATTTCTTCATGTTCATAGTCTAATTGTTTTAAAATTAATAACACAAAAATACGAAGTTATAGCCTTACAAGACTGATACAAATTACAGAAGTTAGTACCATTATTACAGATTTCCCGTCTTACCTGTCAAACGTTTCCGGCTAATCAACATCACTCCCAGCAAAATTACCAGTAAACCGGAAAGCTGAATAAATGTAACTTGTTCATTTCCTAAAAATACTCCTAAAAGGACTGCTATAAAGGGATTGACATAAGCATGCGTTCCTACTTCTGCTGCGGGACGTACTTTCAAGAGCCAGACATACGCCGAATATGCCAGCAAAGAACCGAAAGAAATCAAATAAAGCAAGGAGAACCAGCTTGTAGACGAGACTGTACTCAAATCGGCTTCCTCAATATCTCCACTCACAATTGTACAAAGCCAGAACATCGCACTGGCAAAAAGCATTTGCCACGCAGAACCGGCAAAATTGTTCACTTCTTCCTCACGGGAAGAACGGTATTTGGCATACAGTGTTCCCAAAGCCCAGGATATACAGCCGAAAATAAGAAGCAGGATACCGCGCTCACTTTGCGGATGCAGCCATTCTGCATTGAGCTGTTCCGCATAGAGCATTATTACTCCTCCGAATCCTATCACACCTCCCGTAATTGTAAGAGGGTTACGGAAATTAATACGCCACATGGGAACGTCCAACAGCAAAATCCAGAGTGCCGTAGAAGAAGCGATTATTGCCACGAGACTACTTGTCAGATAACGCTGTGCCAGCATGACGACAGCCATATCTATAAACAACAATACAATGCCGCTAACGGCAGAACGCTTCACGAGACTTTTCTTAAATATATGTTCTCCCCGCAAATAACAAATTCCAAGAAGTATCAGCCCGGCAGCCGTAAAACGCAATGCTCCGAGCAGGAAAGGCGAAAAATCTTTTAAAGCCACGCCTATAAAAAAATAGGTGGAGCCCCAGACTACATAAATGAGGAAATAAGCGATGATAACACCCGGTAAATTCCTGCTCGAGCGATTCTGACTTTCCATATTACTTCTTTTTATTCGTATTTACGGGGAGTGAGAAGGGGGAACTCTCAATAAATTGACAATTATTTTATTATTTCAAAGCCCGCCTCAATCTGTTTAATCCTTCTATCAACTGCTGTCGCGGACAGGCGATATTGATGCGGATAAATCCTTCACCAGCCTCTCCGTACAAGCTGCCCTCGTTCACCCAAAGTTTTTCTTTCTCCAACAAGGTTTTCACTATCTCATCCGATGACTGATTCAGCACTGAACAGTCCACCCAAACCAGATAAGTGCCTTCCAACATCGACACTGGAAATTCAGGAAGATATTCAGAGAAGTATGCCCTCAAATAATTGTAATTGTCGAACAAGTATTGTTTCAGCTCTTCCAGCCATTCCTCACTGTCGTTATAGGCTGCCATTAACGCTTCCACCCCGAACGGGTTCACATCACAAACTTCATTGACATTGATTGCTTTATCTATTTTCGTTCGTATATCCGTATCGGCAGAAATGATATTGGCTATTTGAAGCCCTGCCAGGTTAAAGGCCTTGCTGGGCGAGGTACAAGTGACGGAGTGCATCAAGAATTCTTGTGAGATAGAAGCAAAAGGGATATAGGTGTGTCCTGGGAAGACAAGTTCGCAATGGATTTCGTCTGCTACTACCCACACATTATTTCGGATACAGATGTCACCGATACGGGTAAGTTCCTGCTTTGTCCATACCCTTCCCGCAGGATTGTGCGGGTTGCATAACAATAGAACCTTTACATTTGGGTCGGCAGCTTTTTGTTCCAAATCCGCAAAATCTATCTGATAGGTTCCATTTCTATAAATCAGGGGATTGGCAATCATCCCGCATCCGTTATTGCGGATAGAGGAAAAAAAGCAGTTATATACGGGTGTCTGCACCATTACTTTATCTCCGGGGACTGTCAGTGCCTTAATGACAGCAGACAATGCCGGTACTACTCCCGTGGTATAAATAATCCACTCTTTTTCTATCTGCCATTCATGCCGCCTTGCAAACCAGTTTGTCACCGCTGCGTAGTATGCATCCGGTACACAGACATATCCGAAGATACCATGCTCCACCCGTTTCCTCAACGCTTCCACAACAGGGGGAGCCGTACGGAAATCCATATCAGCTACCCACATCGGCAATATATCCGCATCTCCGGCAGAATCCCATTTATAGGAATTCGTACCTCTGCGCGGAACTATTTCATCGAAGTTGTACTTCATATTTCAATCAAAACAAGTCAGTTCGTCCCAAAGTTTCAATTCACAATTCCCTGGTACTTTGAGATTCTCGTCCAGAATGATTGTCCCGAAACTTTCGGCAATAATGCTCCCCGTGCGGGGATTCTTCACGCTGTGAACCGGGCTTTTAATCGTTGCTTTCACACTACTGTGTTCGAAAGCGAGGTCGGCGTCCTCTGCCATTGTGCAATTTTCCATGACCAGGTCATGCGCATAGCAAAGTGGCTGCGTGCCCGAAATCTTGCAATTTACCAAACGCAAGTTTTTAGAATGCCAGCCCAGATATTCGCCATTCAGTTCAGAATCATAGACAGTTACATTCTCCGTATTCCAAAATGCATCTTTGGAATTGATAACTGCATTATGGATTTCCACGTTCTTACAGTACTGGAATGAATAGTTTCCGTTTTGAGCGTAGTGCTGTATCTTGATATTCTCGCTATGTATAAAAAGATAATCCGCTTTGTCTATCTGCACGTTCTTCAGGTCTATATTACGGCAATACCAGAATGTTTCCAAAGCGTTGGGCAATTGTACGTTTTCGAGTTTTATCCCGTCCATTTCGCGGAACATCTTTGGTGCTTCCACTAAAGTATCCGCCATTTGCAAACTTTGGGAGTACCATAGCGCGGCACGGGCGCCTTCTGTAAAGAGACAGTTCTTCACTATAAATCCATTGGTATGCCAAAAGGGATATTTTCCTTCAAAGCGACAGTTGATTGCTATGATGTTGCTACATTCTTTCAGTGCAGACTCACCAGTGTGAATCGTCACATCTTCCAGTTGAAGGTCGTGGGTTGCAAACAGAGGACGTTCGCCTCCGTATTCTTGATTTCTTATTTGTTCCATTAGTTTATTTTTTAGTCTGTTATTTCAAAAGTTACATTTACACTTCCTGCACCGACAGCGGAAGCCAGTCCCGAAGGATTCGTTATACGTCCCAAGCGGGTATAAGTATATGAAGTCGAGAAGCTCTCATAAAAAAGCACCACGCAAGTAGAACCGTAAAGCATTAAATCTCCCGTTTGAATGGTTCTCGGACTAAAAGAGGCTGTCGGCAAGCTGTTTTGTAGATAAAATAGTTTTTCATTGCCGTTCAGTTCGGACATATTAACTGTCAAAGGCAGTAATTTCTTGAATTCTTTTGCTGTTTCATTACTTTCCAGGGTAGCATTGAACGAAGCCGAGCCGATTGTTATTTTAAGATTGTTGCTCACTGGGACGTTTTCATTATTATTGTTATTATTACCTGAGCTGTTATTTCCATTATTCGGGGTTGTCTGCTGACCTGTTCCCTGCAATGGCTCATCCTCGCTGCATGATGCGGAACCGACCGATAATGCCAACATAGCGAAGATTGTTATTATATAGTGCTTCATAATGATTCATATTTATTTCTTCAGATATTCCTTGAAGAAAGATTCCAATTTATTGAATGGTATAAGGCTTACACGGTCGTAAAGGTCTACGTGTCCTGCACCGGGCACTATATACAGTTCTTTAGGCTCGGCAGCCAGTCGATAGGCATCCTCGCTGAATTCACGCGAATGGGCATTCTCCCCGGTTATGAAAAGCATGGGACGGGGTGAAATCGTTTCAATATCTGCGAAAGGATAGAAATTCATAAATTTCACATTGCTTGAAAGGGTTGGATGAGTTGTTGTCAAGGGAGTGGCTCCTTCGGGAGTGAATTCTCCTCTCTCTGTGCGGTAGAATTCATAAAATTCACGTTCTATCGGGCCGGATTTTTCTGTCAGTTCGTGCACTGTGCCACCTGTGTATTTTGTTTCTCCACCCAGGAATTCCACATAACGCTGCTCTGCCGCTTCCGCCATAATTTGTTTTCTCTGCTCCAGAGTCAATGAGTGCTTCAATCCGTTACGGCTGGCAGTACCCATATTATACATGCTGATTGTTGCAATGGCTTTGAGACGAGGGTCTATTTTTGCCGCACTGATAGCAAAACTTCCACTGCCGCAAATACCGATTACACCGATAAGATTCCGGTCGACAAACGGACGTGTACCGAGAAAATCTACCGCAGCGCTAAAGTCTTCCGCATAAACTTCCGGCAGAACGGTATTGCGCGGCTCGCCTTCGCTCCCACCCCAAAAAGAAAGGTCTATGGAGAGTGTTACAAAACCCAGTTCAGCCATTTTCGTTGCGTAAAGGTTTGCACTCTGTTCCTTGACTGCTCCCATAGGGTGTCCGACAATGATTGCCGAGTATTGCTCCCCTTCTTTCATATTCTTGGGCAGAAACAGATTTCCGGCTACCTTCATTTTATACTGGTTGGAAAAAGAAACTTTCTCCACACTTACCAAATCACTTTTATAAAAGTTATCTGCATCTGTCTGTGCAGAAGAAAAACTAGTTCCGAGCATCATAATAAATACAGTTGTTAATAATAAAATCCATTTCATATCTCTGGCGTTTTAATAATTAAAGAATTGATTGTCTACTTTCTACATTGCAAAAATACGGTGAAATAAAGAGAGTGTATGTAGATGAATTACTGACATTATTACCCGAATTACAGATTATATTTTTTTCATCATTCTGCTAAAATCTCCATTTTAACCTGTTTGCGGGAATGAGGCATACGAACACGTAAATAAACGAACATAATGCTTGCAATCAGGAAAAGAAACGCGCCGAAAACAGAATAGCGGGTACCCATTTCCGTGATGAAGGCTCCGCATATAGCCGTACCAATCGTCGTTCCCAAATTAGCGGAAGTCAAAAACATTCCATTGGCAAAATCGGGAGCTTCGAGTGCGGAATCTGTTATCATGTATTGCATATTATTACTTGCGATACCTGCCAATACACCTAAAATAAGGATGATTATTACCATAGCCGTTATCCATTCTCCAACGAAGAACAGGAAGATATAGGAAGCTAACAGCGCAAAAGGCATGATGATTATTGAGCGTCTGGCATTTATCGAAAGTAATTTCCCCGCCAGCACATTGCCTACAATATTCGCCAGTCCATATACAAGCAAGACGGCACTGATTACATTGTAGGAGACTTCCGTCACTGTTTTCAGATAGTTTGACATATAGCTGAAGAATCCGAACATGGCTCCGTTAATCAAGGTTACGGCAATGATTGAATGCCACATCTCCGTTTTCTTCAATACGCTGAGTTGCGCACCGTAAGATACTTTTTCTTTTACAGGCATGGAAGGGATAAACAGTATAGTAGCCACAAATACCAAAGCATTCACAACTGTGAAAAATAACATTGCCATGGAGAACGAAACTTCACTGGCAATGAAACTGGTCACCGGAACGCCCAGCACCATGCCGGCGGACACACCGATAAAGACTTTAGAAACAGCCTTGGGAGCCTGTTCCTTACTGACAGAAGCAGCAGCTACCGTAAAAGCCATAGATACATATACCGGATGCAGGAAAGCGGGAAGTATCCGGGCAATCAACAATATGGTAAAGTTAGAGGTAAGCATGGATATGATATTGCTTAGCGTAAATAATCCCAGTGCAAGCAGCATTACTTTCTTCCGGTTAATTCCCGAAAACAACAAAGGAGTGACTGGAGCCGATGCGGCTACCACCAATGCAAAAACACTTACCGTCCAGCCTGCCTGCGGTACGGAGACATTAAAAGTTTCGGCAATCAAGG
Organism: Bacteroides faecium; assembly: GCF_012113595.1. Lineage (NCBI taxonomy): Bacteria > Pseudomonadati > Bacteroidota > Bacteroidia > Bacteroidales > Bacteroidaceae > Bacteroides > Bacteroides faecium. The sequence goes on from NZ_CP050831.1 coordinate 5,753,409, forward strand.
GCAGGATACCCACTACTCCCATCTCGGTGTTTATAATGCCAAACACACCGACCGTAAGGATAAAGACGAGCAAACCGCCCGAATTGAGTTTTAATTTATTCTTTTGTTCCATAGCTGCTACATATAATTTATAATTCCAATTCTCTAGAAGTATAGAATTTAATCGACGCTACAAAGGTCGACAGAATTATGTGAAGCAGTTGTAGACAGATTACGGATATGACAACCCTAATTACAGATTCATCATTTCCTCTCTATGAAGATAGTTTTTTTACACATATCTTTATTACAGTTCAAATAAAAACAGCTATGAAAAAAATGGTAAAAAAGCCTTGCTGTATTGGATAGAAATTCCAATATCAGCTTGATTGCCCCCCAAAAAATAGTTATCTAGCACTGGCTAACAAATATCTGTTTTGCCGAATTATCATTAAATGCCTCTTCTTCAAATCCACCATACTTATGAATAATATGAAAACCATTCCATTCCAAATATGAATCCAGCTCTTGAGGAAAGAACATTCTCATATCCAGATTTTGAATAGAATTAAACTTGCCATTGATAAAATAATGCCATTCGATACGGTTTATCTGAGTTTTATTTTCATATCGCATGGTCTGCTTTATCAATACTTCTCTACCGTCATCGGTTGTATATGCGGCAATTTCCTTCTGCTCTTTTTCACCTTCAACTATATATTGGATATTTGGATTAAAACAATCAAACAGAAATAAGCCGCCGTCTTTGAGGTGATTCTTAACGACACTAAGTACCTTAAATAAATCTTCATTCTTATATAAATGATGAATCGAATTAAACGGAATAAAGATAAGGTCGTATTTTTCCGGCAAATTCAAAGTTCTGATATCTGCCTCGATAAAACTTATTTCTAATCCTGCTTCGGAAGCTTTCACCTTTGCCTGGGCAAGCATTGAAGGGGTGTAATCAACTCCAGTAATATCATATCCTTCCTTTGCAATGGGAAGAGTAAGTCTGCCTGTACCACAACAAAGTTCAAGTATCTGCGCATCCTTGTTTTCCGGCAACCACCGCTTATAAAAATGCAAATCATCTAGATTGGTATTCATTGCATCATAAATATTTGCATCATAAATTAAATCACCCACTTTATAATCACTATTCATATATGTCGTCCTCCAATGTCTATTATCTACTATTTTTAGGTTTATCATCAGTCACATTTTCCAAGGTCGGTAATATAGGTAAAATAATCCGTAATCTATATACAAACCGAATCTAAAATCAGCAGTATCTTTGCAGTGTGATAAAAACAACAGGTATAAACGTAAAAAAACAAATTGATATGTATTTAGAAAATATTGACTCTCCTGCAGACGTAAAAAAGTTATCGTTTAATGAGCTCAATGATTTAAGTAATGAAATCCGTGCATCACTCCTGCAAAAATTGAGTGAACACGGCGGGCATTTCGGGCCTAATTTCGGAATGGTGGAAGCGACTATTGCTTTACATTATGTATTCAATTCACCGGAAGACAAGATTGTTTTTGATGTATCGCATCAAAGTTATGTGCATAAGATGCTGACCGGACGGAAAGATGCTTTCCTCTATCCGGCAGAGTATGACAATGTATCGGGTTATTCCGAACCACACGAAAGCAAACATGATTTCTTTGTTATCGGTCATACTTCCACTTCCGTCAGCCTGGCTAGCGGATTAGCAAAAGGACGCGACCTGACCGGTGGCAACGAGAATATCATAGCCGTGATAGGCGACGGCTCTTTAAGTGGCGGCGAAGCATTTGAAGGATTGGATTATGTAGCGGAACTTGGAACAAATATGATTATTATTGTCAACGACAATCAGATGTCTATTGCCGAGAATCACGGTGGTCTGTACAAGAACCTGAAAGATTTGCGTGACAGTAACGGTCAGTGCGAATGTAATTTCTTCAAGGCTATGGGATTGGATTATATGTACGTGAACGGCGGCAATAATGTGGAAGCATTGGTTGAGGCTTTCTCTAAAGTGAAAGATATTCAGCATCCGATAGTAGTACATATTAATACTTTGAAAGGCAAAGGTTATGAACGCGCAGAACTGGATAAAGAGACTTACCATTGGCGTACTCCGTTCAATATAGAAACCGGAGAATCCAAGTTTGGCGAAAGCGCAGAAGATTATAGCGAAGTAACCGCTCAATATCTGCTGAAAAAGATTAAAGAAGACAAGCGGGTGGTAACAATCACTTCGGGCACTCCTGCCGTTCTCGGATTTACTCCCGACCGTCGCCAGGAAGCAGGCAAGCAGTTTGTAGATGTCGGCATTGCCGAAGAACATGCGGTGGCACTTGCTTCCGGTATTGCGGCTAATGGGGGAAAACCTGTCTATGGAGTATATAGCACATTTATCCAGCGTTCTTACGACCAGCTCTCGCAAGACCTCTGCATCAATAATAATCCGGCAGTCCTCTTGGTATTTGGTGGAACATTATCCGGTATGAATGATGTGACTCATCTCTGTTTCTTCGACATTCCGCTTATCAGTAATATTCCGAATATGGTCTATTTGGCGCCAACCTGCAAAGAGGAATATCTTGCCATGCTGGAATGGGGTATCCGTCAGAATGAACACCCGGTTGCTATCCGTGTGCCCGCAACAGATGTGATTAGCTGTGACGAGTCTGTGGAATCCGATTATAGTATTCTCAATCGTTATAAAGTCGTTCATCGTGGTTCGAAAGTGGCTATCCTTGCGTTAGGTTCGTTCTTCGGATTAGGACAGTCGGTGCTGTCACTGCTGAAAGAAAAGGCTGGTATTGATGCAACGCTTATCAATCCCCGATATATCACCGGCATTGACAATGAGCTAATGGAAGAGTTGAAAGCCGACCACCAACTAGTGATTACATTGGAAGACGGTGTGTTGGACGGTGGTTTCGGCGAAAAGATTGCCCGTTATTATGGTGCCAGTGATATGAAAGTTCTTAATTATGGAGCGAAGAAAGAATTCGTAGACCGGTACGACATACAAGAATTACTTCGTACCAATCATCTGACAGATGAACTGATTGTAGAAGATATAAGAAAGATTATCGGTTAAAGAAGTCCTAACCAGTTCATTATATATTCATGTAGGTTGATGCACTTCCGTAACGGGAGATATGCATCAACCTACTTTTATTTTCAATCAAATCCGTAATCCTTTCCGATAATTCAATGGAGTCTGCCCTGTATTTCTCTTAAAGAATTTACAGAATCCGGCAGAGTCACTGAAACCCAGTTCGGAAGCGATGTCTCCTATCGTGGATTTGGTTGAACTCAGCAATGTACGGGCTTCCATTATCAGCAGCTCATTAATAATACTGTTTACACTCTTTCCTGTTCCTGCACGGACGATGCGGGCCAAATATTGCTCACTGATAGCCAGCTTATCCGCATAGAAAGCGACGAAATGTTCTTCCCTAAAATTCCGGGTGACAAGTGCATGAAACTCTTGTAATACATGGTCTTTATGGCTAACTTGCTTTTTAATAATCGTCTTTCGGGAAAGAAAATCTGCTATATCCAGGAATAAAGCATTGCATGCAGCCTGTATTCTCCGGAAAAGAAACTGGTGTTTTATATTCAACAGATGCATGAGTACTTCCAGTTCGTTGCGGATGATTTGAGCTTCGTATGCGGTCAGTTGTATGGTATATTGCTTGTTCTGCCTCATCGTCGCCAACAAGATAGCTGTTATTTGAGTCAGATAAGAATCATCCGTCCGCATGGATTCGGAAATGGAAAGAGTGATAAACTTAATATCGGGACTTGAGTATAAATGGTCGGTAAGATAATTTGCTCCATGAATAAGCAGCATATAAGGCTCTATCGCAATAAACTCTCCATTCAGCAAAATCTCCGAACGACCTTCGAGCACAAGTATCATATACAGTTCCCGGTTAAAATAGCGTTCATTTTCGGGATAACTCCTGTCTTTGTATTCACTCATGAAACAAACGACGTCCTCTTCGTAATGAGGAATTCCGGGATGTTCCTTCAACAACTGCTTATTATCGAAAATACGTGATTTTACCATTTATGCCTCCTTCTTTTCGATGTAAAAATACGATTTGTTTCGGATATGGCAAAAACTGTGTGGAATTAGATAATTCATTTCTGGCAAAAAAGCAGGACCTTTGCATATCCTTTTCAGTTTATAAGAAGGAATCAATTAAAAAGTTTTGAAGATATGGGAATGAAAGACGTTTGTAAAAGATACCTAGTATTTATTATAGGATTGTATTTTCTGGCTGCCGGGATAGTATTAATCATACGTTCGGCATTGGGAACCACCCCTATATCCAGCGTAAACTATGTACTAAGCCTGAACAGTCCTTTGTCATTGGGAACTTGCACCTTTCTTATCAATATGGTACTTATCTTAGGACAGTTTTGGCTTATCCGAAAGAACAGGACCCGGCAGGATATTATCGAGATTCTTCTTCAATTGCCCTTCTCCTTTATCTTCTCGGCATTCATTGATTTCAATATGACAATCACCAACAGCCTGCATCCCGAGAGTTATGGTATGTCAATAGCGTTATTGCTTACAGGATGTATGGTGCAATCTATCGGCGTGGTACTGGAGTTGAAACCTAAAGTCGCTATGATGAGTGCGGAAGCCTTTGTGAAATATGCTTCCCGCCGCTACAACAAAGAGTTTGGGAAATTCAAGGTCTATTTCGATGTTACGCTAGTCACATTTGCAGTATTACTTTCTCTCCTGCTTTCCCAATGCATTGAAGGAGTACGCGAAGGCTCTCTTATCGCTGCCTGCATCACAGGATATATCGTCAGTTTTCTGAATCAGAAGATAATGACGAGGAAGACGCTCTACAAGCTCTTGCCTGTTTTGAAATAAAACATAATAAAAGCCGTTTCTTCGGAAAGAGAATTTTAAATCTCCCAAAGAAACGGCTTTTATATTTCTCTTCGATATTTACTATCTATTCTGACTGTCTATTTCTTTAAGCAATTCGTCAACAGCCATTTTCAGTTGCGTATCCTCTCCTTTCACCACTGTTTCGGGGTCATTGGCAACTTTAATATCAGGTTCCAACTGGCTATTTTCCAGATAGCTTCCGTCCGGCAGACGATAGCCGATAATAGGAATACCGAATACCAGTGAAGGGTCTTGCAATGTTTCCCAAGATACACTTGTCATTGTTCCCGGTACAGGCATACCGACCAGTTTGCCTATCTTCTGATGTTTGTACACCCAAGGTGTGCCGTGCGCATTGGAATAGTTAGCTTCACACTGCAACATGATAGAAGGTTTATTCCAGCGACGGCTCGGCATATCACAGGCTTCGCGTCCGCGTACTACCTGCGTAAAGTATTTCTGACCGCTGAAAAGTACCTCGATATCTTCGTGCAGACGGCCACCGCCATTGAAACGGGTGTCAATCACAATCCCGTCGCAGTTGTTATATTTACCCAGAATATCCGAGTAAACAGTACGGAAACTTCCGTCTCCCATGGACTGGATATGCACGTACCCCAACCGACCGTTCGACCATTTCTCAACATCGGCAGCGCGTTGTTTTACCCAACGTTTGTATAACAAACCGTTAAGCTTTCCACTAGTAATAGGCATTACCACTTCTTCCCAACGTTCCTTGTTCTGCGGATTATACAATGAAACCAGAGTTTTCTTTCCGGCTTTATTATTCAATAAAGCAGTAATATCCTTATCCGAAGCCAGTTCCTCACCGTTAATCTTTTCAATAATGCAGCCTGCTTTTACTTTTGTACGGGAATGGTCGAACGGGCCTTTCTCGATTACCTCAGCGATTTTCATTCCTTTTTCCTGGTAATTCCAATCGAACAACAAGCCCAGATTAGACGTCACATCTCCCCCGCCTCTTGGAGAATAACGTCCTCCCGTATGCGAAACATTCAGTTCGCCCAACCATTCGCTCAATAATTCCGCAAAGTCGTAGTTATTATCAATATGAGGCAGGAATTTACGATAAGCAGCCGTCATGGCATCCCAATCGACCCCATGCATAGTAAGATTGTAGAAACGTTTTTGATGCTGCTTGTGCACATGGTCGAACATCGCTTCACGCTCGGCAGCCAAATCCATTTTCATTTCAGCCTGATAACTGATTGATTTCAAAGCATCCGACTTCGCATCCATTTTCTGCATAATCCGGCTTCCCAACAAGAAAATATCTCCTTTCTTATCCAACATCAATGATGCCCAACCGGTATTGAGTTTGTGCAGACGCTTCGTGTCTTTTTCACGAAGATTCATTTTCCAAAGGTCATATCCACCTTCAAAAGATGAGAAATAATAAAGATTCTCCCCATCTTTTGAAAGTATGGCACTGCCTAAATCGGACGAGTTGGGAGTCAGACGGACGATACGGTCTTCAATGCCATTAAGCTCTACTACTATATCTTTCTTGTCTGCTTTATCTTCGGATGCTTTGTCCTCGTCAGCTTCATCCTTATCACTGTCTTTGTCCTTAGAGGACTTAGCTTTTTCCTTTTCAGTCTTTTCCTTTTTGGACTTATTTCCGTCTTTCTTCTTGTCGTCTTTTTCTTTCGCTTTCTTCTGTTCCTTTTCCAATTCTTTGAGCAGTTCAAAGTCTTCCTTGCTCAGGCGATAGCGGTCATAAGCATCCTGGTTCAGGAATACCAGCATGACGTCCTGTTGCGAACCCCAAGAAGCATGCGCACGCATACCATAACGTTCAGTCTGGAAAAGAATAGCGTTTCCGTCCAAGACCCAACGCGGAGAACCGCTAATATATCCGCTGTTAGTCAAGTTGGTAATAATACCGCCCTGTGCGCTGACAACACCTATATCCGAATAAGGGTCATGGCGATTGCCGATAAATTCAAGAGTAAACCATTTGCCGTCCGGCGACCATTCGTAGTCGAATCCGCCACCGGTATTATACCATGTAGAACCGTCCGTCACTTGACGAACTTTCTTCGTTTTTAAGTCAAGTACCATTAAGCGGTTGCGGTCTTCGATGAAAGCCAGTTCCTTGCCGTCCGGAGAATATTGCGGATAAGCACGTTCCACCGTTTTGGAAGGAAGCAGGACTTCTTCCTCGATAAGAGTTGCATTGGGGAAATTGGCTTCCTCTTTGCGGGCTATTTTGGCGGTGTAAAGTAGCCAGTTCCCCGTCCGTTCACTGGCATAGACCAGCGTCCGGTTATCCGGTGCAAAGGACACGGCGGCTTCTTTTCCCGGAGTATTCGTGACTTGCTTTGTTGTAGTATAATCCGTCGAAGTGACAAAAACATCGCCACGTACAATGAAAGCAACCTGTTTGCCGTCCGGGGATACGGAAGCGGAAGTAGCACCCTGGGAGAATTTGAGGGAAGCAATCTCCTTTTCGTCATCCCGGACAAGTTCGACGTTTACTTTCTTCGGACGGGCATTGGCTTCCTGCGTATAAAGTTCTCCGTCATAGGTATAGCACAATGTACCTTTATCGCTGATTGACAAGAAACGTACCGGATGCGTACGGAATGTAGTTACCGCTTTTACCTCTTGAGGGAGATTCGACGTTTGCGGAGCGTTCAGTGAAAAGTTATAGACATTGAATGAGCCGCCGTTGCGCTCACTAAGAAAATAGACAGAATTGCCGTCGGGCGCATATACCGGATTGCGGTCTTCCCCTTCCCGGTTCGTCAGATTAGTATGTTTTCCCGATTGCGTGTTATACAGCCAAATATCTCTGGTTATAGAAGAAGTATGGTGTTTTCTCCATTCATCTTCGAAGCCTTTACGGTCTTGATAAAGAAAGTTTTCCCCCGATTTATCAAAGCAAACCCATTCGGCAGGAGTAGCGAGCACTTGCTCGGTACGTCCTCCGCCAACAGGAACTTTATACAATTCTGTCATTGCTCCGGTAGGGAATAAAGCACTGCCAGCAGGGTCTTGAATAGATGCGGAGAAAAGTACATACTTTCCGTCCGGAGTAAAAGCCGAAGGAATCTCCGAAGCGGAATGATAAGTCAGCCTTTGAGCGGTTCCGCCGTCGGCAGACATGATAAAGAGGTCGAAATTCCCATTCCGGTCGCTGGCAAATGCAATTTGCTTTCCGTCGGGCGACCAGACGGGGTTAGCTTCATAAGATGCTTGTGTTGTCAACTGAACGGCTGTCCCACCCTGTGCGGGGACTTTGTAAATATCGCCTTTATAACAAAAGACAATCTCCGTTCCATTCGGTGAAATACGTGCGTCACGCATCCACAAAGGAGTAATGGCATAGCCGGACAATGCGGTCAATGCCAATGCTAAAGAAGTTATTAGTTTCTTCATGTTAAATAATTATATATATTTTATTCCGATAAATCGGTTTGAATTAGTTTTCCCGTGTGATTATAGAATATCCTGTCGCCAAAATCCTTATAGAAGAAAGCATATTTATCTACTCCCGTACAATGGCAGACACCAATCTGACGCGGCAGATACTCTTTCAGATAATCCGCAATGACCTGATATTTCCGTTCTTCCGCATTATGGATATGAAAACCTCCCAAAAGCAAGTTACAAGGAGATTCGGGGAATGCCGCACGGACTGTTCGCAAGATATTTGTAATTCCCCGATGAGAACAGGCGCTCAATACAGAAAAACCGCCCGGCTCTACCAACACTACCGCCAATTCATCCAGAAAAGTATCCGGTATATGGCAACCGTCTTCTTTCTGAACCCGAAAGCGTTCGAAATGGGTATCCTCATGGTCGATAATATCAATAGAGGGAAAGAGAAATACGCCGGGAAGCAATTCGGTTTGTTCTTCAATAAAACGGAAGCGGGAAAGGTTGAAAGTCTGCGTATGCTGCATTCCATTCTCGCGTTCATCCTTGAATTTAGGAGAGAAGACTTCACGTTTGCAGACAACCGTTGCTTGTTTGTTCAGTTCCAAGAAATGACGCAAGCCTCCCGTGTGGTCGCTATGCCCGTGGGATAATATCAGATAATCAACTTTCTGCAAGTCAATATGCAACAGGCGGGCGTTACGGATAAACAAATCGGACGCTCCCGTATCGAAGAGTAATCTATGTTCCGATGTCTCAATATAGAGAGAAAGACCGTGTTCTGCCTGCAATTTACGTCCATAGACACAATTCTCTACAAGAGTCGTTATTGTATAGCCCATGATGCTTAGTTATTAAACGAATCATACAAAATAAAAAGTTCTGCCACAAAATTATAATAATTCTGTGGCAGAACAAGCAATCCAGGCAATTAAAATTCTTGACTTTTCAATCTATTCGATTGAATTTTTATTTTTAACCTTCAAAAGGTCACATAAGATAGCGTCACTATCCGGTCGTCATGGCGTCACTATCTTGTTGTTATAGCGTCACTATCCTGCAAGCATAGCGTCACTATAATAAGCCGGTGACAGTTACACCATTTTTCCCATGTTGTAGGCTTCCTGCATGTATGGAGTATCTTTTATCTCTCCCACCTTCCAAGCGCCGATTCCATAGACCGTTCCTTTTTCCTGTGGCCCTTCCAGACAATCAAGGAAGCCACGGAAACCGTCTATCGTGCGCTCCATCATTGCTTTATTATCCTCTGCTGCCGCAATAATGAAATAAAACTCCTTGTTCGTTATCTCCGTATAACGTGCGCAGCAACGGTCAATCATAATCTTCATCTGACCGCACATTGTATAGAAATACACGGGAGTCGCCATTACAATCACATCGGCAGCAATCATCTTCTCCACGATTTCCGCCGCATCATCCTTCTGCGGACAAGGCTTTCCGTACATACTGCAAACACTGCATCCCGTACAAGGATGAACCGTTTTGTCTTTCAATACAATCTTTTCCACTTCATTGCCCGCTTCAAGGGCACCTTTCATAAATTCATCACAAAGCAAATCCGAATTGCCGCCTTTCCGCGGACTGGACGAAATTATCAGAACTTTTTTAGCCATAACTTTACTTTATTAGTTTTATCTTTTTGTATTAATCAGTCTTTTCACTCTGCAAAAATAGACAATTTATAACATAGCAAATGTATATAAATTACAGAGAGATATACCTTAATTACAGATTACCAGACATTCCTGTGAATCCTATCCCCTACCCGGATTTCTTTCTGTTTACAAATATGTGCATTCTCCGCCGCATAGCCGATAGCGAGGAAGCAGGTAAACTCATATCCGTCAGGAGCATTGACGAGATGTTTCACATACTCCGGTTCGTTGCCAATAGGAATACGGAATGCACACGCCAGTCCTTCCGCCGTTGCTGCTAACAGGATATTCTCAACGGCTGCCCATGCAGAAGCGAAATAGTTGAGTGAACTTTGGTCGGCAGATTGGCACAGAGGAAAATCCTTTTGCCGGAAAAATGGAAGTATGAGACAATTGCTTTGCATAAGCATACGTTGTTGTTTGGGCAACGCATCGACAAACATGGCGTGTTCATCCTTATCCATCACGCCGGCAGCAGCATCAAGCCCTGTCTGCTGAATGTTCTTGGTGTTTTCCGCCACAGGCGATATGAGTCGGGCAATGTTTTCCTGCCCTCTCACGACAATAAACTCAAACTGCCGCAAATGGTCATTAGTCGGAGCTTTGAATGCAGCCGACAATACCTTCTCCAACACTTCATCCGTCACCTTCTTATCGGAAAAGTCGCGAATAGTTCTTCTTTTTTCTAATACTTGATAGAAATCCATAACAATACATTTTAATAGTTATACTTATTGTTTCCGGCAGCAAAGTTACCCGGCTTTCTTGTTATATATTTGTGGTATCATCTTAGATATTTGTCGTATATTTGCACATAAGTCATTTTAAGCATTACTTTTATGGAAGATACCGCCATTCCTTATGAATTGCCCGAAGTGGAGAATCACTCTTTTTTCTTTATAGACCAACGAGTGACAACAAGCATCGAAGCCAAACTGCACCGGCATGATGCATGGGAGTTGTATTATGTTGTCCATGGATATGGCAAACGAATGGCAGGCGACACATTGCAACCTTTCGCAACAGGCGACGTGGCGTTAATACCGCCGTCCATGCTACACCGCTGGGAATATTCGCCGGATTCGGCAGACGATGACGGGTATGTCCGTTATTTAATGGTAGCTTTCAGTCATTCGCTTGTAGAACGGTGTATGGCAGTATTCCCCGAACTGCGTAATCGTCTGACGGGCATTACATTCCCGACGAACGCACTGAAATTCGGTACTGGAAGTTCACAAAACATTCGCCGGATATTGTCACAGATGAACGATATGGACGAGTTGGGACACCTATGCGAAATGTTTCGTCTACTACCTGTCATCTTTACCTCATCCGACCATAGCCTTGCCGGAAAGCCCATGAGTATTGAACGTGACGTGAGACGTATGCAGCAAATTTGTACTTATGTAATGGCTCACTATATCCATACCATATCTTTGGATGACATTGCGGCAGAAGTAGGCATGAACCGCTCCGCTTTCTGTTCCTATTTCAAACGTTGCAAAGGAATGACTTTCTCGCAGTATGTAACCCAATACCGCTTAAATACAGCCTGCGAACTTCTGAAACATTCACAAAAGCAAGTATCCGAAATTTGTTTTACGGTCGGTTTTAATGATTTGCCCCATTTCGTCCGGGTTTTCACAAATACCTTGGGAATATCTCCGTCCAAATACAGAAGACAATTTCAATAATCATCTCTTTCTCCAAAGACAATTTTGTGTCCTAACCATTTAATGCCATTTCTCCCTTTTTATTCGTTTATTACGAAGATTTTCCGTAAGTTTGTCCACAATACGAACAACATGATACAATGAAAAAAATACAACTGACCGACACACATAAAGAAAAGCTGTTCCAAATCCCTCTTTTCCGGGATTTGCCCTTGAATATAAAAGAATCTTTATTAGAAAAGCTGGATTTCGTAATCTACGCAGCAGACAAAAAAGAGATAGTCGTCACACAAGGAACACCTTGTAACAAACTGTATGTGTTGTTGGAAGGGAAATTGCGCACGGATATTATCGACGGATTGGGAAATGAAGTAATGATTGAATATATCATTGCGCCACGTACCTTCGCCACTCCTCATCTTTTTAATTCGAACAATACTTTGCCGGCTACTTTCACTGCTCTTGAGGACAGTGTGATACTTATGGCAACCAAGGATTCCACCTTTAAAGTTATCAGCCAAGACCCGCAAGTGTTGCACAATTTTCTCTGCATTGCCGGTAATTGCAACATTTGTACCGTATCACGGCTGAAACCACTCTCCCGAAAGACTGTCCGGGAAAGATTCATCGTTTATTTGTTTGAGCACAAAAAGAAGGATTCTCTGATAGTAGAGATTACACATACGCAATCCCAACTTGCCGAATACCTCAATGTATCGCGCCCTGCCTTATCGAAAGAAATAAATAAGATAATCAAGGAAGGGCTTATGACCATGGAAGGGAAACGGGTGGAAATTCTGAACAAAGTAGCTTTAGAGAAATTCATATAATAAAAAAACAGAGACGGGTTTGAAGCAGAAAAAAGAATAAAACACTTCTCTAAATCTTCCCTAAAACAAATCAGAATGGCTGCCGGTACGTAATAAATTCAATATTTTAACCGAATCTTCCACCACATAGATTAACAGCCAATCCGGTTGGATATGACATTCCCTGCAACCCATGTAGTCACCTTTTAGTTTATGGTCTTTATTCTTATCCGGTAATATTTTCTCTTCAGCTATCAAACGAACCACTTCATTAAGCTTATCAATATCAAGACCTCTTTTTTTAGCAGTTTTCAGGTCTTTCATAAACTGATGCGTTACATTAATCTCAAGCATTTTCTGTTGCTTTTACATAAGCATCAAAAGAATTGAAATGAATCATTTCTCCCTTTTCCATTTCCTCCAAAGCCTTACGGGTAGCATCATTCATATTATTCTGCTTACGCACTTTCGCTATATACGACTTTATTTTTTTCAAGGTATCCTGATTATTTATAGCCATTAAATCCTCCATTACGTCCATTTTCAGACTTTTTGTTTCCATTGTCATATCCATATATACCTCCTCACTTTTTTGCAAATATAATCATTATTTCCTTTTACAATATACTAAAAAACACTGTTTTTGCAGTACCATACACATATATTAATAAGGATATGCCGCTGTTAACTAAAAAATCCCGGTCAACATAAGCCAACCGGGATTCTTATCATTCTGTTTATTTCTCTACCATTTTGTGAAAAACACTCTCGGATTGATATTCAACGATACCCAACCCCAGTCTTGCCAACTCTTATGATTGCCGCCTTTCACTGCATCCATCGTCTTTGTGCCACGCATGAAAGAATATCCTGCGGAAAGTTTCACATCTTTCATCACCGACCAGTTAATCTGATAATCGACTTCCGAACCCAAGGACTTCTTCAAGTCCGGCAATTTAACCGCGGTAGTGAAATAGTGATAATTCAACTCCATATCCACCTTGTCTGACGCACGGAAACGAGCACCGATACGGCTGTCCATTAAACCCGGCGCATAACCGTCCACAAATAGATTCGCATAGAAATAATCCATACTTCCGTAGAACTTATGGTGTGTCCCGTAGAGAGGGTCGAATGCCTTAAACTTGTCGCCGTTTCCCTTATCGCCGCTCAGATAGTCGAAACTTGCCACAACTCCCCATGTCTTGTCAAAAGCATAGGCAGCCTGCACGCTTCCCATTAATGCCGACACTTTCTCAGCATTCTTATTCTTACCCGTCTGATAGTAAAAAGCACCGTCCAGGTTCCAGCTACCGGGCTTATAGGTAAGATACGTTCCCATTGTTTGCAGATAACGGGTATGCGAATCCTGCGTAGCCGCGTCCCCGGTTTCCAATCCCAGGTTCATAAACAATAGAGAAGCGCCGAATGGGATTGCATCCGCTTTATAGTGATACCATACAGTCTGCATATTCTTATAAGGCTGTGCGCCGGAAGCATAATAAGTACCGCCTATCTTCTTCTCGTCATTCTGGTTGAAAGCAAGAATAAGGTGCACTTCGTTATTCTTATTCGCATATCCCAGTTTCAATGCGTCATGATAACGTCCCGCCACATTCCAGTCCAGTCCGCCCAAGATACGCTCATCGTCATAAACCAATGCCTGACGCCCCAACTGGGCAAAAAGGCCGTGTCCGAAATCAAGTTTTGCCCATGCTTCGTTCAGGACAAAACGTCCGTTCTTGTCAATCTGCGGGTCTTGTCCCCAAACTCCGACATGCTGTGCCGACATCTTGATTTCCAAGTCCGACCGCTTGTAGTCAATCGACAAACGGGCACGGTTGTTGATAGACGATGCGGCTTTCACCCCTTCATTGCGAGGAAACCAGGCTCCGTTCCGATACTCCGCCCGAGGTCTGATTTGCATCGACATCGAGAACTCATTTTCCTTCTCCGTGTTTTGTGTGTATGCCATGCTTGGCAATAGCATCATAAGCACTAATGACCAATAAAATGTTTTCATCAATATTGCAATTTTAATGATTTGATATTTCAATTCAAATTATAAGTGTGTACACTGACTCCTTGTGCGGACGGAAGATAATTGATTCCATACCAGCACATCTGTAATAAAACAAACGATACTAATAAAATAACTAATGCCGGACGCGCTTTCAACGGTTTGCCCAAGCGGAAATGGATATATACCAGATAGGCAAACCAAGTTGCCGCCGCCCATGTCTCTTTCGGGTCCCAAGCCCAGTAATGTCCCCAGGCTTCTTTCGCCCAGATAGCGCCCGTTAACATTCCCAATGTCATAAATGCCAGACCTACATAGGTGAGGTTGTCGCATAAATCCATCTCTTTCCGTTCTATTTCTTTCTTTTTGAACCAAAGCAGATAGACAGCCATTACCGTTGCCGCTCCCAACATGGCGTAGGCGAACATGTACACGATGACATGAGGTGCAAACCACGGGCTTTGCAAAGCAGGCATTAACGTCTTATTGTGAATCTCCGGTTTGAAGATATTGATACAGATAAATACCAACGAGAGGATACAACTAAAACTAAGAATCCATTTGTACTTCCAACGCACATAGGTAATCAATCCTGCCAACGGAAGGAAGAAAGAATACCATAAACGCGTCTCTCCCATTGTCCGCATCGGGGGACGTTCCAATGAAATCCACATTCCAATCATAAAGCTAAAGAAAATAGCCAGTCCCAATAAAGTGAATCCGTAAGCCCAGCCCGGCTTCGTTCCCTTCCAGGCTGCAAAAGCTCCGATAGCCCAACAAACCAGTGCGGCTATGGCAAACAGTACAAAATAGTCCCAACTCATGCTTTATCCTCCTCTTTTCTCTTTTGTGCATTCACGAACAGGCAGATAGCTCCTGCCATCATCATTATAATTCCTGCATAAACTATCGGCAACCAGGGGTCGCGCACCAGTTCGAAAACGCTGACATCGCTCCACCGCCCTTTTGTCTCGTCATAACTAAGCTGATAGATTTTCCATCCTTCCACTTCCATCGGGCGGTTTACTTCGATTGTACCTTCGGTTATCGTTCCTTCCTGTGTATAAATCTTCACTTCCGACGCAAACCGTTGCGGTTCCCGTTCCGGCATCACAAGGCTGGTCAGAGAATCCAGACGCATTGCCCTGTACGGAAAGAGAAAACTACCGCAGCTCACCCACCCCTCTTTAGCCAACCGGCTCTTCTGATTGACAGCTTTCAGATACACGGCATACGTTGCCCCCATTGAATGAAATTCTGTGAACTTCAATGTATCTTCGGTAGCTACGGAAGCCGCCATTGGGATAGACTGTTCAATAGTGAGTTGCCAATCCTGCAAATTACCAGTTGACACGCCTTCTTCCAGCAGCAAATGTACCGGAGACTTTTCGGGCAGCGTGCGCCCGGTTTCATTGTCAATCAGCATCAGTTTCGGGGGATACTCGTCGATAGTAAAATTCTTCAGTTCGATAGCCAGCGGAAGTTCCACCAGATGTCCTTTGTCGTCAGTAGCCCGCCATTCGGCATTACCCATGCGGGTTGTCATTTTCAACCGTTGCATATCGGCGTTTCCTAAAGTGGCCGCTATCAACGCGACGAACAATCCGATATGATTGAGAAGGAACGAAAGTCGTATCCACTTAAAAGGAAAGCTGGCACGAAGTATCGTCAGTCCCAATGCAGTGACCATCCAAAAGTAAAGTAGAACGAAAGGCCAGGATGCAATCATCTGTGAGAATCCCAGCAAATCCGTTGAAGCATTTGGAGCATGACCGGAAGGAGCCTGCCGGATAAGTCCCATAACTACCGTCATGCCGACCACCCACAACAAAGCGGAGACGGCAGCGGAATAATGGCTCAACCAACTGAATAAATACACACGTTTACGAAGAAGGTGCATGGCTATCAAGGCAATGATATAAACCACTAACACAACTACATTGACCGGACAGGCAAACAAGTCCCAGTTAATAGCACCCACTGTCATTTGCAGCAATATGCCTATTATCAGTAATCCTGCGCCAATCGCCAGCCCTTCTTTATAACTCCACGGTTTGCTCCACATATATATCTATCTTATATTTATTTTATATCTGCGCCAAACGTCCGTTTTCTTTCGCTTTCTCCAACCAGGCGGGAACGGTTGTTTTCAAGAATTTCTCTTTCGCAGCTCTTTCAGCGTCCATATCCAAGCCGATATATTCCTGTGCCTTTGCCTTCGTCGAGATGTCCGGCATCGGAACATCACCAGTGTATCCGTTCTTCGCCAATACTTTGGATACGATAAGACGGGCTTGCATAGCGCGGTCGAGTCCGTGAGAAAGGATTCTCTGAATTTCCTGCGGTGCATGGAAAGAGCCGCCGTGTGAAGCTACTCCGAAATCCCAACGCCATTGTGCCTGACGAATCAATGCGAGAACATCTTTCATTTGAGCTTCTGTCGCTCCGTTATCCCAGGCAAATTTAGCTTCAATATGCGCTTTCGCCAATTCCTGTTCCAAGCGGTTACGGATTTCGTTCGCTTTGCGTTGGCGTTCGTAAACGTTATTGCGCAAAGTCTCTTCGCTCTCACGATGGCAAACCTGGCAAGTGCGGTCAATCATAGCCAACGGGCTTTGGATATGGTGGTCACTGAATTTCACGCCGCCTTCACTCTTATAAGGCATGTGGCAATCGGCACAAGAGACACCTCTCTGACCGTGGATACCCATCTGGCAAATTTCATAATCAGGATGCTGCGCTTTCAGAATCGGCGTGCGGCTCAGTTTATGGATATAATCGTAGAAACCTGCCTCATCATAATAGGCTTCCATGTCTTCCACCGTGAAACCTTTATCCCAAGGGAAAGTCAGATATTTGCCGTCGCCCTTGAAGTAATATTCTACGTGGCATTGCGCACATACCAGTGAACGCATTTCCTGCGGAGTAGCTTTGGTGATGTCCTTTCCCTGACGTTGGAAAGCTTCAATCAATGCCGGACGGCTGATATGAAGATTCATTGTCTCCGGGTCGTGGCAATCGGAACAGCCTATCGGGTTCACAATCTCAGCGCCCATAGCTCCCCACTTATTATTATAGAAAGAGTCTACGCCTATCGCTTCCATCATGCGGGGAACATCCGGACTCTTGCAAGTCCAGCAAGTTGACGGTTGAGGGCCGTCGGTCGGATTCACGGGTGCTCCGGTGCGAAGTGAAGCGGTAATGTCTTCAATGGCATGCATATGTCCGCGCGGAGTGGAATAATCTTTAGAAAAAGCATAGCCTGCCCAAAGGACAACCATTTCGGGACGTTTTTCCAGTGCGTCAACTGCAATATTTCCATTAAATTCGCTTTCAAAATCGGTCTTTGCCGTTTCCGTCCATGTCTGATATTCACGCGGGAAATCATCCTTGAAGAGTTCATTCCGTGCTTCAATCCCCTTGATGACGTTCTTACGGTTATTGAAGATGCTGGCGACTTCCGCCCTGCGCTCCATCAACGCAGAAACGCATAATCCCAAAACAAACACAACGACCATTGAACCTCCGAACAACAGCCATCCTTGCCATGATTTTAATTTCTTTTCCATTGTATATCGGTTTTATTATTTTATTACGTATTTCATTTCCTGTTACTCTTTATTATCCACCATTTTCCGGAGCCATTCGGGGACGGGCGATTCGGGAAGGGGAACGATAGCTCCCGGAGTGCCGGACAAGGAATTCTTTCCGCCATGTGGAACATCGCGGTGACAATCCCAGCAAGCCTTCCCCTCTCCTACTTGCGACAGCATATAGTCTATCTTCCCCGTCTTCACAAACTCCGTATTGAGCTGTGTATGACAGCGGATACAATTATTCATTATCACTTCGGAACTGGCTTCGTGAGCCTGGATAACCTGCGGTTCGCTTTTGGTGAGAAAGGCGGCGACGTGCTTCATACCGTCTATACCTTTAAAAGTCCATTTCTTCACGGCATTTTCATGCGGCACATGGCAGTCATTGCAAGTGGCGTCGCGGGCGTGCGAACTATGAAACCAAGTCGCGTAATAAGGCGTCATGATGTGGCAATTCACACATGCAGCCGGGTCGTCTCCCAAGTAAGTATGCGCGCGGAGCATATACATAAAGAGCGCTCCCCCGCCCACAATAACACCGCCAATGATGACAGCCGCTACCTTCCATTTATACGAAGGAAAGAGTCGATTTATTATTGGTAACTTCATCATATGAAAAAGTATTTTTTACAAAAGTAAAGGTTTTGAAACAAAAAAGGTGTAATATCTATTACACCTTTCGAAAGAAAAAATATTCTTTAAGCAAAAAAGAAGAATCCGTTGTTCCGCAGACTGAAAATCTTCCGTTTTCCATCTACGGAGAACGATTTATCTTATTCGTCGTGATGATGGTCTTCATCTTCCACTTCGTTGCTCAACTTGATATTGCGGGCGACATAAGACTCATTGCCTGCGGCATCCGTACAATAAACCATCAGGTGATAATCTCCCGAAGTCGCATCGGCGGGTATCACAATATCGTGATGATGGATATGTGCCATCTTCTGTCCCGAGATATCATAGGATTTGTTGAAACTGAAATCTACGGTTTCACCGGTAGCCCTGCTATTGCCGCCATGTGAGTGATGGTCAAAGTTACTGTGTATTTCAATCTTATAAGATTTCAGCATAACGTCGTCCGATAAGTCCATTTCCAAATGAACCCCGTGCTCATTTCCGATTTCCAGGGCTTGCCCCTCTTCCGGTTCGTGAAGTTCAATCAGCGGTTTGGTGGTATCACTGGAGTCGTCGTTATCGCAAGAGATAAATATAAAAGCGAACAGAGCCAAAAAGGCAATCATCGGGAGATAAAATTTATTTTTCATTTTAGGATTTTTTTAAATGGAATTTTGATTAATAACTGGAAGTTGCGTCCCGGTTCGGGGATTTCAACTTTCCTGTAAAAGCTAAGATGATTGTAATATCGGGTATTGAAGATATTACGGGCGGTCAGGGTGATTTCTATTTCACTGTTTCCACCCATCGGAATGTTTAACGAGCCGCCCAGATGGAACAGGTTTGCCCCGGACGTACGGTCTTCGTTACGGTCGACACGGTTCTGACGGGCGATACTTTGCCATTCGGCATAAAGCATATAGCGTTTATGCTGCCAGGTCAATGTATTCCGCATACCGGGCGGCGGAGAGAAACTCAACGGAATATGTTCGTCACAATTATAGGTGTAGACATATTCGGCGGAGATACGGTAATTGAAGTTACGCAGAAAGCGGACATCTATCGTAGCTTCCGTTCCCGCGAATAATGCTTCTGCTCCGGTGTAGCGATAGATTTGCCCGGCATGGGGCAATACAGACCATTCTCCGGTAGGACGCAGGAAGATATAATTGCTGAACCAACTGACAAAGGGGGAAACGGAAAAAGAGATTCCCCGGTAGTTCAGGTTATAAGAGGCGTCCAGTTGCCAGCCTTGTTCGGACTTCAGCGTCGCGTCTCCCTGCTCATGGCGGAAAGTGCCGTGATGCACACCGTTGGCGGCAAGCTCGTTCGCACCGGGCAGGCGGAAACTGCGTCCGACATTCAACTTTATCATATGAGCGACCGAGGGTGTCCACACAAGTCCTAAAGAAAAGGAGTAATCACCGAAATGCTTCTTCACTGCGTGGCTGTTCCACTTATAGAAGTCTATCTGCTCCTGTTCATATCCTTGTTTTTGCAGATAATCGGCAAGATAGGCGTCTTCATGGGCAGAGATGTTGATATGTCCGTAGTCATATCGTGCTCCGCCGCTAATGGAGAGGACATTGTTAGGTCGATAGGTGGTGAGCCAAAGCAGTCCGGTGGTGGAACGGTGGTATTCGGGCAGTAAGAACGAATAGCCGGATATGCCGTTTCGTTGATGCTGTCCGTCCCAACCCAGCGTATGTTCCCACGAGGAAGAACCGACAAAGCGGGCTTTTACCGAAGCACTGTAAGTATTCAGGTTAAAAGCCAGTTCTTTGTCCGGGTCTTTCTCCGGTGCGGGTTGCGAACCGTAGTGGGTATGGAAGGCACTCCATTCTTCACGATGGTTGTTCTGGAAGCCCAAATCACCTGACAGGATTAGTTTCTCCCACGCGTATTGCTGATGGGTAGTCACTTTCAGATGATTCACTTTGCTATATGGCAACTCAATATTGCGGCTGTCTCCGTCATCTTCTACTCGGGACGCGTCGGGCACGCCGTGCGCTCCCGGAAAGAAACCGGTCTTTTGATATACATTGCTTACGGAGTAGTTCGCCTTATATCCTTTTCTTTGATATTGGGTGAAGAATCCGACGTTGCGTTCGATACCTGCCGTGTTCTTTAACTTACGTCCGTAGACGGGCATTTTCTGCGTGAGATAAACGATGGTATCCGTAGGGATACGATAATCTCCGAAATGCTGTTCCGAGTAGCGGATATGGGAGTACCAGGCATTCTTCTTTATTCCCAGCATCAGTGAGCCGCCAATTGTTCCATTGACAGATTTGCTCAGGAGAGTAACGTCTCCAAAGATACTGTTGTCAGCAGGGACGGGTGGCGGGGTTATATCAATCACTCCGCCCATCGCGTCGCTGCCGTAAAGCAAGGAAGCGGGCCCTTTGAGGACATTGACCGCTTCGATATTGAAAGCATCGAGTTCCAGTCCGTGGTCGGCTCCCCATTGTTGCCCTTCCTGCTTGACGCCATTCTCCAATACGGCAATCCGGTTGAATCCCATTCCGCGAATCATCGGTTTGGAGAAGCCGGAGCCTATATCCATCGCTTGCACGCCGGGTATGTTCTCCATTGCCTGCATGAAGTTTCCTGTAAAATGTTTGCGCAGAAAATCCTGATTTATCACTTCAACCGTGAGCGCAGACTTCTTGGCTTGACGTTGTTGGTACGTTTCCGTCACCACAACATCAGGCAAAAGCATGCTCTTGATTGAATCGGACTTCTGTGCGTGGACGGGTAAGGCTACAATCAGCCCCAGTACGCCCGAAATAATTCCGATACGCATCAATTACAATCTTTATTTAATGTGTAAAATGAGTGTGAGGACAGGTTACTGTGAATCTGTCTTCTTGGTAAATTTAAGTATGTAATTATGCGACAGGGGGTGCACGCAGTTGATGCGAATAAGTCCGTTTGCAAACGACCTTATCCTGGTAAATGATTGGCTCGTAAGGCACGAGCGTTAATGTACAATGAAATTCTACCGGTTGAGGTTCAGTAAAGAAAGAAAGGGAGTATTGACATATCGCACAATCATCGGATGACTTGTGAGAGTGCCCGGCATGAGAACATGACTTTTCATCCTCGCTTCCATGATAGTGAAAGGTCTTCACTACAAAGAAAGGAATGAATGTCATGAACAACACCCATGCTATGTATGCTCTTATTTTTCTCTTGTGATACATTCTCCCTCTATTGGTTATATAGAATAGCGGGAACAAATATAGGGGTATGAAAGAGAACTGACAAATTATCAGGCTTAATATGTGTTATTTAAAGAATCTGTAACAAACGAAATCTAAATTTAATTCACTACTTTTGCTGTATTGAACATTTTAAATTTAAAACAATGAATGAAAACGACAAGTTAAATATCCTGTGGACAACGGACAGACAATAAAGATACGATCTTTAATATGTTGTCAATGTACGCAATAAACTCTAAAAACAGAGGTTGGTGGAAACATATAAATGTAATCCTTTGGGGAGCATCGGTAAGATTAGTGGCAAACGATACACAAGTTCAGACAGAAGTATTGGAAATGCTACAATCAGGAATTACAATTGAAGCATGCCAGGATTGTTGCAACAATTTTGGAGTAACTTCAATTATTATCAATTTAGGTATTACCGTTAGATACATGGGAGCTCCACTAACAGAATATCTGAAAAATGGAGAAAAAATACTATCTATTTAAGAACCTGTTTTTAAACTAGATACTGCATCTCTTTCAATGTCCAAGTAAGGATTACAAAACTATAACAATAGAACATTACGCATTGTTTTATTGAAGAAAGTTATGTAATATAATAAAATCTCATATCAAAAACTTTTTGTTTATCAAGCTTCTTTGAGAAATCGATTATTATCTCATTCTTCCAGCTTCCACACATAAAACACATTCCTTCCCGCCCCTCTCTTACGCAGTTTCCCTTCTTGGATAAAAGTATTCAAGTCATCAACAGCTTTCAATCGAGCTACCCCTGTCAGCCTGCTGTATTCTATGCGGGTGATTCCGCCGTTCTTTTTCAGAAACTCCTGTAACATTTGAAGACGTTGTTCGACAGGTATCTCCGTTTTGCTGACAGTCCGTCCCGATTTGGGCACACGTTCAAGTCTCATTTCCCGTCTTACCTTCAATTTAAAATTTTTGGAAGTACGCAGGTGTACATTGTCAAAGCAGATAGATTCGGAACGGATTTCTTTTTTAGTCATTACCTTCTGAGTGCATTTCAAAGAGACACTAAGATGTCCCAGCTCTCCAAGCTCCACAATATAGCCACGCGCCAAGAGATTACCAAGTTCATCTATTACAGCCCCCAACACCCCGTCAACCATATTCTGGGGAAAATGTTGATAACGTGACACACGTTCTATAAACTCTTTTTGGGAATAAGTACCGCTCGGAACTATCCGTGCATGAAGGGGTTGCTTCTCGCCGGTATTCTGAACGTCCGGTGTCTCATACAAATCATAATACGCACTCATAAGCAGCTATATTTTATTGATTACCATTTATCATTTTCTTGCCTGATATTTAATCTCTCTTATACCAATCATTAGTTCTTGATTAGTATATATTTATTCGTCTGACTATAGTGTAACTTGCATCTGACTATAGTTACTCTTTCGTCTGACTATAGTTAGACGAAAAAACAACTATAGTCAGACGATTAGTTTATTGCATGCAAAGATATACTTTATCGCAATACAACTTATAAATATTAGGAAGAAAAGACTTAGTTGACCGCCAGAAATTAATCACCCAACAGCAACTTAGTCACGGCAGCAGTATTCAATGCCCATTCACGGGTATATACTTCGGCCGCTTCCGGTGTATCAACCAACTTCAATCCCTGTACCTGCGCCTTGACAGCCAACAGTTCGCCGACGGTGGTTTTCGCATCCAATTTATCCAGGTACTTTTCGACAGCTTGTGTATCCAAAGAAAGAATAGTCTGTCCGCCGAAAGGTATTTCCAGCCAGACGATTTCTCTCTCTTTCACTTTCAATACCCCGAAAACAAGTCCTTTCTGCAAACTTTGGGAGACACGTACCTGATGCTGAACGCAAGAAGGGTCGTATGCCACTCCGGTCTTCTCTGATATCCTCATCGGATAAGCTGAGTTCATCCAACCGACTACCAGATTAGGAGAGATAGCACCATTGCTATACGCATTGCAAGTGAAAACCACATACTGCGCACCTACACGGTTCAGCTCATTCAAATCCAGTTCGATATACTCGGCAGTACCTTTCTTGTCGGGGATGCTTCGGATATCTCCGCTATGCTTGGCACCGATAGCCTGCAAGTTGAAATAAGAGCAAACTTCCGTCGTTGACGGCAAAGTGATGTGGCAACTCAAGTCCATATCCAAATGCTGTGCCGGAAGCCCTTTTCCCCACTGCATGAACAGGCGCACCTTATCCCCTTCTACCGGGAAACGTGTTCCCTGCAAGGCACAGGAAGTATCCTGAACCGTCTCGCTACGGTCGCCGATAGACAACGGGATATGGAACAACATAGGGTCGATATATATGCTTTTGTTCTCTCCCTCGACCACCGCGTTAGCAAAACGGGCAGTCACGACTTCCTTACACAAGTCCTGCACATCTTTCACCATTGCTTTCAACTGGTCTTCCATATAAAGACTCACCAAATAGTGAGGTTCTATCAAATGAGCATTACCGCCCAAAGGTTTCACCATTCTCTTATGTCCTTGCTCAAAGTAGTTCTCCGCATACATACCCAAAGTGACCACCAGACGGGCCGGCAACAAATGAACGACTTCCTTGAATGCAGCCAACGTCTCTTCCGGCCCGAACCAAAGCATATTGGCAAACAAGGAACGTGCGAACATACCCGGCCGCTGCTTCAACAAGGCGAAAGTCTGTGCGGCATCCGCCTTCAAACGGTAACGGTCCACCTCTCCCTGCCAAACCGTATATGTCTGACAGTAGAATACATCCATCAACTCCTTCAAGTTCCCGAATCCCGGCTTACGGGCATATTCCGCCAAACGCAGCGCACGTATCATACGTACCCACATCTCCCTTTTCGGATGCATGATTTCGCAAGCCTTTTCCGCGTTCATCTCCAGGTTATTCAGCCAGAGGGCTACCATTTTACATTCACGGCGGACGTATTTCAACTTCAGTTTCTCACGCTTCGTCTGAGCAGCCGAACGGCTTTTATCCAAAACAGCAGTTATATGCGCATTGTTTCTACCCGCCTTACGGATGATAGTCTTAGGTTCGATGATTTGCAGGAATCCGGTTTTCTTATACCACAGATAACGCAATATATCGTTCGGAGTGGAGAAATAGATTTGCGCTTCCTGCGCCCTGTCCTGCTCCACCAATGTATCTATCACCAGCATCAAAGTTTCTTTCATCTTGATTCCGACTGCCGGCAACGGAAGTTCGCCAAGCAAAATCTTCAAGCTATCCACTTGCGTGGCATCAAGAGCCGTACGCGATTCAAGCAGGTCGCGGAAGAAACCATTCAAATCCTCTTCCCGCCAAAGTTCAAGGACTTTTAGCTTGCTTCCCTGTCCGAAGTATTCCGTAGCGGCCGTTTCAAACGGAGTTCCGCAGAACGGGCAGCCGTTGTATCGCTCCAAAGGGAAGGTATTATCGGGAATCACATGTCCGCAGGGCAGCTTCACGCCTTTCTTGCTATTGAAGATGTTGGCAATCCATGTTATCAAATGGTCTAATCCTGTTTCTCCGGTAGGTGTATCCCAGCCTTTCACCAATGGAGCCCAATTGAGCGTCACGCCCAATACTTCCTTCATCACCTGAAGAATCTCCACTTGTTGCGCCGGGTACAACTGGTTGACAGCATGCAGCAACTCCTCGGACAGAGTATATCCTACTTTACGGAGTTGAGCAACCAATGTTACAGTAGTCGAAGTCAATGCTTCGCGCTTTTCTGTTCCTTCTATCACTGGCAAATAAATTGCATTTTGCCTGATAGTTACTTTCAACAAATCTTTTTTCATACGTTGTGTTTTTTAAGTAAGGTAATCGGGAGACTGTGAATCAATGGAGCATTCCTGCGGTTTTTGAAGTAAGCCTTCCTTGACCTTAGTTTATAAAAAGAGGTAGAACAGACTGGATTCAAACCAGTAATATTCACTTTTAAGAAGTAAGCTCCGGTTGACCTCATTTCAGATAATCCCGAAGCTACTGTCCTACCTCTATATTTGTTTTTGTGGAGCAGACCGGAGTCGAACCGGTGACCGTCTCTACCCACTGAGCTACTGCTCCTTTGCGAAACTGGAAAACGGATAATCGCACTGGTAATGTTCTACCTTAAAGAGTGTGTTGAAGTAACCCGTACTTGACCTGTTTTCTTGTTTCTTCGACAAAGATAGGCGCAGTGATGCGCAGCCTTTTTGCGTAACTCAAACTTTTTTGCTGTTTTCTCGAAAAAAACAGTAAAAAAAAGAATGAACGGAACTTATTTTGCAAGAATACAGAAGAAAAACGAAGACATATAGGTGATAACTCAACAGTTTTCATACTTTTGCGTATAGTGGAGATATCAACGCATTAATCTCCCTGCCAACAATAAACACACAATATTATGAAAAGAGCATTTATTTGTAAAGGCGAGAAATCTCACAAGTTCTGGTGTATTGATTATAGTGACTGTGATTTCTCCGTAAATTACGGCAAGTCCGGCAGCATCGGTAAGTTTGAAATCAAGGAATTTGAGACGGAAGAAGAATGTATGAAACAAGCTGAGAAACTTATTCGCTCGAAAGAGAAAAAAGGATATGTGGAAGACACCGGATTTGACTTTATGAACAGAATCTATATCGATTCCGAAGAATACGGATTGCATCCCAAAACTTCCCACCCCCGATTTACCGAACACTTTACGGAAGAATTCTACTACGACTGTATAGACGAAGAAACACCGTTCGGCAGCGATGAGGGAAGTGATACTTTGGATTCGCTTGAAGAAGCTATCAGAAAAAATCCTAATCTCAACTTCACGGATTATCCCCAATATTTAATAGAACATGACTGGGGCATGGAATATATCCCTGTTGAAACTCTCGACCCGGAATCAATTAAGGAACTGGCTTCGAAAAAAGAAATGGACATGACACAAAGCGACATGGTGACTTACGCTACCGCTTTTGGACAAATAAAAATCACCGGTCATCTCTCACCCGAATTACAGGAACGGGGAGTAAAGGCTATCAAAAGACTAGCCTTGCTTTGGGGAAATGATTTGACCGAGATTCAAAGCAGAATGATTGATGACTTGCTTTCATTTCCTATCGGTAAGGATTGATAATATGAAACTGATAGGTAGTAAATATATGAGGATAATAGAGGTTAGGAACCACACTATGAGGTGTGGTTATTAATACATTAGTAACCTGTAAATAGAAAAAATAAAAGTGACTGAAAATATTTATAGCAAATATAAAACTCTATTAGATGAGTTAGAAACAAATTTTGATGATGACCCAATGAAAACGATGTGCCAAATGGTTGATTTATATGAAAATTTGAATGGCACATATTTTCACGATTTATCTGATAGCATAAGTCTATGGATTACAGAAAATGGTAATGAAAAAATTTTAAAGTACATTGAAGATAAACATAATCCAAAATTGAAGAGATTGCAGGATTTTTTACTTTACAAACTTCAAAATAGAGGTTACTAACAAGCGAATTAACTGCCCTAACGGTCAGTTATTCACAAACCATTAGTAGCAATTAGAAACAAATAAATAGTATGGAACATTTCCAAGAAGTACCAGATATAAATCGGTTAATAATATCTCCTCTTTATTTAAGAGAAGGATTAGAGTTTGCCAAAAATCAAGGCTATAATAATATTTTAATAGATGCCCATACAACAACGACTGACATCTA
Organism: Bacteroides faecium; assembly: GCF_012113595.1. NCBI lineage: Bacteria > Pseudomonadati > Bacteroidota > Bacteroidia > Bacteroidales > Bacteroidaceae > Bacteroides > Bacteroides faecium. The sequence goes on from NZ_CP050831.1 coordinate 5,781,036, forward strand.
TGGTATTTCCTGTAAACACACATTAAATGTAAGTCTAATATGTGAATATGATTTTATTGAAACCTTGATTGTTCAAGGGTACGACTATACAATAGAGCCATGCAATTTAAATCAACTAAGTGTTTTACCACGCTTAAATAAACTGGGACTTTGGGCTGATAAGGTCTTTACTATTGATTTCAGTCTATTCTCAAAACTTGAAGAATTAGAGTATTATTATACCAAACAAACAGAAAATGTAGATACTTTAATAAACCTGAAACGACTACATATTTATAATCTCAAATCTGAAGAGTTGGAAGAACTGAAAAGCATGAATTTATTAGAAGAACTGACACTATGGGATGCCAAAAATATAAATTTGAATGGTTTATGTCAATTAACTAATATAAGAATGTTAGATATTGTTCGTTCTCGAAAAATGATAGATATTAGAGGTTTGTGTAATTCAAATAGACTTGAAGAATTAACATTGTCTTATTGCAATAACATAACAGACATTAGTGTGTTGAGCCATATATCAGGACTTAAAACACTTAGGTTGCTTAACTGTAAACAACTTCAAGATTTAGCCCAATTAGTACCCAACAATACTATTGAGCATATCAATATTTCAAGTTTAAAAGACTTGTTATTTTTGGAAGGCATGAAGCAACTCAAATCCTTGTGTTTTGATGATGTGATTAACGGAGATATATCTCCATTATTGGGCTCGCACTCTTTAGAGTCTGTAAGTATGGTTTCAAAAAAGAAATATTCTCATACAGAAAAGGAAGTGAACCTAATACTGGAAATGAATAATAAATAGCTACTAACAAACCGGGCTAACGCTTACAGCGTTCTCCGCTTAGCCATTAGCGATAAGAAACGAAATAATGAATAAGTTGAATATAAAAGATTTGGAAGTAAAAGAACAATTAGGCTACAAAGATATTGTAGTCAAATTATATAATGTTCCGGTCAAATATAGATGTAATAGAAATATCTTTGGGGAAAATCTGCAAGGAGAAGTTGTGTGGCAAGTTGCAGATGTGAACCCTAATTTAGATGCTCCTTTTACCCATATAATGCCATTCGATAATGAAAAAATAAAGGCATATAATTGGCTCGGAGCTTATTATTACATAAATATATTAGACGGAAAAATTATACTACTTCCAAAGCAAAGGTTGTGGTAATAAAATATCGGTAACAACGAAAGATAGCATCTGACGATGCTCCTTTCTAACCATTGGTAATAATAGAATTATGAGAAAAGAAGTTGAACAATTAGCTTTAATGGGTGCAATGCCCGATGAAACAGACGAACCAACAGATGTATTGATTGATAAATATGCAGACTTATTAGGTAAGATAACTAAGCCTATCACTTTGGATGAAGCGCATATTTTAATCAAGCTCTTTCCACCTACTGCTTTATATGGGATAGAATGGACATTGCTACATTTGATAGAGTCTGTGTATCCGGAAACAGAATTTGTTGAATACAAAGAACTTATAAATGAATGTAATAGTGTTGAGTTCAGAGAAATGTTAGTTCAACGTCTCAATAACTCACAACAAAACAAAGTTACTAACAAGTAGATAAGCAGCCCTAACGGTCAGCTATCTACAACCCATTATCAACAGAGAAAAAAAATGAAAGCATTATAGAATAGCAATAAATATGATTAAGCAAACCAAAATTTTTAAATTTATAATCCCTATTGTAGTATTCATTCTATTGTATGCTGTCTCAACAATTAGAAACAATAATGTAAGAAAGGATGGCATATATTCTATAGTAACTCTTGTTAAATACGGTTCTGCTTATAAAGGGCAAAGTGCAAAATATGAATTTGTATATAATAAGACTTTATATAAAGGAAGTTTTTTTATATCATTTGCCGAGAGTAAAAACACTCCAATCGGAACCCGTTACTTTGTAACATTCTTAGCAAAAGCCCCCGACCAACATCTTATATTAGACAGCGTACCATCCTGGTTTACTCTAAAAGCACCAGATAAAGGATGGAAAACATTACCTACACAAAAACAACTACGAATAATGATGAAAGATAGCTTGAATTAAAATGCTGCCACCGAACTTAATTTGGAAATTAATAAACGAAAAATGAAACAGAAATACTATATAATCAAACTCTTATTGAAAATATGGTTTGAAATATTATGTATTAGTCTATTGTGTACTACGGGTATTCTTTGGCTAAGGACTCAAAATATAAAACCTGTACCAGATATAGAAAGATTCGTCCCGAACAGATAAAACTATTTTGGTCAGTTATCGAAAAGAAGTGTATATTGCATTGGAAAAGCATCTTATATCAACTGCGTATGTACGGCACTTACCATCATAGGATTAATTATCACCCTGTAATGATTGCATATAAACAGAATCCAGAACAGCACCTTCCCAATGAACAGCAGGCGGGTATTGTTTCCAACCTCTTTCCGGTGGGGACAGTACCCATGTGGGGACAAACTCGTCCCCGAAAGCCTTATTGTATTCTGGGTTGCTGACGGCATACCTCACTATGATGCGCAAAGGATTGCTGACACCCAAAAATTTGGGATATGTCGTTGTAGTATTATATTTCACCCCATCCACATAAAAACCGAACTGGCGTACCTTATGTCCCCCTTTAATGACACCCGACACTTTTTCATAAGTGGCTAAAGTGTATCGGTTGCCTTCTGCCAACGCACGGGCTTTATGTATATTATTATACCATGTCCAGCCGGAACCTGACATTGCGAAAAGATATAAAAGGTAAATGGATAACGAAGTCTTTTTCCCATCCGTAGCCCACTGCTTTTTCAATAGCGAGCCTACTATCATAACAAAAGCCCCCACCCCTAACAGGGAGACACAAACCAAAACCGGAATATTCATGTACTCTATCATACTGTCTTAGAATATTCTTTTCTTCAAATAATATACCCAAAAATCAATAGCCTTGCCGATAACGACACCAAAAACACTAAGTGCCAACGCTATGTAAGCTGCAACAATGAACGGTTGTTCGTCTATCCACTTATTGACAAGTACGGACATCCGGGAAAGGACACCACCCGCAACAGTCAGGACGATAGCCAGGGCAATATGTATCTCCACCAGCTTATCCTGTCTATTTGAATCTATTTCGTCATCTTTTAAATACCTGACAAGCCACAGGCACGGAACAAACAGAAACAACATGAAAAATGCAATAATCGCCATTTCTTCCCCGGAGATTTCATGCAATCCTCTGCCGAAAAAGCGGAAACCGAATATTACTGCTATACAGGAAGTTATCATTTATGCCACTATTTTTAGTTTGTATTCTTAATCGTACATTCTTTCTCAATAGCCTGACAATTCGTTTCCGGCTATCCTAATTCTTACCACCGGAAGCGCATCTACGGAGAGTAGAATTGTATCGGCTTTGTTACTAATAACTCCTGATTCATATCGGATTCTTTGATTTACAAAGTTACGGATATGACAGGAAAAAGGCAAATTTAAATCAAGAAAAGATAATAAACACGCGGATATACGATATTGATAACAATAACGAACAGCACTTCAATCTGCAAAGCAAGCATCCGGAGATGCCTGTATCGTTTCAATAGAGATCAACAATTTGCCTGATAGATACTTTCAACTAATCTTTTTTCATACGTTGTGTTTTAAGTAAGGTAATCGGAAGACTGTGAGTCAATGGAGCATTCCTGCGGTTTTGAAGTAAGTCTTCCTTGACCTTAGTTGATAAAAAAGAGGTGGAGCAGGCCGGAGTCGAACCGACGACCGTCACGGGATAGAAGTAAATCTTAATTGACCTTTTTATCAAGATGATCTCAAGATTAAAGATGATGCTCTACCCACTGAGCTACTGCCCCTTTACGAAACAGGAAAACGGATAATCGTACTGGTAATGTTCTACCTTAAAGAGTGTGTTGAAGTAACCCGTACTTGACCTGTTTTCTTATTTCTTCGACAAAGATAGGCGTAGTGGTGCGCAACCTTTTTGCGTAACTCAAACTTTTTTGCTGTTTTCTCGAAAAAACAGTAAAAAATGAATAAACAAGACTTATTTTGTAAAAATACAGAAGAAATACGAAGACATATAGGTGATAACTCAACAGTTTTCCTACTTTTGTCTATAGTAGAGACATTACTCTCTCCCAACAATAAACACACAATATTATGAAAAGAGCATTTATTTATAAAGATGAGAAATCTCATAAATTTTGGTGGATTGATTATAGTGGCTGTGATTTTGCTGTAAACTATGGTAAGTTCAACAGTATCGGTAAATTTGAAATCAAGGATTTCGACACAGAAGAAGAATGCCTGAAACAAGCAGAGAAACTTATTCACTCGAAAGAGAAAAAAGGGTATGTAGAAGACGCCAACTTCGACTTCATGCACAGAATTTATATTGATTCCGAAGAATATGGTTTGCATCCCAAGACTTCTCATCCCCGATTTACCGAACACTTCACGGAAGAACTCTATTATGATTGCGTAGACGAAGAAGCACCTTTTGGTAGCGATGAGGGAAGTGATACGTTAGATTCTCTTGAAGAAACGATCAGAAAAAATCCCAAACTCAACTTTCTTGATTATCCCAAGTATCTGATAGAACACGACTGGGGCATGGAATATATTCCTGTTGAAAGTCTTGACCCCGAAGTGGTTAAAAAACTAGCTTCAAAGAAAGAAATGGATATGACACAAAGCGACATGGTGACTTACGCTACTGCCTTTGGACAAATAAAAATCACTGGGCGTCTCTCACCCAAATTACAAGAACAGGGAGTTAAAGCTATCAAAAGATTAGCTTTACTTTGGGGAAATGGTTTGACCGAGATTCAAAACAGAATGATTGATGACTTGCTTTCATTTCCTATCGGTAAGGACTGATAATATGAAACTAATAGGTAGTAAATATATGAGGATAATAGAGATTAGGAACTACACCATGAGGTGTGGTTATTAACGCATTCAAGACAACTAAAGCAACTATAAATCAACGACTTACATCAGCAAGTTAAAGACGAACAAAAATAAACTCACTAATATGGTAGATTTGTTAAATAGCATATATACAGCCAGTTACAATACAAAGAAGTACCGTTTATCGGATTTCTTCAATCGGTGGTGGGACGAGTATGCACAGCACCCGGCGGAGTATATCACCCCCGAACAGTACAAGGCGGTGAACGCTATCCGTGTATGCCGTACAGCAGCTTTAGGCATAGATACATATGCTTGTCCCGAATGTGGCGAAGTACGGGAAATCTACCATAGCTGCAAGAACCGTTTCTGCCCGTCATGCGGTTGGCGTGATACGCTGAAATGGGCGGGACGCATGAAAGACAAGTTGCTGCGAGTGCCACACCGCCATGTGGTTATGACCTTGCCGCATATATTACTGGATTTGGTGAAGCACAATAAGAAAGAAATATTGAATATCTTGATGCGCACATCGGCTGAAACTGTTAAGGACTGGATGCAGCACAAGTTCGGCTTGAAAACCGGAGTGATTGCCGTGTTACATACCTACGGGGAAACGAAGCAGTTTCATGTACACACGCACATGATTATGTCGTGGGGTGGTATTGACAGCAAAGGAAAGATTGTCATTCCCGAACGTGACTATGTACATATCCCCTCTATCTGTAAGGTGTTCTGCTACAAGTTTGAAAATGCGTTGATAGAACTGTTCGATGCGGGCAGACTGGAACATGATTTTCGTGACCGCATGGAGTTTATGGGCTTCATCAAAAAGGTGGCGAACAAAAAGGATTGGATTGTGCATTTGGAGCCGCCGATACAAATGCCGGAGCAGGTGATACAATATGTAGGCAGATATTCCAAAAGAGCGTGTTTGAGTGAGTATAAGATTACGGCAATGGATGGTGAAAACATTTCATTCCGCTATCGTGACTACCTGAACTCGCCCGACAGAAGAAATCCGGTAGAAAAGGAACTGACATTGCACTATCGTGAGTTCTTCCCCCGATTGTTGCAACACGTTCCCCTGCGTTACTTCCGCATCGTGAGGTATTACGGCTTCTACTCCAACAAAGGTAATTTGCCGGAAGAATACTTCGGACGGGATAAAAGCGAGATTGAGGAAACCAAGTTGCAGCAGGAAGAAAGCGAGTATGAAAACCCGTATTTCTGCGAGTGCTGCGGACAAATGAGAGTTTACAGCCACACAACGGTAGCAAGTGGCAGCACAACATATACGGTTGTATTGGAGCATTGCGACATACACAGACGAAAAGTGGCATGATAGTAACATGGGATAGCTATGCCCTGCCGTGAACAAATACAGAAAAATCCCATAAAACAGAAGAAAGGAGAACAAAAAATGAATGAAATACAGATAAGAGCAGTAATAAAACAAGCAAGGTGTAAGCGTGAACTTCACACCTCTTTCTGTCGGAAACAGCAGTTAAAAATTGAAGTTCTATATAATATGTAACAAGGCAAGGCGGGTAAAACTGTCTTGAACATGAAAATTAAGCACCTAAACGGTGCATATTTCCGTGCCATTACCTGCAATTAAAAATATTAGAAGAAATGAAAATAAAAGAAGCTTGGACGATTGAACTGAAAAATGGAGCCTATGGTGGATTAAAGCCTATTATTGATCCTTTTGACAAAAATAGATTTTATCTTTCCGATGGCTGGGGATCGGCTTTCCCTTCCATAAAATTGCGCCAACTCTCTTTCTCTGACGGAAAAGAATTAAATTCTGTATCAATAAAAAATATTGTAAGGTGTCTGTATTTTAATTCTGATGGAAGAAATATGTTTGCCGTATCCGACAACAAAATATTTCAAATAGACAGAATAAACTTATCCATTATAAAAAAGTTTGACAAAGGCATACAGCGGTACAGTGATTATATTTCCTCAAATAATAAAGATTCTCTTTTGTTGATGAATTACAATAGTGATTATCTATGTGTGTATAATTATCTGACAGAAAAAGGAATAAAGAAAAAACTTAAATCCTGTAAAGGTATCATTCAAGGAGAAACTCCCGATACTTTCCTGATTTTTTGTCCCAAAACGGGAACGGTCTTGAAGTATTATTTGATGGAAAATAAATTAGAGGAAATTATCAGAACAGATATATATTATTCAGCATGGAAAGGTAACTCCGGTACATTTTATTTTCATTTGGGCAAAATTGTAGAAGCAACGTCAAATACGCATGAACACATTGTGCCAACAAATAAGATTATTACAATTTCAGCGAATCAACCGAATATCACGAATGAGATCATACTTGACGCCGAATATCGTAAATTTTGGATTTCTGAAAATGAGGAATTAATGTATCTTAATAATATTAATTTTATAAATAGAAATCAAATATCAATTTACTCACTAAAAGAAAAGAAAATTATTGATACGTTGACTATAAACAAGGGAGAACAAATTATAGAACTCTTTGATGATAAAGGAGTTGCTTTAAGCTACAACATAGAAAATCCTAAAAAAATAACCTGTTGGAAATACGAATAGCAGGTAACAATCACCTAAACTGCTAAACGCAGTTAGCTGAAACCCATTAATGGTAACAATACAACGTATATGAAATTATCAAGATTAACAAATGGAGCAATGGATTTCAATTCAAATTATCAAGCATTGATACATCGTCCTCGTGTGTCATTTATGATAAGTGAATATGTTTGGAAGTATATTTATGAAAAATATCTCCTCAAACTTCGGTTGATGTCGGAAGAGAAATATAATTATCATATTTTCCTTTCATTTAATAAATACAATCCTGACATTCATAAGTTTATGTTCAATTCGGCATACAATCATGAGAAGTGTTTCTTTTGGCCTGAACCTAAATTCAGAACCGTAAATGTTACGGATAAATGGCTAACAATTAGTTTAACTGCTGAATGTATAGACGAAAATATAATTCCGGCATTATATGCCAGTCTTGTTTATGATATGTTCTGTTCTCTACTTATTATCTTATACAAAAAAGTAAAAAAAGAGGAGCTGGATAATCTGAAAGCTGGTTTAGATTATGAATATATAAATAGTTTTCCTTTTCCTGCACCATTTGAGGAGCAAAAATATTTAACCGATGATGGAGTAATCTCTATGACACACGATAGCGGAAAAGAACGTATCACAAAGCTATTGAATGTGAAAGAGGAATATCTAAAACATTGGGGGGGATAATATACCATTAACAAGAAAGGCACCCCCTAAACGGTGTTCCTTTCCAAACCATTAATAACAATAAAATAGAAAATAATTATGGGAATGTTAGGAGTTTACATGCTGACAGATGAAAACACAATGAATATATTATCTGATAACGATAATTTATTTGAAGCAGTGGAAAATTACGGAGAGGAGAAAACAACCATATCTTATGGTATTGACAAGTTATGGGATGGACTTCACTTTTTATTAACCGATAAGTCTTCACAAGAGCCTATTGAAGGAGAACCTTTAAGCGAAGCTGTTGTTGGTGTACACGTTCTTGATTGTGAGAGTTTTATAGCATATACTGCTCCATATGAAATTCATACTATCATAAAAGCACTGAATGAAGTGGATATAGATACGCTTATTACGAAAATGAATTTGTCTAAATTCAGAAAAGCTAAAATATATCCCAATATTTGGGTAAAGAAGAATGAGGAACAACTAAAAAAAGAGTTGAAACAAGAGTTCTTCAATCTGAAAACCTTTTATGAAAAAGCATTGAACTCTCAAACAGGAGTTTTAGTAAGTATTTACTAAATAGATTGATAACAAGCACCTGTACCGTCTAACGGCGGTAAGCTGCATTCCATTGATGAATATGAATGAACAAAAATTGATACCTAAAGATAAATTTGATTTAGATGCAGCCAAGCGTCTGTCGTTGGCTACCCCTGAACAAGTATCGGCTGTGGCAACCCCTCTTTTGGAATGGATTGCTGACATGAATTGGCCTGTAGCATTAGAGATTATTCATGTCTTACCCAAGTTTCACAAAGAACTTTTACCAAGCATTGAGCCAATACTGTTAAATCGGGAAAATGACATCATTTGGAAATATTGGATTATTAGTCAACTTTTAATTCAATTTCCCAAAGAAAACCTATTGACACTACTTCCTATTATACAGGAATATGCCGACCTTATCCCGCATAATGAAAATGAAGAAGATTTGAAGGAAGTATCTTTAGATTCCTTGGCTTGGTATAACAAAAGAGAATGAACTTTCATCAATAATAAACAGATAAATCACCCTAACAACCGATTGTCCACTGGACATTTACAACTAATTAAAACAATATAATATGGATAAGAACACTATATTTGAATCCCCGACCTTTAATTGATGAGTTCTTGAAATGGTATGAAGAAGGTTGCAAGTAAGGTTAGTAACAATTAGCTCATGACATGGAACAAAAGAAATTAACTGAATTGTCTTTAGACGAACTTTGGCAATTATTCCCCATAACCCTGACTGCACACCAAGAATGCTGGGCAGACTGGTATAAGGAAGAAGCGGAGTTGCTGAAAGAGAGAGTTCCCAGCATTGAACGTATTAGTCATATAGGCAGTACGGCAATTAAAGGAATTTGGGCAAAGCCTATCATAGATATACTTGTGGAAATTCCAAGAGAAGAAAAACTCGTCAATTTGAAAAGTACAATTGAAAAATGCGGCTATATCTGCATGGCAGAGAACGACAGTCGAATTGATTTCAATAAAGGTTACACCCTACAAGGATTCGCCGAACGGGTATTTCATCTGCATTTGTGTTACGAGGGAGATAATGACGAATTATATTTCAGAGATTATCTTCAAACGAATGTTGCCATTGCCAAAGAATATGAACGACTTAAACTTGGTTTGTGGAAACAATATGAGCATGACAGGAATATGTACACTTTTCAAAAAGGAGATTTCATAAAACAATACACCCAGAAAGGAAAACAGCTTTTTGCAGGCAGATATGACAATAAGTAATAAAAAGGCTCTTTTATAAATCAGCACAAAACATAAATTTATGATTGTAACACAATATAAAAAAGAAGGTGGAGAACAACAAGAAGCATATAATATCATGTACTTTATCAAAAATATGCAGAACAAGAAGTAGATGAAACTAAAATGAATTATGTTGCCGACTTATTGGATTGTGTATGTGGCTGGGTAAGCAATGAACAATACAAGATATGGGACACATATCTTGTATTTCAAAGTATGTCGTATACCTTTTTATAATATAAAGTAATGCAATCCCATTATTATCATTACCTTTACTGCCCCATAAAAGTAGTATAATATGAATTTTGAACAATTAGCAACCATTATAACTGATACACACCAACAATTACAACAGAGTGCGGTCAAAGCTGTAAACCAACGACTGACAGTACGTAATTGGCTTATAGGATTTTATATCATAGAGTTTGAACAAAATGGTGAAGACCGTGCCACTTATGGTGAACAGTTATTAAAGAATTTGGAACAAAGAATAAATCAAAAGGCTTTAAGTGTCACTCTATTTCAGTGGTCTAGAAAATTCTACTTGTTATATCCACAATTTAATCTACTAATAAAACATTCATTCATGCTAATATATGAGACAGCGTCTCATAAATTAATTGTCAATGGAGAAAAACAGATTTATGAGACACTGTCTCATAAATTACAAAACATTGAAAATGAAGATAATGATGAAAACATACCTGCTGAAAAGTTATTATCTTCTATCTCATTTTCTCATTTCATCGAACTGATGAAGATAGATAATCTCGTTAAACGGTTGTATTACGAAATGCTGACTATCCAAACTGGACTTTCTGTCCGGGAACTCAAACGACAGATAAACGCATTGAGTTACGAGCGTATCGGACTATCGGGTGATATGGAACATGCGCTTACTACCATACAAAAAAAAATACATCCGCAAACCGTAACCGATACAGTTAAGGATGATTATTTTTTCGAGTTCTTGAATATCCCGCAGCAACACGTTCCACTTCTCAAAGAGAGCGAACTTGAAACCTTATTACTTGACCATTTGCGTGACTTTATCATCGAACTTGGGAATGGCTTTTGTTTCGAGGCAAGGCAGAAACGCATTTTGATTGGCGACGAATATTTTTTCATTGATATGGTCTTTTATCACCGAATCCTTAAAGCTCATATTTTGTTGGAAGTCAAAATATCTCCATTCGACCATGCCCATGTGTCACAACTTTATTCTTATTTAAATTACTACAAAGCTGAAGTGATGGAACCCGATGATAATCCACCTATTGGCATTTTATTAGTGACAAACAAGAACGACGCATTGGTGCAATATGCTACTGCTGGAATGGATGAACAAATATTCGTTTCTAAATATAAATTACAACTTCCAACAGAGCAACAACTCAAAGATTTAATCTTAAAAACCATCCGGCAATAATGTGAAAGAAGTCCCCAAAAATAAATGAATATACAGCACACGTGCAGAGTTAGTTGGAAGATGAACATACTTTCATTATTCATGTCTATAAATAAGCGTAAAACGATGCAGGCATCCAGTGATACCTGCATCGCATTTTGAGTAGAAATCAGCGGCTTGCATCCTTGCGGTTCTTCACTTCTTCCACCAGTTTGGTAAAGGATTTCTCCTTTTTACGTTTCTCATGTTCGGAAGCAGAGAAATGCCACGCTTCCCGACGAAGTTTCAGATAGCTCTCATAAACTTTTGAATCTAATGCGCCACTATTGACTGCTTCTATAACAGCACAGCCCGGTTCATTGATATGTTTGCAATCCTTGAAACGGCACGACTCCGCATAGTCGGAGATTTCCAGTACTTCGGCAAGAGAATCGGGATTGTCAATGGCCAAGCCAAATTCACGGACGCCCGGAGTGTCGATTAAAACACCCGAACTGTTCATCAATACCATTTCACGGCGGGTCGAAGTATGACGACCTTTTCCTGTGGACAGGCTTATATCAGATGTGAGCAATACCGACTTTTCACAAAGCGCATTCACCAAAGAGCTTTTCCCCACACCCGAAGAACCGACAAATACAACCGTTTCGCCTTCTGATATGGATTCGCGTAGCCGGAGAATAGTCTCCGGTTGACGGATACTCGTAAAAAAGACAGGTATCTGACAGGCGATATGCTTTATTTGTCCTTCAACACTCTGCCTGTCAAAATCCAAATCGGCTTTGTTGAGTACCAATACGGAACTGATATTTTCTTCCAATATCTGAGCCATAAAACGTTCTACCCTGCGGACATTGAAATTATCATCAAGGCTTTGTACTATAAATGCCTTATCGACATAAGAAGCAATGGCTTGTTTATCAGCAACTGTCCCGCTTTTCTTGCGATACAATGTCCGTTCACGGGGCAGCATATCAACTATAATCCCTTTATTTTCATCAAACGGCTGAAAGATTACCCAATCACCCGTACAAGGTAATTCAAAATCTGATTTCCCGTACATCATGTTACCTGTCAGTTCGCACTGAAACAAGCCATTTTCAGAAACTATCTCATAACACGTCCGATGCACAATGGATACACGACCGTGGGCAAGGGTACTATATAATGATTCTTCTTTAAGTTGGTTTAGCATCTCATTCCAGCCATACATATTCAGGTTAATGCCGGATTGAGGATTGGTATTATTTTCGTTATTCATTATCTTAATGTATAGAGCGTACGTATTGAAAGCATAACAATGCTTTTTCTGTCATTGTACGCAGTTTAAAATTGAAATTATAAAGACACAAGAATTACTCCCGAAAGGAATCATCCGAGAGCAAACGAAAGGACAATCTGTGTCAGAGACACAGACTGTTTACTAAACCAAATCCGATTTATTATTTTTAGTCATGCGGCAAAGATAGGCATTTTTTTTATTTTATGGCAAAACGGGCAGTCATTTCATATCTCAGCTTGATGACACGGTACTGTTCGGTAGCTGCCGTCCCCATGCTGACATTGCTCTGTGCCTGGAAAGGAATATAACGGCTTATGTTGTTATCGGCAGGTTCAACGATACGAATGACTTCACCCAATTGCTGTCCCATTGCTTCCACCAGATAGGATGCCTTCTCACGGGCTGCTTTCAATGCTTCAATCTTTCCCTGCTTCCTGTACATCGGCAAGTCCTTATGTTTCAGTTCCCCGATACGCATGGACTCAATTCCCCATGTATTGACAGACCGGATAATAGAATTGATTTGCTCGAAATCCGTAAGACGGATATCCAGTTGTTTGCCAATCAGGAATTCCTTTCCTCTCTGACGCCAATAGTCCCCTACTTCCTGCGTACGGATAGCCTCATCCGATATTCCTATTTTACGCAAACTTTTACGCAAATCTTTCTCTATCATAGCCAACGGCACTTTCGTCCGAAAGTCTTCCTCTTTCTTCGATTTACCCGTATATTCTTCTTCCCAATATTCCTTTATCTGAATCAGAAAGTGTATTTCGTCCGGGACGACTTCTATCTCCGAAGAACCGGTCACTTCAACATATCTTTCGTCACTTTCTTGAGCATTGGCAAGGATATTCCATGCGAACAAGGCAAAAGCCAATAAAAATACTTTTTTCATATCTTCGATTATTAGGGTGATATTACTTTTTATATGCCATCATTTTACAAAGCTATAAAAAAAATCTATATTACGGACTTTATCCTAAAATATCAAGCAAGCACTTTCTATGTATCAAAATAATATCTCCTTTCTTTACTTTATACTTATAAGGCTGTTTGCCCGAAAGAAGAGAAATCTCTCCCTTCTCAAACATACACTTTAACCGGGTACTGGAAAGCGGAAGACATCTCTTTATCAATGATGATAATTTCAGGTTCAAGTCAAAATCACATTTGATTCGGACACTTATCGCTTCATCGGTCATATCCATAATGGCTTCCGATGAAATGTCACTCGTTACCTCATATTCAACGCTATCATAGTCTAATTGAAGATTGTTCTTGCTTGCCATTCCGACCGAGAAAGCATATTGCCAGGCCGTTTCCCTATCGTTCATCGAAAAGCTATGAAACAGTTTCTTATCAATCAGGTCGGGTTTGGTTCGCGAAAACAAAGTCATATTACAAGTGTTATCGCACTTCACGCATCTGTAAATCAGCCAGACATCAATGTTCTTTTTCTGTGCATTCATTCTGAACTTATCACTGCAATAAAAGCGGTCACTGTCGCAGTGGCTACATTTCTTAATCAATAAAGGGCAATTCTTCACCCTAATCTCCCATGTAAATGTTGTTTCCATAATTATACAAAAGCTGTTATCTTTCTTTATGAATCAAATCTTTTTCTTCGCAAAGTTGGATATTAGCCATTTGTATAATTCACAAGATGTCACAAGACGGCATGAAATTTATCTATCCAGCTCATCCATCATCTTTATAATTTTATCTTTCAACTTATCAAGAAACTGCGTCCTGCTCTTCTTCCGATTTCTGATTTCCAGGAAGATACGATAAAAGTCTCCTATCTCAATATTAAAAAGAGTTTCGCAACAGAAAGCTATGTCTTTTAAGCTGGTATTTCCATTGTTGAAGCATTTGCCCGCATACAGGGCATAGATAAACTCAACCAAAGCGACTTTGCTATCCGTCCACTGCAATAGCCGGCTTTCTACTATTGAAGTGAGTTTCAGATGAAGTTCGTCTGATAATATCTCTATTTCAGCAGACAGATATTCCGTTAAACGATTGTTGGCTATGATTTCCGCCACACTTGAATCATGCAGGGTAGTGAAAGAAGAATCCCTGTCCAACAGCCCGAAACAGGTATCTGCTAGAATGTCATAGTTTCTTCTGACAAAATATTGTTCGTCGAGTTCCGTCCTGCCAGTACGGTAATAATCATAAAAGGGATTATTCAAGAAATACTTTTTCAAGTTCTCCAATTCCGACTTCAGATATTTGCATTGGGTAGACGGAGATTCGCCGATACGTTTCTTTTCAATCTGATACAAGCGGACATAAAACATCAACAGCCCGGAAATTTGAGGTTTCCAGGTCTTGAAGAACAAGATTTCTTCTTCCGGATTCGTGAATTGGTATTCGGCAACGGCGGACTTCAACAGGATAAGAGACGTCTGTATGACATCAATAATCTGCTTTATCTTATCAAGTGGGGCAACCGACTGTCGCTCAATTCTTTCAATCTCTTTTTCTATGTTCAGCTTACTATTTCTTACGAAATTTTCCATTCGTTTTCATATCGCATATGTTTCGAAAAACCATGCAGTAAATAATAAAAATAACAAAATGAAAAACCGGTTCGAGTGGAATTACTCAAACGAAAGAAATTAGCCTGTGGTTCGTGAGGCTAATATTAAGCCAGAATAAATTTAAGAGTTGCTCCCAAAATAGTTGCTTTTTGATTTCAAGGGCAAATATAATCGTTTTTTATGATTATATGACGTTTTGGTGAAATTTAAAGAACAAGCTATCCGGGAAAGCACAAAAATAGTATCTTTGCCTGCGATTTAATCACGAAGATGTGATAAAACCATTTTTAATCATTTAATAAAAAGACTATGATAAGATTAAATGTTTTTGTCCGCGTAAGCGAGACAAACCGCGAGAAAGCGATTGAAGCAGCTAAGGAACTGACTGCTTGTTCTTTGAAGGAAGAAGGATGCATTGCTTATGATACTTTCGAAAGCAGTACCCGTCACGACGTTTTCATGATTTGTGAAACATGGCAGAATGCTGAAGTATTGGCAGCTCACGAGAAGTCTCCACACTTCGGCAAATATGTAGGTATCATTCAGGAATTAGCTGAAATGAAACTGGAGAAGTTCGAATTCTAAATGAAACACGGAGAATAGATATACCATCTATCCAACTATCATCAGAAAGAGAGAGACATTCTTCTTCGGAAGGAAAGAATGTTTCTCTCTTTTTATATTTCCCTATCCCACAGGAATAGGAATGTATGAAGGACTAGTCCAGTTTCTTATGAATAAATGTCCCTTCAATCCAATAAGTCGCGTGATTCGATTCAAATTTCAGCAGTACATAACCGGGGTCGGTAGGGCCACCGGGGAAATGCTCGATAAACCAGTCCTGCCAAAGTTCCTTTTTCATTTTCTCGTCCGTCACCACTTCCACAGTTCCCGTTAAGGCTACGCTGTCTCCCTTATCCTGAAAGCATAATCCGGCTTTCGGGTTCTTACGAAAGTCGATGGTCTTTAATGAGTCCGCTCCGGTAGACATCCAAATAGTAGAAATTCCCTCTGTTGCAATCTTGCTCATCGGCACAGGACGGGGATACCCCTCTTCATTTACAGAAGCAAGCACTACAACTTCACATCTCTGCAACAACTCGGTTGCTTTCTCTTTCATTGTTTTTGTTGACATAATCTTATTGGATTTATATTGCAGACAAATATAGTGAAAATAAATTCTAATTCACAATACGCCCGTTTGCCTTTGCCTTTTGAAGCCACTTAGGAACCACTTCTTTCAAAAACTTATCTTTTGCTGCCCTTTCAGCAGGCATATCCAAACCGATATATTGTTGCGCCTTTTCTTTTGTTGAAATATCCGGGAATGGAACTTCATCCGTATATCCGTGTGATACAAGGATTTTATTGATTGCCATTCGGGCTTGGAATGCTTTGTTCAACCCGTGTCCCAAAATACGCATTGTTTCCTGCGGAGCATGAAAGGAACCGCCATGCGAGGCTACACCGAAATCCCATCTCCATTGTGCCTGGCGAATCAAAAGCAGTACTTCCTGCATTTCGTTCTCTGTAGCCCCTGTATCCCAGGCAAATTTGGCTTCAATGTGCGCTTTCGCCAATTCCTTTTCCAAAAGGGAGCGCAGTTCGTTCGCCTTTTGCTGACGGTCATACACATTCTTGCAGAGTGTTTCCTTGCTGTCACGGTGGCAAGCCTGACAAGTACGTTCAGTCACAGCCAACGGATTCTGAATATGATGGTCGCTATACTTCACCCCGCCTTCATCATCGTAAGGCATATGGCAATCAGCGCATGACACACCACGTTGACCGTGTATGCCCATCTGAAAAATTTCGTAATCGGGATGCTGAGCCTTCAATATAGGGGCACGACTCAGTTTATGAATATAGTCCGTAAATCCCGTTTCATCATAATATTTCTCCATATCCTCAACCGTGAAGCCTTTATCCCAGGGAAAAGTCGGATATTTTATATCGCCTTTGAAATAATATTCCGAATGACACTGTGCGCACACCAATGAACGCATCTCTTGCGGAGTAGCTTGGGTAATGTCCCTGCCCTGGCGTTGGAAAGCTTCTACAAGAGACGGGCGGCTGATATGCAATTCCATATTCTTGGGCTCATGGCAATCGGCACATCCTATGGGATTCACTATTTCAGATCCCCATGCAGCCCATTTATTATTATAGAAAGAATCCACCCCGATAGTCGCCACCATGCGAGGAACATCGGAGCTTTTACACATCCAGCAACTGGCAGGCTGAAAACCGTCATCAGCACTCATGGGCGCACCGGAACGAAGCGAGCGGGTTATATCCTGCAAAGCGTACATATGTCCTCGCGGCGTAGAATAATCCTTGGAAAAAGCATATCCGGCCCATAAAACGACCATCTCCGGACGTTGAGCCAACATGTCGACAGAGATTCTTCCATTTAAACCAGTGGATACCGTATCAACCCACGTCTTATATTCACGCAGATAGTTTTCGGCAAAAACAGAGCTACGCGCTTCTATTCCGGTTATCTCAGTTTTTTTGTTGTAAACTACATTCACAACTTCCGTCCTGCGTTCCATCAGATATGAGATGATTACCCCTAATGCAAATATAACAGCCATTGCGAGAGTGAACAGTAACCATCCCTGCCAGGATTTTAGTTTATCTTTCATTATTCGTTGTTCCTTTTAGATGTCGTTTATTGTTTCAAATTGTATCTGCCAAAGATAAAATAACAGAAAAGCAACTGCCTTTACCTACTTCCGAATGTACCTCTATACGACCTGCCAGCCGTTCGATAATCACTTTACAAATGGAGAGTCCCAAGCCACTACCCTGTTCAAATTCGTCCGTCTTGTAAAAACGGTCAAAAATCAGCATAAGTTCTTTATCATCAATGCCTTTGCCGGTATCCTTCACATAGATGCGGACTTCTTTGTGTTCCTTGTATATTTCACATCCCAAAGTAATCGTTCCCGCCCTGGTAAACTTGTTCGCATTGTTCAGGAAGTTGGAGATGACCTGCGTAAAACGGTAACAGTCGATATGAACCGGCAAGTCGATTGCTTCGTCCAGTTCGAGAACAAATTGCAATGAAGGCTGAATCATTGATTGGTAAGTCATATAAATCTCCCTCACTATTCTCGTGATGTTATGCTCCTTTATATCAAAGGACAAGTTCCCCGAATCCAAACGGGAGATTTCCAAAACGTCATTCACCAGTTTTAAAAGCAATTCATTATTGTTATTGACAATCTCAAGCATGGCGGCCTTTTCTTCCGGTTCTATTTCGTCGGCTCCTTCGCCCACCAACAGGTTGGTGAAACCTACAATGGCATTGAGCGGTGTACGGATTTCATGGCTCATGTTGTTCAGGAATGATTGCTTCAATTCAGCATTTTCGGCTATCTGTTTCGCCAGAATCAGTTGTTGTTCATGCTCTACCACTTTCTGGATATTCTGCATGATACCTGCCAGCATTATCTCCCCTTTAGCATCTTTCAAGCTGCTGCACCGGATTTCATACCATTCGTAATCGGCTCCTTCTTTTTCAAAACAGAAACGTATCCGCTGTATCTGCATACCGATAGCTTGATGAGGCGTTTCATAGAATGAATTCAGCAACTGCTTATCTTCAGAATGAGTATATTTCATAATATCCTCTCTCGTGAACCTACGCTGTTCAAGGCCGACCAACTGCGCAAAATTGTCATCGAATTCAAGAACACCGTCCTGAATATTCCATAGTGAGATTTTACCCCCATCCATTGAAAGGGTCAATCGTTTGTGGACTTCTTCCAGTATTTGAAGATTTCTGCGTTCTATCAACGAACGGCGGTGCGTGCGCAACAGACTGATGGTAACCAGAATAAATGAGAGAACGAATAATCCACCCAATATATAAAGTTCTTTCCGATAACGGTCATAAAACGGATAGTTGATAATACGTACATCTTTCGGAACATTGCTGATATCACCTGCATATTCGGTAAAATACGTCCAGTCCAGTACATATTCTTTCTCCAAATCCCTTATTTTAGGCATTCCTATCTTCTCTTTCTTCAAAAGGCGTACAGCAAGACTAGCAGCCGCCTTTGCCGAAATATCTTCGGTAGCCATATAGCCCCCTACCACTTTGGCGTTTTCACCAAAACCCTCGCGAACACAACTAAAAGAAGGAATATTCAAAGCTGTTACTATCGGAATAGCCATCATATCTAATTTGTCCAGCAAGAACGCCTGGTTTTTACGAGCTCTCTTCGATTGTTCCAGCATAACCAGCAAAGCGGCTCCTCTTATATAGCGAAAAGGACAAAGGCTTACAGTCAAACCGCTCTTTTTAAGACTATCATTTACCAAGCCGGGAGTCAAATTGAAATATTCAATCATTTCCGTCAAATGTTTATAATCACACTCCTGTACAAATGCCTTCTGATAACCTAGAACTCTTACACTTTTTCTGTCAACCACCCGGGAAAGTTTATCGAAAGATTTATGTCCAAGAAAGGTGAGGTCTATGTTATAAATGATTTCCATATCGTTGTGGGGGTACAATGTCTTTATAAAGTCAATGTTGCGTTTCAAGTCAGGGCTGTCACGCAATACATACACTTTACGCGAATCATATTCTTCTATCAGTTTTTCATTAGGGAAACGTACATTGCAAGCTACCACAGGAACCGAAGACAACAGTCGGTGGTGAGTGGATAAAAGAGCATAAACCGACTGGTCACCGATAGTCAGAATAAGGTCTGTGGATTTATTTTCAAGCAGTTCCAGATATTTTCTTACATGCTCTATTTCTTCTTTTTCATTTAATTTATTGCAATCAAGATAGAACCTGTCAAATATAGGCTCTATACCCTGTTGCCGGAACTCCCGAGACAGCAGTTTCTCTAAGTTTTTATTGCCAATATCGTTTGCAGATACGGAATAGATAAGGGAAATACGCTTGGGAGTCAAATTATTAGTGACACACCAATGTTTGTAATTCAATCCGCTTATAAAAATAAACAACGAAAGAATAAAAATTAAAACGTATTTAGACTTAAAGTATGTTTTGTCCATGCCTTTTTGTTTATGTTGAGCAAAAATAATATAAATTCCTTAATCAAGAGAGGTTTTCTTCAAAAAAAGTCCTGAGGTATATAGTAATTCAATTATCGGCAGGAAGTTTCTGTTTATCAATCCTGTGATTATATTTTTCCCAACCTCATTTTTTATCTATCTTTGCAGACAAAAAGCAACGGAAGCGATGAAGAACTTTGCAGCAATCGACTTTGAGACAGCCAATGGCAAGCGTACCAGTGTATGCAGTATCGGTGTTGTCATTGTTAGGGGCGGTAAGATTGTGAATAAAATCTATCGCCTGATTCGTCCCGCCCCCAATTACTACACACAATGGACGACAGCTATTCACGGATTAACTTATGACGATACGATAGAAGCCGAAGATTTCCCCGATGTATGGGCGGAAATCAAGCCGTTGATAGATGGATTGCCGCTTGTCGCCCACAACAGTCCTTTTGATGAAGGTTGTCTCCGTGCGGTTCACGAATTGTATGATATGACTTATCCCAATTATAAGTTTTATTGTACTTGCCGTACTTCGAGGAAAGTTTTCGGAAAGGAGCTACCCAATCATCAACTACATACGGTAGCAGAACAATGCGGATATAACTTGGAAAATCACCACCACGCACTTGCTGATGCCGAAGCCTGTGCCCAAATTGCAATGCAAATTATCCCCGAACCGAAGAAAACGAAACCGGCAAAAAAAGCTGATAAAGATACGCACGTCGGAGATTTATTCGATTGATTCAATTATTCCTCAACCAGCGGCGACGAAAAAGACCAAATAAAAAACACTACAACTATTATCAATCAATAATAGCCATAGTGTTTCTTATTATAATAATGCTAATTATGTACTCTGATTAGAGGATAGACTTAGCGATACCCATTTCCAAACCGCGAAGTTCCGCTAATCCGCGAAGGCGGCCTAAACAAGAATATCCGGGGTTTGTTTTCTTCTTCAAGTCATCAATCATCTGATGTCCGTGGTCGGGACGCATAGCAATAGAACATTTACGACGTTGTTGCAGAAGGATAAGAGCCTTCATTACATTATACATATCTACGTTTCCTTCCAAATGGTTAGCTTCGTAGAAGTTACCCTCTTCGTCACGCTGTGTACTGCGCAAATGCACAAAGTTCACACGGTCGCCAAAACGTTCCATCATGCCGGCAAGGTCATTATCTGCACGTACACCGAAAGAACCTGTGCACAGGCAAAGCCCGTTGGATTCGTTAGGTACGGCTTCAATCAGTTTCTTGAAGTCTTCTTCCGTACTCAAGATACGCGGCAGACCCAAGATTTTATAAGGGGGGTCGTCCGGATGAATCACCAACTTTACTCCTACCTCATCGGCAACAGGAGCAATTTCTTTCAAGAAGAAAATCAAGTTGGAACGAAGTTTTTCAGCATCAATATCGTCATAACGGTCTAAGGCTTCTTGGAACTGTTCTACGGTGAAGCTTTCTTCAGAACCTGGAAGTCCGGCAATCATATTACGAACTAACAGTTTCTTGTCATCCTCGCTCATTTGTGCGAAACGAGCTTTAGCTTTGGCTATTTCTTCAGGAGTATAATCTTTTTCTGCGTTCGGACGTTTCAGGATGAAAAGGTCGAAAGCAACGAAAGCCGCTTTCTCAAAACGGAGAGCTTTAGAGCCGTCGGGCATTGTATAGGCAAGGTCGGTACGTGTCCAGTCCAATACAGGCATGAAGTTGTAGGTAACTACCATTACGCCGCATTTTGCCAAGTTACGGATGCTTTCTTTATAGTTTTCGATATATTTCAGATAGTCCCCCGTCTGTGTCTTGATATGCTCGTGTACGGGTACACTTTCTACAACAGACCATGTCAGACCTACTTCTTCAATCATTTGCTTGCGCTTCATAATTTCTTCTACTGTCCATACTTCGCCATTCGGAATGTGATGAAGAGCATTTACTATACCGGTAGCGCCCGCTTGTTTAATATCCCACAAGCTTACTGGGTCGTTAGGACCGTACCAGCGCCAAGTTTGTTCGCATAAATACATACTATTGTTAAATTAAGAATTGAAAATTGAGAATTAAGAAATAAAAGTTGAAAATTAAAAGTTGAGAGCCGACATGCGGATGCTGCGC
The DNA here is from genome assembly GCF_012113595.1 of Bacteroides faecium. Classification (NCBI taxonomy): domain Bacteria; kingdom Pseudomonadati; phylum Bacteroidota; class Bacteroidia; order Bacteroidales; family Bacteroidaceae; genus Bacteroides; species Bacteroides faecium. The sequence goes on from NZ_CP050831.1 coordinate 5,803,466, forward strand.
AGCCAATTCTCTATTTTTAATTTTCAATTCTCCATTTATTAAATAGAGAATGCGTCGAAGCCACCGTCGATAACAGCTACTGTACCCGTTACGAAGTTAGAAGCATCACTAATCAGATAGTGGATCGTTCCGTAAAGGTCTTCCGGTTCGCCGAAACGGTTGAACGGGGTATGAGCGAGAATCGTTTTTGAACGGTCTGTCAGAGAGCCGTCCGGATTAGTCAATAATGCACGATTCTGGTCTGTCAGGAAGAATCCCGGGGCGATAGCGTTTACACGCAGACCGTTACCGAATTTCAGAGCCAGTTCACCAGCCATGTATTTAGTAAAGTTAGCGATAGCTGCTTTTGCCGCACCATAACCTACTACGCGAGTCAACGGACGGAGAGCTGATTCAGAGCAGAAGTTTACGATAGAGCCTTTCTTCTGTTCAACCATAATTTCAGCAAATACCATTGTAGGCAATACTGTACCAAACAGGTTCAGGTCTACCACTTTCTTGAATGCGTCAATCTGCAAGTCGAAGAAAGTTTTGTCCGGTGCGATTGTAGCACCTGCCATATTACCTCCGGCAGCGTTCAGCAATACGTCAATGCGACCATAAGCTTTCATGATTTCTGCTTTATTGCCTTCCAATACTTCTTTGTCCATTACATCGGTATAAAGGAACATAGCTTCGTTTCCTTCAGCTTTGATGCTGTCTACCAATGCTTTTCCTGCTTCTTCGCTTCTATCGAGTACAACTACTTTTGCACCTTCTTTAGCGAGGTATGCAGCAATTCCTTTACCTAAAATTCCGGCTCCACCGGTGATTACAACAACTTTGTCTTTTACGTTAAATAATTCATTCATGGTTTCTAAAAATTTATATGTTTATAGTTTATTGTTCAGATAATATTTCAAGTTTTCTTTCAGCAGAATATCTATCGGCATCAGGTTCACCTTTTCAGAGTTTTGTTTGAACAGCAGATGGCTGCATAAGGATTTGATGCCTTCATAGCCCTGTCTTTCGGGACGCTGCGCAACCAATGCGGTAATCACGCCTTCCGAAAGTAACTGCGTATTCCTCTCGATAAGGTCATAGCCCACCAGTTTCACCGATTGCATGGCTCTTGCTTTCAGATAGTTTCCCAAAATATAGCAGGTAGAATTGAAAATAACAGCTCCTTCGATATTCGGATTTGATTCGAATATTTCATCCAGTTTAGTGAAATTGTACACCGAGTCATTGATTTTCAACTCCACTTCATGCAGATTTCCGGTGAATCCCATTTCTTTCAGATAACGGCAAAAACCTTCTCTGCGGTTTCTTCCTTGGTTAGAGTCATTCTTTCCGCTATGGATAATCCGTGCCGTGAGAATATCGGAAGCAGGAGAAATCCTGTCTGTCAGCAATCTGGCAGCAATAACTCCGGCATCATAAGATTCCGTACCGAAATAGGCTAGCTGATGCTGTCCCTCAATGTTGGAATCGACATAAATATAAGGAATCTCGAACCGGTCGAGTTCCCGCGAAAGCCGGATAACGGAATCGGTAAACAATGTAGCAATTAACACTCCGTCTACCTTTTCGTCCAACAGATTACGGACTATATCATCAAAAGTTTTGTTATTATACTGGTCGAAGAAGAGTTTCGTGATAGTTATATTATAAGACTCCATTTCGGAAGCTGCTTTATCAATGCCTTCTGAAATAGCTTCCCAATACTCTCCCTGAGCAAAAGACGGGGTGATTGCGACAAAGTGATACTGTTTCTTGGAAGCTAAAGACCGCGCCATAAGATTCGGTTGGTAATGCACCATCTCCAAAATAGTCTGCACCTTTTTCCTGTTTTCCTCAGATACCCGTCCACGGTTATGAATAACCCTATCCACCGTACCAACAGAGACACCCGCCATTTTAGCGATGTCTACAATACGAATATTTGAGAATTCTTTATCCATATTTTAATAAGTATCTTGTTTCTCGCTGACAAAAGTAAAATGAATTATTGAATTAAGCAATAGTGTGTGCGCACACACATTCACACACAAGAGAAGATATACTATTAATAATCAGAAGCTTATCAATAAACAGGATATTGCATCCATGTTGTTAAACATAAGAAAAACGGCAGAAAGAATCATAAAAAGTACATTTATAGAACAGAAAAAGATAAGAAACGGAGTACCTTTATTTCGGAAAAGAATGAAAAAGAATGGTAAAACGCGTAAAGTGTGTACGAGCACACATAGAGGTTTTAAGTGATATAAATGACAGATAGTTACTAAATAGAAATTGGTAATCAACTATATCCAAGCTGACTACCAATTCTGGGATTTTTATTTATCCCATTTATCTTTTGCTTTGCCAGCCACTTTATCTGCTTCGGCTGCTACTTTATCAGCAATTTCGGCTCCGGTTTCTACTGCTTTAAGCCCGAGGTTCATCGCTTTTTTTTCGGCGCAAGCTGCTGCGGCCTCTGCGTCACGACCAATGCGGTGGATAGCATCATAAATTTCGCTTTCCAACTGTTTAGCTTTCGCAGTGCGTGAAAGGCGGTAAGCTACCGCACCCAAAATTGACCCGATTCCGAGTCCAATCCAAAAATTACCATGTCTACATTCCATAATTAAATTCCGTTTTTTAGATTAAAAATAAATTATATAAAAATACCTATTTAGATTTTGAGAACAAAGAAGCAATCCATAAAACCAGGATAGCTCCCACCGTGGAAGTAATCAAACTTCCTATCAATCCTGAAGCTGCGAGTCCGAAAAGGGCAAACACCCAACCGCCCAGTACACCTCCAAGAATACCAAGTAATAAATTAATTATAAGGCCAAAACCTCCGCCGCGCATTATTTTACCTGCGAGGAATCCAGCCACAATACCAATAATGATATACCAAATAAAGCTCATATTATCCTCCTTTTTAATTTAACAACAGCAGGTATGGAGAATAGTTCAGTAACCCAAAACTGAATTAACGACAATTTACAATCCTTAGTTTTAGAGAAACAGGAAAGTTTGCGTACCTTTGCAGCCAATTTTTCAGGAACACTTCTAAAGAAATAGGTATCATGGTACAAAATCAGGAACAACCCGTAGGAAAAATTACATTTTCCATCTTAATCGCATTAAGTCTTTCACACTGCCTCAATGACCTTTTACAGTCCGTTGTTTCAGCAGCTTATCCGCTATTCAAAGATGATTTAGGATTGAGTTTCGCGCAAATCGGTCTTATCACACTGGTTTATCAGCTATCGGCTTCGGTCTTTCAACCGATTACCGGAATTATCTTTGATAAATATCCCGTCGCATGGTCGTTGCCTATCGGAATGAGCTTTACAATGGTAGGTTTGGTGAGTTTGGCATTTTCCGATAATCTGTATTGGATATTGCTATCTGTGTTCTTAATCGGAATCGGTTCTTCGGTGCTTCACCCGGAAGCTTCCCGCATCACGTTCCTTGCTTCAGGTGGCAAGCGGGGATTGGCACAATCACTTTTTCAGGTAGGCGGCAATTTCGGTGGTTCGTTAGGACCTTTATTGGTGGCTTTGTTGGTTGCCCCTTATGGAAGACAGCATCTTTTCATATTTGCATTTGTAGCGGTTGCAGCTATCGGAGTCATGTATCCGATTTGCAAATGGTATAAATCTTATCTGAACCGGATGAAGGCTCAAACCGTCAGTGTAAAAACTCCGGTTCATCTTCCCCTGCCTATGGATAAGACGGCTATTACTATCGGTATATTATTAATATTGATTTTCTCGAAATATATCTATATGGCGAGTCTGACCAGTTATTATACATTCTATCTGATTCATAAATTCAATGTTACGGTACAGGATTCGCAGCTATATTTATTTATTTTCTTAGTTGCTACTGCTATCGGAACACTGATTGGTGGTCCGGTAGGTGACCGTATTGGTCGGAAGTATGTCATTTGGGCTTCAATTTTGGGAGCTGCCCCGTTCAGTTTACTAATGCCACATGCTAATTTGATGTGGACTATTATCCTTAGCTTCTGTGTGGGATTGATGCTTTCTTCCGCTTTTCCCGCCATATTGCTTTATGCACAGGAATTGCTTCCTACCAAGCTCGGATTGATATCAGGGTTATTCTTTGGATTTGCATTCGGGGTGGCTGGTGTAGCATCTGCCGTACTCGGTAATTTAGCGGATAAAACGAGTATTGAATATGTATATAATATCTGTGCGTATATGCCACTGCTGGGATTGGTCACATTCTTTTTACCGAATTTGAAGAAGAAAAAGATTGGATAGAAATCTATATAAATCGCCCCGCTATATGAATGATAATAGCAGGGCGATTTATTTATTCTAATATTAGCGAAGCCTTCCTTTAGATTCCTGTTCCAAAGTCTTGGGATTACGGCGGGTATCCCAAAGGGCTATGATGAATACATTATCATTCATTACTGCATATATAAGTTTGCATAGTCTATCAACAGGAATAGAGCGCAATTCCATCTCTTTAAAATCTTCCAGCAAAGGCTCTACTTTTCCAAGAAATGGAAACTCACATAGATTCCGGGTAACATGTACAATTTGTTGTCTGAAAAGGCGGGCTTCTTTCATTGAAAACTGGACTTCAATATAGCAAAGAATATCTTCTAAATCATCCAATGCTTCATAATCCCATATTATTCCCATCGTTCTGTACGCTTCAGCATATCATCCTGTGAAGCATATTCTCCTTGTTTATAACGGACCAAAGCACTTTCTGCACGTTTTGTCATAGTCTCTGTCTCATAATTACAGGGAGATTTCACTTCCTGCTCTTTACGCATAATACGCGATTTACGACGCAAAGCTTTCAAAGCTTTTAAAGCCTCGGCGGTCAAATCGTCATCAGCAATAATAGCAGCCACTTCTTTGAGAAGTGAAGTTCTAAGTTCCATTGTAGACATATTATTATCTCCTTTCTTCGTGATACAAAGTTACAATAAAACAGTTACATAACCTACAAAGCTCATTATATTAACATATTTAATTGGAGATAAAAAACGACCGGTATGCGTCGTCACGACGTATACCGGTCTACAAGTTAAGGTCAAAGTCAAAAAATTAAGAGAGTTATCTATTTATAGGTTAGGGTTAGCGTTAATTTCTTTTTGTGGGATAGCATACAGATAATAAGTGCTGTTCACTGTAAACGGTTTGCCATCCGGGAAACGAAGGAACCAATGTCCTAATGGATTCCGTTTGGCAAAGCTACCGTCTTCTTGCCAGCAATCCACTTCCGTTTTCTGTATTTCATCCGACAAAGCAGTACGTTCTACGGCTCTTTGGGTACGGAGTACATCGGTAATACCGAATCCTTCTCCCCAAAGTTCACGGCGGCGTTCCATCAGAATTTCGTTGACTACATCATCCTGTGATTTTCCCGTCACATCATAATCCCCTACTCCACGGGCATTGCGCAATGTATTCAAAGGCGCTACAGCCTGATTCAATGCTACGCCATCACGGGCTTTCGCTTCAGCTTCAATCAGATACATTTCAGCAGAACGCATCAAGACCAAATCAGCCGTATCGTCCGCACGCATATGAAACTTTTTGTATCCTAAATATCCTTCGCGCATCCACTGAAACAGAGGGATACGAATATCGCCTTCGGTAAAAGTATCTTTCAAATGAGGGTCGGCCATGAAACTACTGTAAGCTCCAACGTATGTGGCATCCAAATAGTAGAAATTATAACTTGCATCCGATTGGGAAGGTATTTGAGGGAATCCCCATATCCATTCCTTATTGGAGACATTATTGAATCCTTCGTATTCGGCAGTGGTTGTCATCAGAGAATATCCTTCACGGGCGGCTTCTGCTGCTTTTGCCGCTTCTTCCCATTGTCCGGTCAGCAAGTAAGCACGAGCCAAAAGTCCGTTGACTACTGCTACATTCGGTTTGAACTTCTGATTATCACCGCTACGGACATAGTTTTTCAAATAATCCTGTGCCAAAGTCAAATCATCGAAAATAAGCTGGTAAACCTGCGCCACTGTTGATTTTCCTTTCGGCACCGTTGAGCTATTACTCGGTTCAGTATAAATAGGAACACAAGGCGCATCTTTATCCTTCAAATAAGTAAACTGATAATGCTGTACCAGGTGCAGGTAGCAGAAAGCACGTAAAGCTAATGCCTGTCCCTGCGCCTGACGGAGTTTTTCCGAATCCCCCTTGATGGAAATAGCAGTATTACAGTTATCTATCGTTTTATATATCAGATACCAGGCAAACTCCGTTCTATTGTTTGAAGAAATAGCTACATCGTTGAACTGATAGGAAGAATTGAACCCATATTTCGGACGGGAAACAACATCACTTGCCATCATATCATCCTGGCACTGAAGTGCACGATAACCGATATTGGCATAAGTACTTGAATAATCGAACAGATTATACCAGGCACCGTTCACAAGTGCTTCCGCATTTTCGGGCACAGGCACTTTTTCGGAACTTACTGCATCTGTCGGGTCTGTATCCAAAAAGCTGCTATTACAGCTCGTTGCCAAAAAGAGAGTGGCAACGGCTGCCAGAATAGATTGTATTTTTATTTTTCTCATAATTTAGTCTGAATTTAGAAAGCAACGTTAATACCTCCGGAGATGGTTCGCATAGCCGGATAGCGATAATAAGTAATACCTGTAATTCCCTGCTCAGGGTCTAATCCCTGATTCCGGTGGATAGTAAATAAGTTATCTCCCTGCACATATACTTGCACACTGCTCAATGACAATTTACTAATCCATTGCTTGGGTAAGTTGTAAGAGAGCGTCAGGTTCTTCAATCGCATATAGGAGTTGTTTTGTAAGAAGCGGGTGGATGCCGAGTTCCAATTGTTAGAGGTTGTACTCAAAGCAGGAACATCGGTATCCCGGTTTTCCGGTGTCCAACGTCGCAGAATTTCTGTCGACCAATCACGTCCTTCCAAACTACCGTTGTGCAGAATCATTGTAATATCACGGTTGTAGATATATCCGCCAATGCTGTAAGCAAAGATAGCAGAGAGGTCGAATCCTTTCCAGGAAAGTGACGTATTGAATCCGCCATATACTTTCGGAAGAGACGATTTGTTGACATAATAATAATCAGCCGAAGCGTAATCATTCGTGGTGATACGTTTTCCTGTCGGGTTGTGGTTGGCATCTTCCTCGTCCATATACCACAATGGGTCTCCATTCTCAGGGTCTACGCCTGCCCATTCTTTCATATAGAAATCATAAACAGAGCGACCTACCTGGAGCTTGTTCACACCGCTTTGCGGCATATCTTTCAATGGAAGGTCTGTCACCTTATTCTTATAGTGAGTGAGGTTCATACCCAGTTTCCATACCCAACCGTTCTGATTGATAATCGTTCCGTTAAGTACCAGTTCTATACCCGTATTCTTCAAAGCTCCTACATTCTCGTCAATAGAACCATATCCCAAAGAGGGAGCTATCGGACGGGAATAAAGCAAGTCTTTCGAACGACGTGTAAAGAAGTCGAACGAACCGGAGAAGCGATTGTTAAACAGAGAGAAGTCAATACCGACGTTAAAGTTCAGGTTCGTTTCCCATTTCAGGTTCGGAGTTGCCATACGGTCGGAGACTAATGCATTCTCGCCCAAATTGGAGACGATACTATAAAGTCCCTTACTTGCATAGTAAGTACCGAGGTTATCATTTCCCTGTGCACCGTAGCTCATTTTCAGAGTCAAGGCAGACAGCCAGTCGGAAGTGCTTGCCATAAACTCTTCACGGTCGATACGCCAGGAAGTACCCAATGACCAGAAATTACCCCAACGAGTCTCCGGCGCAAAGCGTGAAGAACCGTCGCGACGGTAAGACGCTGAGAAGAAATATTTATTCTGATAGTCGTAGAGCAGTTGGGTAAGATAGCCGACCAGCGCATAGTCTATGCGATACCCCGAACCACCGGTCAACTGTGAGCCGACTACCAGTTCCGGCATATCGGGCTGCGCCATTTTAGAACGTGACGCAGTCAGTTCATCATAACGATAAGAATACGCTTCCATACCGGCAAGGACATTGAAATGATGTTCACCAATCGTCTTGTCATAAGTGGCAATATTATTCCATGTCCAGGAGAAAGTACGGGTATTCATCCGGCTGACGCCGCCACCGTTTTCCTTAGCCGGGCCCAGTTTGGGATTTGTATAGTCCAATGTATTATAGTTAATCAAATCGAAGTTGAAACTTGTCTTGAATTTCAATCCTTCGATAATCGTAGCTTCCAGGAAAGTACGGCCGGAAACTTCATCTTTCATACGTTCCGACTTATCCAGAGGCAAAGTAGCGGGCAAGTTCCAGTTAGCCATAGAACCGGAAGGACGATACGAACCGAAATCATAAATACGGTCTCCGCTTTCATCCAGTTTGTAACTACCGTCGGTATTCATTTCATAAATCGGATAAAAACCCGGCATGGTACGTCCGGCTGTAATCACGTTACTCGTTTTGGAGTCGGAAGAAACCGGATAATTCTGCATGGAATGGGCAAAACTCAAGTTGACACCGCCTTTCAACCAGGAAGTTATTTCACTGGTGATGTTGGAACGCAGGTTGAAACGTTGATAACCGGATTCGAGGGCGATACCTTTGTCATTCAGATATCCGGCGGAGAAGAAATACTGATTGGCCTTTCCACCACCGGAAACACTCAGGTTCAGTTCTGTGCGAAGTGCCTGTTGCTCCATAGCGTCGCTCCAATTAGAATCCCATAATGGGTAGGCACCTTCTATCAGTTTACCGTCCGTGCCGACCGGTTGTGCATATTGCGGGCCGTAAGGATTAGGCCCTCCACCCATTAATTTCGTAACCAAATCTTTGGAAGCCTGTGCCGCGGCAGTTGCCGGTGTGTAGTCAGAGCTTTTGGCATACTGATTGCGAAGCGCTTCCCAATATAATTCAAAATATTGGTTCGTGCTGACACGGTCGTAGTCGCGGACTGCGCGGTTGGAACCTCCTAAAGACGCTTTCACTTTTACCGTTGCTTTCGAGTTCTGTTCGCCTTGCTTGGTAGTGATAATAATCACACCATTCGCGCCACGGGAACCGTATAGGGCGGCAGACGCGGCATCTTTCAGAACAGTCATCGAAGATATATCATCGGGATTGATGGAGTTCACACTCCCATCAAACGGGACACCGTCCACCACATAAAGCGGAGCACTGGAAGCGTTGATAGAACCGATACCACGAATACGGATTTCAGCATCCGTACCCGGCTGGCCGCTTGCCGCACTTGCCTGCACACCGGACACGGTACCTTCCAATACACGCGATACGCTGGAAGTCTGCAACTTTTCAATTTCCCCTGCCTTCATAGTCGAAGCAGCTCCGGTAAAACTATATTTCTTGGCAGTGGCATATGCTACTACCATCACCTCGTCCAGTTCTTTACTTTCTGATTCCAAGGCAACATTTATCACATTTCGGTTGTTTACCGGTTGTTCTACTGTGCGCATCCCTACAAAACGGAATACCAAAGTGCCGGTAGCCGGAGCTTCGACAGAGTAATTTCCATCAATATCGGTGATTGTGCCTGAAGATGCTCCTTTCAATTGTACAGATACACCAGGCAAGGGCTCTCCTTCAGAGGTCACCGTACCCGTCACGCGTTTCTCCTGCTGTGCTTCCGCATACAATATATTCCCTGCAAGAAGCAAAAGAGACGCTGCTAATAAACGTAAATAGATTCTCATAATTTTGTGGCTTAATATTTATTTGCTAGCTGTACTAACAGTATATAGAAGTTTTTTGTTTAGGAAACGAAACATTTTTTAGAAGATTGCTAGTATAAATCAACGAAAGGTAGTACATTCGTGAAACCAAAGACATTCATAACGGCTACGAAGAATCGCATGGTAAGACAGATTGTTTTATATATTTCCCTGTTATTGTCGCTCTCCTTACAGGCACAACCTGGAAAGGAGAATATTTCCGTAGCCGACAGTGTGCAGGGAGATTCGGCAAATATCGCCAAACCCGGTGCTTTCAAGAGAGCCATCAAGAAATTCATGAATTTCAGTGATTTCGATACGCTTTACATCAGTCCCAACCGATATAATTATGCGCTGATGGTCACCCATTTCAGCAACTTTGAATATTACTCGGTCACCAGCGAACTTCCCCAACCTCAGAAACTTAGCTTCTCGCCTAATCCGCACAACAAGATTGGATTGTACTTCGGTTGGAGATGGATTTTCCTGGGATGGTCTGTCGATGTCGATGATATTTATCGGAAGACAAACCGGAAGAACAGAGGGACAGAATTTGATTTAAGCCTTTATAGCTCCAAGTTAGGGGTGGACATCTTCTACCGCCGCACGGGTAATAATTATAAGATTCATAAAATCAGGGGATTCTCGGATGAGATTCCGTCCAATTATTCAGAGAACTTCAATGGCCTGAAAGTAGATATAAAAGGATTGAATTTATACTACATCTTCAATAACCGGAAATTCTCTTATCCGGCTGCTTTCAGTCAGTCCACCAATCAACGGCGCAATGCGGGGACATTTATTGCAGGTTTTTCCATATCAAAACACAATCTCGATTTTGACTATCTGCAATTACCGGAACATATACAAGCGAATATGAATCCCGGAATGAAAGTCAATAAGATAAAATATACCAATGCCAATATCAGCTTCGGCTATGCGTACAACTGGGTATTTGCACGCAACTGCCTGGCTTGCCTGTCTCTGACTCCCGCTATTGCCTATAAAGCTTCCGATGTAGACGCGGAAACTCATGAAGGAAAAACATGGTACGGCAAGCTGAATCTCGATTTCCTGCTTCGTGCAGGCGTGGTCTATAATAACGGAAAGTATTTCGTAGGTTCTTCTTTCGTTGGGAAAAACTACAATTATCACCGCAATAATTTCTCTTTGGATAATGGCTTCGGAACTCTCCAGGTATATGCCGGATTCAACTTCAATCTGCGCAAGGAATACAGGAAAAAGAAATCGAAGTAGAAATATCAGAAACCGCCAAACTGTTTGCTTATCCAAAGAATCTTTGTACATTTGCCGCGTTCTTTTCTTAAAAACAAGAATGAGATGAAGCAACAACGCCACATACAGACCACACGCTCCCTTCTTTCCCGCTTCCGCTATTGGGGCAGGAAGAATTACGCCGCCTTTGCGAGTATGGGACGTGAATTCCAAATCGGTCATCTGCATATCAATGTAGTGGACGTTGCCCTTCGCAAGCAGAATGCTGCACAAACTATCCCTTATCATACATTTATGACACTTCAAGAAATTAAAGACCAAGTGTTGGCAGGCGTGGATATATCGCCCGACCAGGCCGCATGGCTGGCCAACATGGCCGACAGCGAGGCGCTTTATGCCGCCGCGCATGAGATTACCGTCGCACGTGCTTCGCACGAATTCGACATGTGTTCCATCATCAACGCCAAGTCCGGCAGATGCCCGGAGAACTGTAAATGGTGCGCACAATCCTCTCACTACAAGACGCAAGCCGAAGTCTACAATCTCCTACCCGCTGAAGAATGTCTCCGACAGGCAAAATACAATGAAGCCCAAGACGTCAACCGTTTCTCCCTCGTCACCAGCGGCCGGAAACCTTCTCCCAAACAGATTACCCAACTTTGTGATACTGTCCGCCATATGCGGCGGCATTCGTCGATTCAACTTTGCGCTTCGCTGGGTTTGCTCGACGAAGAAGAACTGCGTTCTCTGCATGAAGCTGGCGTAACCCGCTATCACTGCAATCTGGAAACTGCTCCTTCCTACTTTTCAACACTCTGCTCTACTCATACACAGGAGCAGAAACTTGCCACTCTCGACGCTGCGCGCCGTGTAGGGATGGATATTTGCTGCGGTGGCATCATCGGTATGGGAGAAACAATGGAACAACGGATTGAATTCGCTTTCACTCTGGAAGAACTGAATGTCCAGTCTATTCCTATCAACCTATTAAGCCCGATACCCGGAACGCCGTTGGAAAACGAAAAGCCCCTGAGTGAAGAAGAGATTCTCAGGACGATTGCCTTGTTCCGTTTCATCAATCCGACAGCTTTTCTGCGTTTTGCCGGCGGACGCTCACAACTCTCTTCCGAAGCTATGCGCAAGGCATTGTATATAGGTATCAATTCCGCCATTGTAGGCGATTTACTGACAACGCTCGGTTCTAAAGTTTCAGAAGACAAGCAAATGATTCAAGAAGAGGGGTATCATTTCGCAGGTTCCCAGTTCGACCGGGAACATTTGTGGCATCCTTATACTTCTACTACTGACCCGCTTCCTGTTTATAAAGTGAAACGGGCGGATGGTGCTACCATTACCCTTGAAGACGGGCGGACACTTATTGAAGGAATGTCATCCTGGTGGTGTGCCGTGCATGGATACAATCATCCGGCATTGAACCAGGCGGCAAAAGACCAACTGGATAAAATGTCTCATGTCATGTTCGGCGGGCTGACACACGACCCTGCCATTGAACTGGGAAAATTATTATTGCCGTTGGTTCCACCGTCCATGCAGAAAATATTCTATGCGGATTCCGGTTCGGTAGCTGTGGAAGTAGCTTTGAAGATGGCTGTACAATATTGGTATGCCGCCGGAAAGCCGGATAAGAATAATTTTGTAACTATCCGCTCCGGTTATCATGGTGATACCTGGAATGCCATGTCCGTATGCGACCCCGTAACGGGAATGCATAGTCTCTTCGGTTCGGCACTTCCTGTCCGCCATTTTGTTCCGGCTCCTTCGTCCCGCTTCGACGGTGAATGGAATCCTCAGGACATCGAACCGCTACGGGAAACAATAGAAAAACATTCGGGAGAACTGGCGGCACTGATTCTTGAACCGATTGTGCAGGGAGCAGGTGGTATGTGGTTTTATCATCCGCAATATCTTCGCGAAGCGGAAAAACTCTGCAAGAAGCATGGACTTCTTCTCATCTTCGATGAAATAGCAACGGGATTCGGACGGACAGGCAAATTGTTTGCCTGGGAACATGCCGAAGTAGAACCGGATATTATGTGCATCGGAAAAGCATTGACCGGTGGATATATGACGCTTTCTGCCGTATTGGCTAGTAATCATGTGGCAGATACTATCTCCAATCATGCACCGGGAGCTTTCATGCACGGGCCGACTTTCATGGGAAATCCACTCGCTTGTGCGGTGGCTCGCGCATCCGTTCGCTTGCTGATTGAATCCGGTTGGCAGGAGAATGTAAAACGAATCGAAGCCCAATTAAAAGAAGAATTGGCACCTGCACGGGAGTTGCCGCAAGTAGCTGATGTAAGGATACTAGGGGCAATCGGAGTAATCGAGATGAAGCGTCCGGTAAATATGGCATTTATGCAACGTCGGTTTGTGGAAGAAGGTATTTGGGTACGTCCATTCGGCAAACTGGTTTATCTGATGCCGCCTTTCATTATTACTCCCGAACAACTAAGTAAATTGACTTCCGGATTACTCAAAGTTATTCAAAAAAGATGACATACAAAAGCAAGTTTTCCTCATCTTCTCCCTACAGTTCGTTCCTCGGTGAGCAACGGGCTGTTCCTCGGTGAGGAAAGGGTGGTTCCCCGGTGAGGAAGACTGCCTTCATCGGTGAGGAACTTACAGGATATTCCGTATATACAATAAGTATCTCATAAACAATAAATTATGATTTCTATTCATCCTATAATCAATACCTGTTATCAAAAATCATAAATAATGACATTAGACTTTATAAATCAGGAGCTTCTTATTCTAAAAGAAAAGAAGAACTATCGCTCTCTCCCACCACTTATCCACGATGGACGGGATGTTATTCTGGACGGACAACGGATGTTGAACCTGTCTTCCAACGATTATCTCGGACTGGCTAATGATGTATCATTAAGAGAGGAGTTCTTAAAGACAATGACTCCCGAAAACTTTCTGCCTACTTCCTCTTCTTCCCGGCTGCTGACAGGTAATTTTTCCGATTATCAAGCGTTGGAACAACAACTGTCAGCTATATTCGGAGCAGAGAGCGCACTTATATTCAATAGCGGTTATCATGCCAATACAGGGATTCTTCCTGCCGTCAGTAATGCGCAAACATTGATTTTTGCGGATAAACTGGTACATGCCAGCCTGATAGACGGAATCAGATTGTCATCTGCGAAATGTATCCGGTATCGTCACAATGATTTATCCCAGTTACAACGATTGATTTCTGAGAATCACAATGCGTATGAGCAAATCATTATTGTTACCGAAAGCATCTTCAGCATGGACGGCGATGAAGCCGACCTTCGTGCTCTTGTCCAATTAAAAAAGAATTATTCCAATATTCTTCTTTATGTGGACGAAGCCCATGCTTTCGGTGTACGGGGAGAGAATGGATTAGGATGCGCTGAAGAACAGGGCTGCATCAATGATATAGACTTTCTGGTAGGTACATTCGGGAAAGCGATAGCCTCAACAGGCGCATACATTGTCTGCCGACAAGTTATCCGGGAATATCTAATCAACAAGATGCGCACGTTTATATTCACAACAGCCCTTCCGCCCATTAATATTCAATGGACTTCGTGGATATTAAAGCACCTGCCCTCTCTCCAACAGAAGAGAACTCATTTACTGCGAATCAGTAAAAAACTAAAGACTGCGCTTTCCGACAAAGGATATAACTGCCCTTCGGTAAGCCATATTGTCCCCATGATTGTCGGAGCAAGCGAAGATACCATACGTAAAGCAGAAGAAATCCAACGCAAAGGATTCTACGCATTGCCTGTACGTCCGCCTACGGTTCCCGAAGGGACATCACGTATCCGCTTCTCATTGACAGCAGACATCACCGAACATGAAATCGACCAACTCATAAATCTGATAAACGGATGAAACAGCATTTTATCATAAAGAATAATCAAAAGCATCTATTGCTTTTCTTCGCAGGCTGGGGAATGGATGAAACTCCATTCCTGCAAATCCGACTGACCGATAAGGATTGGATGATTTGCTATGACTATCGTTCATTAGAGTTCGATGCCGGCATCTTGCAAGAGTATTCCGAAATCACCCTCATCGCCTGGTCAATGGGAGTGTGGGCAGCTTCTCAGATAATGAAACAATATCCTGCCCTGCCCCTCTCTCAAAGTATCGCTATCAACGGCACTCTTTATCCTATACACGAAACGAAAGGAATTACCCCTGCCATTTTCGAAGGAACCCTGCAAGGATTGAACGACCAATCCCTGCAAAAGTTTCAAAGACGAATGTGTGGTTCAATAGCCGATTACAAAGCTTTTCAGACAGTAGTTCCCCAACGTCCCGTCGAGGAACTCAAAGAAGAACTTGCCGCCATACAAAAGCAATACTTATCATTACCACCTTCGGACTTTACATGGCAAAAAGCCATCATAGGAAAGAACGATCGTATCTTCCTGCCGGATAACCAATGGCTGGCATGGAGAAACAAAGTGGATTCCCTTGAATATGCAGAAGCCGCCCACTATCAAGTGGAACTTTTTGATAACGTAATCATGCAAATCAACTAATTATTGATTTATGGATAAACAACTAATTGCCGAACGTTTCTCTAAAGCCATTCCCACCTATCCGCAGGAAGCAAACGTACAGCAGCAGATTGCAGATAAAATGATTCACCTGCTTACAGAACACATATCCTTTCCCTGTTCTAAAGTAATTGAATTCGGATGCGGTACGGGCATTTATTCCCGTATGCTGCTTCAGGCTCTACGACCGGAAGAACTATTACTAAACGACCTTTGCCCGGAAATGAAGTACTGCTGTGAGGATATATTAAGAAAGGAACAGGTTTCCTTTCTTCCGGGTGATGCAGAAACCGTTCCTTTCCCTGCTGAAAGCACATTGATAACTTCCTGCTCGGCTCTGCAATGGTTTGAATCTCCCGAGAACTTCTTCAAAAGATGCAATGCTTTGCTCAACAACCAAGGCTATTTCGCTTTCAGCACTTTCGGGAAAGAGAATATGAAAGAAATACGAGAGCTAACAGGAAGCGGACTCACTTATCGTTCACGGGAAGAGCTTGTAGCAGCCTTGTCGACTCACTTCGACATACTCCATTCGGAAGAAGAACTGATTCCTCTTTCATTTGATAACCCACTAAAAGTACTTTATCATTTGAAGCAGACAGGAGTAACCGGAATATCCAGCTCATCTTCCCAACAACTGCGGACACGTCGTGACTTGCAGTTATTCAGTGAACGTTACACACAAGAATTTACCCAGGGCACTTCAGTGTCCCTGACTTATCACCCTATTTATATCATCGCAAAAAAGAAAGAAATATGAAACAGAATGTATATTTTGTAAGCGGTATCGACACAGATGCCGGGAAAAGCTATGCCACCGGTTTTTTAGCCCGTGAATGGAACAAGAACGGACAACGTACCATTACTCAAAAATTCATCCAAACAGGAAACGTCGGTCATTCCGAAGATATAGACCTGCATCGTCGTATTATGGGAATCCCTTTTACAGAAGAAGACAAGGAAGGACTGACTATGCCGGAAATTTTCTCTTATCCTGCCTCTCCGCATCTCGCTTCCCAACTGGATAACCGTCCCATTGACTTCGACAAAATCAAACGTGCTACGGAAGAATTGAGTAAACGCTACGACTGTGTCCTGCTCGAAGGCGCAGGCGGTTTAATGGTTCCATTAACTACGGAACTTCTGACAATAGACTATATTGCCCAAGAAAATTATCCGCTTATCTTTGTTACTTCCGGCAAATTGGGAAGCATCAATCATACCCTGCTTAGTCTCGAAGCCATACAAAAGCGCGGTATTGTACTGGATACGGTACTTTATAATATGTATCCTACCGTAAAGGATAAAACGATTCAGAATGATACGATGAATTTTATTCAAAACTGGTTGAAAAAGCATTTCCCGGATACGAAGTTTATATTGGTTCCGGAAATAAAAGAGTAGCCGCATAAGTTATTTCACTCAACAACAATCGTACTTATTTGTGGATTATGGCTGTCATATGTAACCTTTACGGGATACATAGAGCCATAATCCTTTATCTTTTGTATAAAAGGGATATTCTCTCTTGTATAGCCTAAAGAAACCTTATTAGAATAGTGTTTGTCTTCAACCATATACTGAAAATGAATAACAAGGTAATAGGAAACACTACCACCTGTTCTTCCTTGTGTCATATTATATTTAGACTCATGACTTACGATATTTCCCACAGTCTCCTTATCATAGTTTTGCGGAGACGAAGAATTATTTAACAAGACAAACATCAACAACACAACAGAGAAAACAATTATGCCAATAGAATATCCAGACCAAAAAGACTCCTTACGTTCAGGTTTCTGAATATATTTCTTCTTCGGGGGCTTTTTTATTATCTTTCGCTTCCTCTTCTGTCGCATAAACCCATCAATCAGCAGCCGAATGTTTATCCAACGCTCTTCTCAATGCCTTGTCCGAAATCGGTTTCGTCACAAAATCATTGCAGCCGGCTTCCAAAGCCAGTTCCTTATCCGCATCGAAAGCATATGCCGTCAAAGCGATAATAGGTATTTCTTTAGAATAAGAACGGATAATATGAGTTGCTTCCAAACCGTCCATGCGAGGCATTTTAATATCCATCAAAATTAAATCCGGATGATACTGCTTATACATTTCTACAGCTTCAAATCCATCTTTAGCCCAAAGCAAGGTATAGTCCTTTCCTATTAAATTCTTTAGCAGGATGAAATTACTTTCTACATCTTCGGCAACCAAAATCCTTTTCACCTGCTGCGAACGACTCGTCGGATTGCTTTTGGACTCCGTATTGATGACTTTAAAAAGCTTGCCCGATTCTCCAATCTTTTCGCAAGGAATCGTAAAATAGAAAGTCGAGCCTTTCCCCAGTTCGGAAGTCACACCAATTTCCCCGCCGATTTTCTCAACAATCATCCGGCAGATAGAAAGCCCCAAGCCTGTGCCTTGTGCGAAGCTGTTCAACTTGACAAAACGGTCAAAGATATGGTCTACCTTTTCCGGTTCTATCCCTATCCCCGTATCTTTCACATACACACGAATTTTCTTTTCCAACCTCTCAAAGCCAAAACGAATCTCGCCTGTGTAAGTAAACTTACCTGCATTGGTGATAAAATTCGTTATCACCTGCATAATACGGTTCGGGTCACCCTCTATCAGCAAATCTTCCTCTCCGTTATCAAGAATAAGAGTCACATCCTCTTTCACCCGGTCCTTATGGATGGCATAAATAGTCCGGCAAGCTTCACCGAGATTCATCGGACGTTTTACATATTCCAATGTACCCGCCTCTATCTTCGACAAATCCAATATATCATTAATGAGCTGCAACAATATATCCGAATTCTGGTTGATAATATCCGAATAAAGTTTCTTCTCTTCGGCAGTCTCGGCAGCAGGCAGTAATTGTGAGAATCCGACAATCGCATTGAGCGGCGTACGAATTTCATGGCTCATATTTGCCAGAAAAGCACTCTTCAACCGGTCGGACTGCTCCGCTTTAAGCCTTGCCTTAATAAGTTCCTGCTCAATACTCTGAAGATTAGTGACATCCCAAGCTATTCCTATCAGTAGCGGCTCACGCCCTTCCATCGGGACAAGCGCTTTCAACGTCTGTACGATACGCGCCTCTCCGGAAACCGTCAGATAAGTTTCCTGCATATCAATACGCTTATGAGTCCGGAGCAACTCCAAATCATCCTTGTGGAACTTCTCCGCATCCTCATGTGACGGAAATATTTCAAAATCCGTATGCCCTATCGCTTTAGAAGCAGGAATACCCGAATGGTCGGCAAACGCCTTGTTCCAATACAAATATCTGAATTCATCTTCCGGGTCTTTCACGAACAGATAAACCGGAATATTATTCAAGATACCATCCAGCAACAAGTTCAATTCGCGAAGTTCATCCCGTTTCTTTATCACATCGGTAATATCCTGCGTAAAGAACCAAGTCAATTCCTGGTCATTCTCACGAATCAGGAAAGTAGAAACCTGATGAATCCTCTTCTTATTTTCCCCCTTACGCACATACGCGGCACGGTAAGCAAAACTGCCATCGTTGTCACGTACTTCTTGAAGCCGTTTCTCCCATGCCTCTTTTGTTTTCATAGAGACAGGCAAATCATATATTTTCTGCGTACCCAATTCCTGGGTAACTCCATATTCCTCAATAAATTGTTTGTTAGCATAAACTAATGTTCCGTCTTCCGCCACGGCGAGGATACTGTCACTCACCTTGTCAAGCACACTCTTGAAAACTTCCAGTTGCCTTTGCGTAGCCCCCCCTTCCGTTATGTCACGGCACATAATCAACACGTACTCTTCGTCCAACGGAAAAATACGGTTTTCGTAATAATGATGTTTACCATTGAAATCAAGCTCGTGGTGCGCAGCCGAAACAGTTCTGGTAGTGATTGCATGACGCATATTGGAGTGTATGTTCTGATAAGCTTCCGGCGGAACCATATCACACATATGCATCCCCACGAAATCTTTGTTTGTCACTCCTACATGATTGGTTTCTTCATTGGATACGACTTCAATCCCCACTTCCTTGTGGTTGAAGACCGTCAGCATATCCGGCAGGGAATCCAGTATCTTTACAGCATACCTCTCCTTAAAACTAACGGAATTGTCATTCCCTTTCTCCTGCCTGAGGGATAAAAGTTCTTTCCTGAGCTGCTCATTTTCTTTTCTAAGCCTCTCCAACTGTTCTACTAATGCCGCTTCTGTTTGTTTACTGTTGTCCATGATATAACGGATAAATACGTACTTATCTGCCAAAAGTAAATATTTTCTTGCAGATAAGTACGTATTTATCCATTTATTTTCAAAGAATCATTCAATCACCATGATTCGGTCATTCAATCCGACTTTCATTCCATCTTCCACAAAAACGTCTTTCACGACACCGTCCGCCACCGAACGTATCTCGTTTTCCATCTTCATAGCCACCAATACACAAAGCGGGTCACCGCGCTTCACGCTGTCCCCCTTCTTCACATACGTTTTCAGTATGACACCCGGCATCGGCGCCTGCACCACCTGCCGTCCCACCGACTCGGCAGCAGAACGTGCATTGTGTATCTTCTCCATCTCTCCCTGCAACTCAATCTGATACAATTCCCCCTTATTCATTATTGTATAAGAATTATTAGAAGAAGGAGAAATCTGCACTCCATGCGAATGATGGTCGATAATAATCGAATGAATGGAGTCACCCCCCATATTATAATCGACCTCATATACTTTGCCATTGACCGCAATCTTCTTGATTGGCCCGTCTTCCAGAATTTCCACCTTATATTCACTATCCGGCATATCCTGAAGTCTGGCATAATATGTAGCTAACGTTGTACCCATAACCTGCACTATTATTTTTTAATTTTTAATTCTCAATACTCAATTTAATAAGATTCTCAATTTAATAATTGTTGGCAGTCATCTGCAACTTACCGTAGTATTTCCAGAGCGATTCTCCTACCACCGGCAAAGTCGTGGCACGTGATGCCGCTTCCTTCTCCCGTTCGTAATGCCGCACCGCGGCAGCGATGACAGCCACTGTCGGGTCTGTATTCTGACGGCGTTTCAAGTCTTCCTTGTCAAAGCGCGTATCAATGAACGTAGTATCATATTCGCCTTTCAGGAAAGCGACATTCTTCAACACACGCTGATGGAAAGGAATCGTCGTTTTGATTCCCAGTATCTTATATTCACGCAATGCACGAGCCATATTAGAGATGGCCGAAGCACGGGTACGTCCCCAGCAACAAAGTTTGGCAATCATCGGGTCATAATGCAAAGAAACCTCGAATCCGGCATAAGCGGCACTGTCAAGGCGAAGGTTACGCCCTTCGGGAGCTTCGCGAACCGTAATCACACCGGGAGAAGGCATAAAGTTATTCTCCGGGTCTTCCGCATAGATACGGCATTCGATAGCCGCTCCGCTGAACTGGATATCATCCTGCTTGTAAGGCAACGGATTTCCGGCGGCAACGGTTATCATATCGCGCACCAAGTCAACTCCCGTACACTCTTCCGTCACCGGATGCTCCACCTGCAAACGGGTATTCATCTCAAGGAAGTAGAAGTTCTGGTCTTTGTCCATCATAAACTCCAGCGTCCCGGCACTATAATAACCGATTCTCTTGCAGGCTTCCACCGCCACTTTCAGCATCTTCTTCCGAGTCTCTTCTTTCACAAAAGGCGAAGGACTTTCCTCTATCACCTTCTGATTACGACGCTGGATAGAACATTCGCGTTCGTACAAATGGACTACATTCCCATACTTATCTCCCATTATCTGCACCTCGATATGATGCGGATTCTCTATGTACTTTTCAATATAAACAGCATCATTGCCAAACGACGTTCCCGCTTCGGATTGGGACAGGCGGAGAGCTGTTTCCACTTCCTCTTCGGAACGTACCAGACGCATCCCCTTTCCCCCGCCACCGGCAAGCGCTTTCAGCATAATAGGATACCCCACCTCATTGGCTACTTTCTTCACTTCATCAATACCCTGCACAGGCGTTTCCGTTCCGGGGACAATCGGCAGTCCGGCTTCACGCATAATCTTGCGCGCTTCCGTCTTGATTCCCATCTTGGCAATAATATCCGCACTCGGGCCGATAAAAATCACTCCTTCTTCTTCACAACGACGGGCAAAATCCGCATTTTCCGACAGGAAACCGTATCCCGGATGAATGGCCGCCCCGGTCTTTTTAGCGATAGACAATATCAATTCCGGTTTCAGATAGGAAGTATCTTCGGGCGATTCGGAAATGCAATAAGCCTCTTCCGCATAGCGGACGTGCAAAGCTCCACGGTCAACATGTGTATAAACAGCCACCGTCGAAATATTCATCACCCGGCATGTACGGAAAATACGCATCGCTATTTCACCCCGATTGGCTACTAATATTTTCTTAATCATAATCTTTTTCTTTTTAGAAGTAAAAACTTTAAAGAGCAATTAAATAATATTAGGCACGGATTACGCGGATTACACGGTTTTTAGCATTAAGGTTACCACATAAAGCAACCGTGAAATCCGTGCCTGAATTTAATCCACAAACAGACTTAAAGCGGAATATTAGAATGTTTCTTGGGCGGATTGGACTGCCGCTTATTGGCAAGCATCTCGAAACTGCGAATCAGGCGCAGGCGGGTTACTGCCGGGTCAATCACTTCATCCACATAACCCAACTCCGCCGCACGATAAGGATTGGCAAACTTCTCGCGATAATCGTCCTGAAGCTCTTTCCGTTTCTCGTCAGGTGTCTGCGACTTTTCTATCTCTTTCCTGAACAGGATATTCACCGCACCGTCCGGCCCCATAACGGCAATCTCGGCAGTAGGGAAAGCCAGGTTCACATCACCGCGAATATGTTTGGAACTCATTACATCATAAGCGCCACCGTATGCCTTGCGGGTAATCACCGTAACTTTGGGCACGGTAGCCTCGCAATAAGCGTACAACAATTTCGCGCCATTACGGATAATACCACCATACTCCTGGTCTACTCCCGGCAAGAATCCCGGCACATCGACCAATGTCAGCAAAGGAATATTGAAAGCATCACAGAAGCGGACAAAACGGGCTGCTTTGACAGAAGCGTTAATATCCAACGTACCTGCCAACACCAACGGCTGATTGGCAACCACTCCTACTGTCTTTCCGTTCAGCCGGATATATCCGGTGACGATGTTCGGGGCAAATTCCGACTGCAATTCGAAGAAGTTATTATCATCGGCTACGGCTTCAATCATCTCCTTTATATTATAAGGCTGATTCGGATTGGTAGGGACAAGATTGGAAAGTTCCGGCGTCGGGCGGGTCGGCGAATCGCTGGTAGCAACAAACGGGGGTTCTTCCATATTATTTCCGGGAAGGTAGGAAATCAGTTCGCGGATATAGTTGATACATTCAATATCGTTCTCGGCAGAAAGATGGGCTACGCCGGACTTGGTCATATGAACGCCTACTCCGCCAAGGTCGTCCTTACTCACCTCTTCCTGCGTCACACTTTTCACGACATCAGGGCCGGTGATAAACATATATCCCGAATTCTTCACCATCAGGATAAAATCGGTCAGTGCAGGAGAATAAACAGCGCCACCCGCGCAAGGGCCCATAATGGCGCTAATCTGCGGGATAACGCCCGAAGCCATCGAGTTGCGGAGAAATATCTCGGCATATCCCGCCAAAGAACGGACTCCCTCTTGAATACGTGCACCGCCCGAATCGTTCAGACCGATGATAGGAGCTCCCATCTGCATCGCCATGTCCATCACTTTGCAGATTTTCTTGGCATGAGTCTCGGACAGGGCACCGCCGAAGACTGTGAAGTCCTGCGCAAAGACATAGACCAGCCGTTTGCCAATCATGCCATATCCCGTCACCACGCCATCACCCGCAAAATTCTGCTTCTCCATGCCGAAATCGGTACAGCGATGAGTCACCAACTTGTCCAGTTCGATAAACGAACCTTTCTCCAACAGTAAATCGATACGTTCACGGGCAGTCAGCTTGCCCACGGAATGTTGTTTTTCAATGCGGGCGTCTCCGCCGCCTTTTTCTGCTTTTCTGTTCAGTTCTTCCAGATTCTTGATAAGCTCTTTCATAGGCTCTATTTATTTAAAGATGTATGTGTGCATAAAAATAGCCCGTTATAAATTAAAATGTTGTCACATTGATTACACAAAGGCATATTTATATAATAAACGTACGATATTCCGAAAATGTTAGCGTTTATGTCTTTAAACATAATTTATCGGCGAAAACACTTTTTTCCCGGCTGCGTCAACAATCTTCCGCTTTTGCTTGTTTAGCACTCATCATTTTAATAAGACCTATACCCTAACGAAAATGAGAACAATTAAATTTCTATTAGCAGCCTGTTTCCTGCTCGCGCTCGGAACAAGCATCCGTGCTCAAGTACAGCGGAATGAAACTTACTTACCCAAATTTGCAATCAAGACCAATGCCCTCTATTGGGCGACTACCACTCCCAACCTCGGTTTTGAAGTGGGACTGGCGAAAAAACTTACTCTCGACGTATCCGGCAATTACAATCCGTGGAAGTTCGGGGAAGACCGTCAGCTCAAACACTGGCTCGTCCAGCCGGAACTGCGTTACTGGCTCTGCGAGCGTTTCAACGGAAGTTTCTTCGGCTTGCACGGACATTACGGAGAGATGAACGTCAGCAACCTGAATATCTTCGGAATGGGACACGACCGTTATGACGGCAACTTATACGGCGCCGGTATCTCTTACGGTTACCAATGGCTGATTAGTAAACGATGGAGCATGGAAGCAACGATTGGCGTGGGATACGCTCGCTTGAAATATGACAAATATGCCCGTGGCGACAATGGTGAAAAACTCGCCCACAAAAGCCGCAATTACTTCGGCCCGACCAAAATCGGACTCAGCTTCATTTATATCATCAAATAGTCGAACTCTCTAAAACTTACAAGGATGAAAAGAAAACTTATTTATCTGTTTATAGCGCTTGCCGCCACCCTATTGCCGGCACATGCTCAAAAATTCCTGAACGATGCCCTCACCCTCTCTAATGTATCATTGTGGCAGCAGGGCAATTCTCTTTATGTCGGCATGACCGTCGACATGAAGAATCTCACCGTAGGTTCGACAAGAAGCCTGAGCCTTATCCCTCTGCTGACAGACGGACAGCACAATGTCCCTTTGCAGGAAATCATCGTCAACGGTAAAAGACGCGAAAAGGCATATATCCGCAGCCTGGCAATGACCAAGCAGGAACCGACCGCCATCATCGTACCATATAATAAACGGGAAACTTTCAATTATACGCAAGTCATCCCCTACAAACCGTGGATGGCTAATGCTTCCTTGCAACTCGTTGAGAACCTGTGCGGCTGTGGCAATTATCAGGAGATGAATGCACAAGAGCTGATTACCAACGACGTGTCTACCGAAGCCAAACGGCTGAGTGCCATGTCGCCCATCGTAGCCTATATCCAACCTACGGTGGAAGTGGTGAAGAACCGCAGCGAAAAATATGAAGCGCATCTCGACTTCCCGGTCAACAAATCTGTCATCCTCACCGACTTTATGAATAATCATGCCGAACTGGTGAATATCCATTCCATGTTCGACAAGGTTCAGAATGACAAGAACTTGACGGTTCAAAACATCAGCATCGAAGGCTTCGCCTCTCCCGAAGGCCCGCTGGCGTTCAACGAACAACTGTCCAAGAAACGTGCGGAAGCCCTGAAAGACTATTTGGTGAAGAACGAGAAAGCGTCTTCCAAACTTTATAAAGTGACTTTTGGCGGCGAAAACTGGGACGGACTGGTGAAAGCTCTCGAATCTTCGTCCATGAAAGATAAGGATACATTCCTAAAAATCATCAGAAATACGACCGATGACGCCAAACGGAAACAGGAAATCATGCGTGTAGGCGGTGGAGTTCCGTATCGTACCATGCTGAAAGAAATCTATCCGGGACTACGCAAAGTGAATTGCAAGATTGACTATACTGTTGTCAACTTCGACGTGGAGCAAGGACGTGTCATCATCATGGAAAATCCGAAATACTTGAGTTTGAATGAAATGTACCAGGTAGCCAACAGTTATCCGAAAGGCAGCAAGGATTTCATCAATGTATTCGACATCGCTGTACGTATGTATCCTGCGGACGCAGTAGCCAACCTGAACGCAGGAGCCGTCGCCCTGTCACAAAAAGACTTGGACAGAGCAGTGAAATATATGGAAAAAGCAGACCATACGACTGCCGAATTCATGAATAATACCGGTGTTTACAATTTCCTGAACGGTGACATTAACCGTGCTATGGCGGCATTTGAACAGGCAGCCAAATTAGGTAACGAAGCAGCTCAAGCGAACCTGAAACAGTTACAGCAAATATTAAGCGTGAAGATGAAACAGTAAAGCGTGAAAATGAAATAAATAGAAAAATCTATTTACCGCACCGACCCAAGTGAGACGTTTGTTTGTTATACTCATAACAAATGAACGTCTTACTTTTTAAAACCAGACCACTATGACCTTGATTCTTGCTATCATTCCGGTACTATTATTAATCATATTAATGGCATTCTTCAAAATGTCGGGCGACAAAAGTAGTATCATTTCCTTAGTTGTAACCATGCTGATTGCGCTTTTCGGCTTTGCCTTTTCTGTGGACAACCTGTTTTATTCCTTTCTATACGGAGCGTTAAAGGCAGTCTCCCCTATTTTAATCATTATATTGATGGCTATCTTCAGCTACAACGTATTGCTGAAAACAGAAAAAATGGAGATTATAAAGCAACAGTTCGCTTCCATTTCTACTGATAAGAGTATTCAAGTATTGCTATTGACTTGGGGATTCGGCGGATTGCTGGAAGCGATGGCGGGATTCGGGACGGCAGTTGCTATTCCGGCAGCAATTCTTATCAGTCTGGGGTTCAAGCCGATATTCTCGGCCACGGTCAGCCTGATAGCGAATAGCGTGGCTACCGCTTTCGGAGCTATCGGAACTCCGGTGCTCGTACTGGCAAAGGAGACGAATCTGGACGTTCTGAATCTTAGTACCAATGTCGTACTGCAATTATCAGTACTCATGTTCCTTATTCCGCTTGTACTGCTTTTCCTTACCGACCCCAAACTGAAATCACTCCCCAAAAATCTGTTTCTGGCTTTATTGGTAGGCAGTGTTTCTTTAGTCAGCCAATACCTCGCAGCCAGATATATGGGAGCAGAATCTCCGGCTATCATCGGAAGCATCCTGTCTATCATCGTCATCGTTCTTTATGGCAAACTGACTGCATCCAAAGAAGAAAAGGCACGGAAAAGTTCGTTAAAGACGAAAGATATCCTGAATGCTTGGAGCATTTACCTGCTTATTCTCTTCCTTATTATTCTCACAAGTCCGCTTTTTCCGGGATTGCGCCACACATTGGAGAATAACTGGATTACGAGAATCAGCCTGCCTATCAATGCTTCTACCGTAAATTATACGATTTCATGGCTGACTCATGCGGGAGTATTGCTTTTTGTGGGTACTTTCATCGGCGGATTGATACAGGGGGCAAAAGTAAAAGACTTGTTCATCGTACTTTGGAATACAGTAAAACAGTTGAAAAAGACTTTCGTCACGGTTATCTGCCTGGTCGGATTATCCACCATTATGGACGCTTCGGGAATGATTGCCGTTATTGCCACGGCACTCGCCACCGCTACGGGAAGTTTATATCCGCTGTTCGCGCCTGTCATCGGTTGCCTTGGTACGTTTATAACCGGAAGCGACACCTCATCCAATATCCTTTTCGGCAAACTGCAAGCAAGTGTAGCGGGACAAATTCATGTCAGCCCCGATTGGCTTTCCGCCGCAAATACGGTAGGCGCTACGGGCGGTAAGATTATCTCCCCGCAAAGTATCGCCATTGCCACTTCCGCCGGAAACCAGCAAGGCAAAGAGGGTGAAATCCTGAAAGCAGCTATTCCGTACGCATTAGCTTATGTGGTAATTACCGGAATTATTGTCTATATTTTCAGTTAATTCCCCGAAAAGTATATCTTTGTCGAAACAATTTTAATTCCATGAAGAATTTTAAAATCAGACAAGAGACAAAGGAAGACCTTGACGAAGTTTACCAATTAATCAAAACTGCCTTCGAAACGGCTAAAGTGAAAGATGGAGACGAACAGGACTTCGCTGCAAAACTGCGTGAGGGAAAGAATTTCATCCCGGAACTTTCATTGGTTGCCGAAACCGACGGAAAACTTATCGGACATATCATGCTTACCAAAACTCCGGTTTTGCAGCGTAATGGCGAACGATATACAGCGTTGTTAGTAGCTCCCCTCTCCGTATTACTGGAATACAGGGATTTCGGAGTCGGCTCCGCCCTTATGAAAGAGGGGTTAAGACTAGCTACGGAAATGGGTTATGAAGCTGTATTCCTCACAGGTGACCCCAATTATTATAACCGGTTCGGATACCAGTCTGCCGCCAATTTCGGAATTATCTGCCCCGGAATTCCCGACCAATTCGTACTGGCGTACGAGTTAGTGCCGAACGCGTTGGATAAAGTAGAAGGTACGATTGGAGAATGGTAGATAGATATGATGAAAAAAAGAAATACTTGTTTACTTTCTTCGGAATAATTTTCTAACTTTGGCAATATCATTTAATTAGTGATAAATAATTTTCTAACTTTGGCACTATCATTTAATTAGTGATAGTTGTAACGTTATAAACCAGTCCTATATGGAAGCAGACACACAACGAGGAAGTATCATACTGACAAAGCAAAGTATAGACGGTCAGAACTATATACAGATAGATTATACCAATAATCAAGCTATTGCCTTGCTGCTTTCTGGATATAGTGGAATTAAGATAGCCGGAAACGGAAATGCCTATATACAGGTATCCGCTTTCCGGCTTCCTGCATTTTATGGCTGCTTTTCCTCTCTCGCCTACATTGAAACACCTAATCCACTGGAATATTTTGATGATGATTAGGTCATGATTTAATAGAGATTAGGAAATATATCATGAGGTGTGGTTATTGAATACATTAGCAACAACCAAATCATTATCGTTATTATGGATATAGAAAGAATACTTAAAACAAGAGAAAATGCAATATACTACGGCATTGGTGAATACCAAAAAGAATGCTTTAGTTGGGCTGGTGGAAATGCTCCAGCTTGCTTTGATGATAAGAATTTATCTAAAAAAGACAATGTCTATTTTTATCTAACATTTCAAAACCCTTTAAATCCCAACAAGCAAATATCTATTTTCACTCCGGAATTTGATGTTGCATTGGAATATAACACATATCCCGATTGTAAATTGTTGTTGGTTGAACATGAATTAAGTAATCAAAGCAAAAGTGATAGATATAAACACCCCGAAATAGATAATATTTATTCAATATACGAGATGAGTGCAGAAAAAGATATGCCTGAAAAAAATTGTGCAATCAAATTTGGGGGTAACGTAATGCCTATTCAATGGGGATTAGATAATGATAGTAAAGTGACTAAAGATGGAAATAGCTTCATTTTTCAAATCAACGAAATTTGCATGGAAGATATTGCCATTTTCATGAGTGGCTGTATATATGTTTATGGAAAAATTGAAAGCAATAAAGTCATGAATCCATTTGTGGCATATTGGGAATATTCTTAATAACGATAAATTGATTAATTATTTCAAATAGGTTGCTAACAAAAAAAGATAATAGCTAAACGCTATTCTTCACCAAACCATTACTATTACTAATTTCATAAAAATGAAATTATGGAAGCTATTAACAGTCAGTTTTTTAGTAAACTATGCAAAGAGTACGGATATTTATTTATTGCCGCAAGTGGACTGTTGATTCTGCTTGGTGCCATTCTAAACTGGGATTGGGTACTGGAAGGCGACGGAAGAATGATGAATATCGCATGGGTTTCTAATAAGTTCGGCAGAACTGTTGCCCGAATCTTGGTCGGAATCAGTGGAAGCGTTCTGCTTGTAATAGGAATTTTAATGTTCTTTTTAAGCAAACTGTAATTCAACCATTTTGTGACAGGTGATATGCATGACAGTTCTAATTACAGAACACAAGGGCTTTTAAAAGTTGCCAGAGAAACTATGATGCGATTAATTAGTTGAATCCCATTGATATAAAAAAGAAGCACTATGATACCTGATAGATTGAAAGAAGAATTTAATTCACTGAAAAATCTTTTTGATGAATCAAAAGAACAAATAGAAAAGAATGTCGTAAGAGTAGAAAGCTACAAAGGTGAGTTTTATGAAATCACCCCTTACTCTTATCAAAGAACTGGTTTCAAACAGGGAACAATAGTCAAAAATACAACTACCCTTAAATCAACTAATAATCTATTCACTTATTCTTTCAATGCTGAAAATAAAATTATAGAGATTCGAGAGGGTTGCGAACTTAAAGGTCAGTTTTATTACACTTTCTTATTTTACGAGAAAGAACTAATGAAAGCTATTAGGTATAATAATAGTAAACGTATTATAAATGTCCGCTATTATCTATATGGAAGCAATAGTAAAATTGAAAAAATGTACTCGATTGGTTCTCGTGGGAGCAAGGAAGAAACTTACTTTTATGAAGATAATTTTCTACAAAAAATAGTTATAAAACAATTTGATAGAAATGAAGTTGAACAAGCCACATTACAACATTCTTTTAATTATAAGCCTAATGGAGAATTAAATTCCATCACCCTTACAACAGAATTATATTCTGAAACAATCTATCAAGAAAAATAAACTCAATATAAACAAGGCGGAATAACGGGTTAACGCCGTTCCCCGTCCATCCCATTAGTGCAAATTAAAAATACAATAGAATGGAAAATGTGTATAAAATATGTCCTGTTTGCAAGCACCGCCCCATTGCTTTACCTAACGAAGTCTGTTCAGTTTGTTATAACAAGGTAAAAAAGGCTTCAAGACTTGATGAAGAAATGGAAGAAAAAGAAAGACTTGCATCACAAGGAATTGAATACCATTCATATATAGAAAAAGAATGGAACGAAATAAAAATAAATGGACTTGATGCTATTAAAGTGTTTACAGAGTATATCTTGGATAATGTCGAAGATGACGAGAAACATCAATGGCATAAACGCCGAATACGTTTCATGCAGGATATGGTAGAGCGACTGGATAAAAAATATTTTCCTAATGCCACTCCCCAACAACTAAAAGACTTTACACAAGCGGCAGTTGATTTTTGGAAAGGAATAATAACCAGCCAAGAAGCAAAAGAACAGCTTCAAACTATGCGCAAGATTGTTCAAAAAGATATTATGAAGGTTTCGGATTGGGAACCGAAAGATTTTCTACTTTGGATGATGGAGCCGGAAGACAATTTTGACTGGATGTGGGAGCAATGGTTTGAGTGCATCCGTGATTGTATTCCTGATAAATGTAATGATGAACTGTGGATAGAAATGTTCCATAGACATTTTTCCAATGAAATCAAAACATGGATAGAGCAATAATAGAACAACTAACAAAGAAAAACAACCCCTGAAATGAATAAATTAGAGCACAACAATACCATTGAATTATTAAGCATGATTTGCAAAAGACCGAAGATGTATTTTGAAAACCCTACCATAAACAATATATTCCGTTTCTTGGATGGCTATTATATGTCTCAAGTCATTCACACTCCTAAAGAAGAAAGAGAGAAGTGTGATATACGGGATACATTGTTTTGGAGTAGTTTCGGCCTATTTTTAGCTAATAAGTATAATAAAGAAATCGCAAATAAAAACATATCTTCATGTTATATCGTAGAACATCTGCTAAAAGAGATTTCAGCAGATGAAAATATTGATTTCGCTTTGTTTGCGGAGAACTTCAATGAATTTATTGTAACAACATCAATTAAGGAGAAATATAATGCTGACGAAGCAGGCTGATACTTAGCCATTAGATATAAAATCATTAAGCTCGTTTTGGGACGGGTTTGAAATAAATATGGGATGTTCTGGATAGATTCTGGAAACGTGGCGGGAAATCAGAAAAAGACGGTTGACTTTTTTAGATTTCCCATTATCTTTTTTTCAAAGATGTGGAGCAAAGTGTGAGGGATGTGATTAATTCATTAGCGCACCGTTTTGCTCTATTTTACTCCCATCATAAATGAAAGTCACCTATAGGTAATCAATATTACATAAATTCGCTACATTTGTATTCATAATCAATCAACAATGACAGTAGATAGGCTCAATTACATCTTACTAATTGATAATGTCCAAACTTAAAACAAACGTACACATGAATACTGATTTTATAAACCTGACGAATGAAAACCTTGCCGACGAGCATTTATGTTGCATTATCCGCAGTAAGAAGTCTCATCCGGGTATTGATGCCAAGCGCCAATGGCTTTCCGAGCGGCTGAGCGAAGGCCATGTCTTTAGAAAATTAAATGCAAAGGCTACGGTTTTTATCGAATATGCCCCTCTTGAAACAG
Source organism: Bacteroides faecium (assembly GCF_012113595.1). NCBI lineage: Bacteria > Pseudomonadati > Bacteroidota > Bacteroidia > Bacteroidales > Bacteroidaceae > Bacteroides > Bacteroides faecium. Next base: position 5,835,499 of record NZ_CP050831.1, read on the forward strand.
CTTGGGTTCCTATCGTCGGCGACAACTATTATTATCTGTATTGCTTATGGGTACTGGGTAGCCCCAAAGGAAAAGGGTATGGAAAATCGCTCATGGAGTATTGTCTGGCTGATGCGAAAGAGAAAGGTAAATCCGGCGTTTGTATGCTTGGGTCAAAAAAACAAAAGAGCTGGCTTTCCGACCAGGCATTTGCCAAGAAGTTTGGCTTTGAGGTTGTCGATACTACTGATAATGGATATGAATTGCTTGCTCTCTCTTTTGACGGAACAACACCCAAGTTTGCGCCAAACGCCAAGAAGCTAGAAATTGAAAACAAAGAGTTGACAATTTATCATGATATGCAATGCCCTTATATCTCTCAATACATTGACATAATAAAACAGTATTGTGAAACAAATGACGTTCCTGTATCTTTCATCCAAGTGGATACGCTACAAAAAGCAAAGGAGTTGCCTTGTGTATTCAATAACTTCGCCGTGTTTTATAAAGGTGTTTTCGAGACAGTAAACTTAACGAATACCGACTATTTAAAGAGAATACTCAAGAAATAAATAGATAACTCCGGCTTTTCTCCTAATATCCTGCAAATTGATTTGCGAATAGTTTGAAAAGCCGGAGTATAATACTCCTTGACTATACCACATGATACACCACTTCATGCGCTTCCGTCAACAAAGGAACCTCCAGTTTATCCAGCATCTTATCCAGTACGGATTCGGGAAGTGCATATTCCCTGCTCTTATTCTGTTGACGCCAAATGTGATATGGTTGTTCCAGATATACAATTTTCACTTTTGCGCCATAATCCACAAACAAGTCTATCAGTTGCGCCCGCATCTGACGGGTAATGTTTGTTGCATTCCAAACAAAATCCTGCCCTTTGCGAAGATACGTCCGGGCTTCTTCCTTTGCCGTTTGCACTACCCACCCGTTCGCTGATTTATCCGTAGAGCTCAATTTGTGCTTTCGACGAATGGCGTCCAAGCTCACCACCAGCATATCCATGCCGGAAGATTGGATATAATAATCTTTCCCCATTCCCGGAAGCCCTGACAACATCGTGACTTCACATTTAAACTGTTCGTGAGGGATATAATCAATATAACCGCCCTCTGTATGGAAGTAATGAAAGCGTGCATAATTAGTGGCAAACTCTCTCGGTTTGTTCCAACAATCCTGTTCGCGGCAGAAAATCTCAAATAGTTCCACAGCTTCCAACAACTCTTTTTTATCGTCACAGATACGTCCCCTGACATCGGCTTCGGACAGCATCTTCAATAATGAAGTATCTACCCGCAAAGAAGCCTCGCAGAGCTTTTTTACAGAGTCCGGCTTTTCCATCAGCCAAACAGGTAGCCCATGATAACGGACTAAAGACGCAATCTGTTCCCGGATATGGAAGGGGGCGGGACAATCCCGATACAAAATAGTACGGGCAGTGTATTCCCCTTTGCGGGCGTGCCCTTTGGCAGACACTCTCCCCTCTCCCTCATCCACAGAGGTCGAACGTTTCTCCACATCATGCAATAATGCGGCTGCCCATACTATTTCTTTCTCCAAAGCAGAAAGAGACTGATAAGCAGCAGATTGCTGCAATGCTTCCAGCACCATACGGGTATGTACCGCTACATTCCCTTCCGCATGATAACGAGTATCCTGCGGAACAGTATTCATTTCGCGCACCCACCCGAACTGTTGTTCGAGTGAGCTCCACGATTTATCTTCTATCAATTTCCAATCCATAATTATTCCTCCTTTTCATTAGCAAATTCCCAGGTAAGCCGGGCACGTTTCCAGTTACGCGTCCAATGCTCATCTGTCTTGACGTGCCCTTTCCGCACATACTTAAATACATTCTGCGCAAATCCGCTTACCGGATACTCTTCGGTATTACGGCTGACTACCCCTTCACGGGTACAAGCCTCTTTTGTCCACGGGTCGCAAGAACCGAAAACTGACGGTTCTTGTGACATATGGATGATTTCCTGTTTCAGAAGCTCCGGCGTCAAACCGGAAACAGGTTCTATCTTCAACTCCGGGACAGTAGGAAAATCAAATAAAGCCGCATAGAACTTCACTTCTTCCCATGACAGCCACTGGTCCATGCAACGAACCGCAAACACATAAAAATGCGTTTCCAACCGCTGATATTCAATAGAATGTACGGCATACAGATTCTCTCCGAAGATTTCTATATCGCCTAAATCATTCTTTATCAGTTCCCAACGTTCACGCAGTTGCCTCGTCCACGGTGAAGTGGTCGGCGCAGCATGCGAACGGGCAAAGACACCCCACTGGCTCAAACAATTATTCTCTCCGTCCAACTTTTCGGTATGTACCAATGTTCCAATCCGTTGGATGTCCTCCCAATACGTATGATTAATCCGGTCATCACTAGTCGTTCCGGGAGAGAACGGATAGTGATAGGTACGACCATATTTCTCTGATATCATTTTCTTCTTCTTTTTTAATTAATTACTAAATTCTTAAATCGCATCACTCCTTATTCATTCGTACGATACGAGGCATAAATCTACCCTGCACTTCCACCAGCGTCTCCTGTGTATGCATCACCCGGTCGATGTCCTTGTATGCCAACGGCATTTCTTCCACACTTCCGCCAATCAAAGTCACTCCGGCTTGCGACAACATCTTTTTCAAAGCCGACTGCGTAAAGCTGTCCTTCGCCTTTTGGCGGGACATGGCTCTGCCTGCACCGTGAGAAGCAGAATTCAAAGCATCTTCCACTCCCTTGCCACAAACGAGGTATCCTGCCGTAGCCATGCTGCCGGGAATCAATCCCGGTTGTCCTTCTTGTGCCGGAGTAGCCCCTTTGCGATGCACGATTGCCATACGTCCCGGAGCAATTTCTTCCTTCCAGGCAAAGTTGTGATGATTGTTGACATTCGCAAGCGGCTTCAATCCCAATGCTTTCGCCAGGTTCAGATGAATCCGTTCGTGACAGGCACGGGCATAGTCGCCTGCCAGGTTCATGCTCATCCAATACTCCTGCCCTGCTTCGGAATCCAAGTCCAGCCAGGCGAAATGCTGCGCTTCACGGGGAAGCCGGCATACTTCACGCGCCAACAGGCTGTAATGTTTGGCAATGGCGGCTCCCAGTCCGCGCGAACCGGAATGCGACAACAAAGCCACATAATTCCCTTCGGGAAGATTCAACACATTATGCTCTTGCAGAGCAATTTCTCCAAACTCCACAAAATGGTTTCCACCACCGGAACTTCCAAGCTGGCGTACCGCCTTTCCCTGCAAATCCCTCAATAAAGGAGTCAGCCGGAATTCTTCCCTGTCCAACACTTCATGTTCCTGCTCAAAGCCCAATCCGCCGTCCATACCGAAATGGGTGAAATCCTTCAAGGCTTCCTTCATCTGATACGAATACCGTTTCAAGAAATCCGCACCGGCATCAAATACCGTCAGGCTCATCCGGCAGCCGATGTCGACTCCTACGGCATACGGAATCACCGCATTGTCCGTGGCAAGCACCCCGCCGATAGGCAATCCGTAGCCGGCGTGGGCGTCGGGCATCAATGCTCCGGCTACCGTTACAGGCAGACGCATCGCCAGGTTCATTTGTTGTTTGGCGAGCGTCTCAATGAATTTTCCCCCGTAGGTTTTATACATCAGCGGCTCGTCCGATAAATCATAAGCCCTAAAGTCCTTCGCTATCACAGTGGGCGAAAGGCGTTCGGCGAGCTTATTCCAAATTTCGTTGTTTTTATAAGATTCGGGATGTTCGAGTATATCGCTCAATGTCTTTTCAATCTGTTCTTTGGTGGCATGTTTGCAATGTTTGCTTACAATATCCACTACCAGACTACGAGCTACATTATCCCGGTATCCCAGTTTACTTAAATCTTTTAATCGTATTCCCATACTTCTTTTTCTGTTCGCATACAGCACTCCCTGTCCGCCTCATCGGCAGCAGACAATGTAATACACGGTATAACCAATGCTTCGGAAACGGATACAAAACATCCATTCACAGCATTGAAGTGAATTATTTTATAAATTAAAAATGTGATTGCAGGACTAATCAACCATTACCGCGTAATAGTAGAATTGCGGTAAGCGTAAGAAAACAAAAAGTTGCAAAGCCTCATCTTCCCGACGAGACAACTTAGTCCCAGATTGAATATATTATTGTTCCAGCATAATTTATACCCTTTCCAACTGTTTTAAAGGGTGAATACTCATTTTATCGCGGCAAAAGTAATGCTTATTTTCTTCTCTACCAAAGAATAAAAGACATTTTTTAGCGTTCGATAACCATTAGTGGGAAATTTCGCCAAGTAATCCGGGGAAATTGCCATTTCGCAAGAACTGTAATCCCCCTATCTTTGCATCAGAGAAAACAAATAAAGAAATAGAGTATGAAACTAATAAAAGGTCTATTGAGTGCATTTGCTATTGTACTGGCAACGACAGCTTGCGCAGGAAACAATGGAGAAAATAAAAAGAGTAATGAATCAACAAAGGAGAACAGTAAAATGGAAGTAGTATCATTAAATAAAGCAGATTTTTTAAAGAAGGTATATAATTATGAAGCCAATCCGAACGATTGGAAGTTTGAGGGCAAACGTCCGGCAATTGTAGATTTCTACGCAACATGGTGCGGGCCGTGTAAAGCGCTGCACCCTATTCTTGAAGAACTGAGCAAAGAATATAGCGGTAAAATAGACATCTATCAGATTGACGTAGACCAGGAAAAGGATTTGGCCGCCGCATTCGGCATCCGCAGCATCCCCACCCTATTGATGATTCCGATGAACGAAGAGCCGAGAGTCACGCAAGGGGCCTTGCCTAAAGACCAGCTAAAGAAAGCAATTGATGAATTTCTGTTGAAACAGGATAACGAAGCCAAGCAATAAACTTCGACTTTTTTCTCATCATGGTAACTGCCCTCTGTCAGTCTTTTGAAGATTGGCAGAGGGCTAGTTATATATTACAGGTCGTATTATGGTATTCATTTACAGAGAAAAGGAAAGAATTTAGCATTTGCCTCTAAGGTTATCAATTTAAAGATTTATGTACTTTTGTCTCACAGACATATGTCTGAACAATATTTAAACTACTATTCTAATAAGATGAAGACCAAACGTACAAGAAGTTCCTTTCGTTCGATGAGTTCGGAAAGAAAGTTGGAATCCATATTTCTATTCGTTACGGGAAAGTGCAATGCCAAATGCGCCATGTGTTTTTACGCTAACGATATGGCTAAAAAAGAGAAGGATTTGACTTTCGAAGAAATCAAGAGAATCTCGGAAACTGCCGGAGAGATTAACAAGCTATGGGTATCGGGTGGTGAGCCGACGCTAAGGGAAGATTTGCCTGAGATTCTTGAGATGTTTTATCGGAACAATCATATCAAGGATGTCAATATGCCGACCAACGGGTTGAAGCCCGACCGGGTTATCGAATGGGTAACACGTTTCCGCACCAACTGTCCGGAGTGCAATATCAACGTCAGCATCTCCTTGGATGGATTCGGCGAAACACATGATACGCAACGGGGCGTGCCCGGCAACTTCTACAAAGCGGTTGACACTATCCGAAAAGTCAGCGAGCATTTCAGAAACGACGGTAAGGTTCTGCTCAACGTGGCTACGGTAATCACCAAATACAATATAGACCAGATTAATGACTTTATGACATGGATGTACGGTCGTTTTCATCTGTCTACCCATACGATTGAAGCGGCACGCGGCACTACACGGGAAGACGGGGTCAAGGCACTGGACGAAACGACTCTCCGTGCCATTCAGGACGAATCCGCCCCGATATACGGAGCTTACGCCAAACGAATGGTTGCCAACACTTCCGGCCTGCGGAAACCGATAACGAAGTTCTTCTATACCGGCATTGTCCGCGCTTTATATAATATCCGTGCAAGCAACATCGACCGGCCTACCCCGTGGGGAATGGACTGCACGGCAGGAGAAACGACTCTGGTCATCGACTACGACGGCCGTTTCCGCTCCTGCGAACTGCGTGAGCCGCTGGGGAACGTGAAAGACTATGACTGCGACGTGCAGCGTATCATGCAAAGTGACACCATGAAGAAAGAAGTCGAGGCTATCGGGCACGGATACAAAGCAAACTGCTGGTGTACACACGGCTGTTTTATCACGGCTTCTCTCATTTTCAATCCCCGCAAGATGATGAAGCAAGTCTATAAAGGCTATCGGGAAGTGGGCAAACTCGACAAACCGATTGATATCAGCGAAGCCAGCCTTGCAGGAATGGAAGAGAAGTACCAGTTGGATAAGGCGAAGCTGAGCGAAATCGGTGTTGCCGTATATTAAAAGGATATAAGTCGTGTACTAAATAATAAAAGCCACATACTAAATATAAAAGCCACAACATGAAAATTCTTCTGGTCACCCGTGGTTCGCAAGGGGATATCTACCCTTACCTCACCATTGCCTCCGCCTTAATCAAGCGGGGACATCAGGTTACACTGAACCTTCCGCAGCTATTTGAAAAAGAAGCGAAAGCATACCAACTGGATTATGTGTTACAGGATTTTGACGATATACAAGGAATGGTATCCAAAGCCGGAGAGGGAGACAAAGGTGCCAAACCTTACCTGCAATGGATGCGTGATGTGATTGATGCACAATTCAAGCAACTGGTTCCGCTATTGAAGGAGCATGATATTCTAATAGCCACCAACTCTGAATTTGCAGCAGCCAGTGTGGCGGATTATTGCAGGAAACCGTTTATCCGAACGGCTTTTGCCCCTTTCATTCCGGGCAGGCATATCCCGCCGCCTATCTTCCCCTACCCGAAGCCTCATCCTATCTTTACTCCCCGGATGATATGGCGGCTACTCAACATCGGAAATAATTATATGACTCAAAAATGTATCAACAAGAACCGGGAACGGCTGGGACTGGAGACATTGAAGAACTGCGGTTACTATGCCACAGAAAGAGCCTATAACTATCTGTTGTACAGCCGCTATCTGGGCAATACAGACCCGGACTGGAAATATAAATGGGATATCGGGGGATATTGTTTTAACGATACACTGCGATATGACACGGAAGCCTACCGGAAGCTGGCCGATTTCATCCAACAGGAACAAAGGCCTGTTATCTTCTTCACATTAGGCAGTTGCAGCGCGAAAGAAAGCAATGCTTTTTGCGACCGGTTAATCAATGTATGCCGGCAACTGGACTTCCGGTTGATTATCGGTTCGGGCTGGTCGGGAACAGGCAGACAGTTGGCAAACGATAAAGATGTTTTTCTGCTGACGCAGACGGTTCCCCACAGTCTGATATTCCCTCATTGCGATGCGGTGATGCATCACGGCGGTTCGGGGACAACGCATAGCGTAGCCCGTGCCGGCAAGCCACAGGTTATCATGCCGTTGATTATCGACCAGCCTTACTGGGCATATCGTGTACAACAACTGCAAATAGGGCCGGCACGAATCAAGATAGGAAAAATCTCCGACAGGGAACTGAAAGAGAAAGTGCATGACTTGGTAACCAACTCTCTCTACAAGAAGAATGCGGAAGAACTGGGTGAAAAGGTGCGCTCGGAACAGTCGGCAGATAATTTCTGTGATTTCATCGAATCAATCCTGAAAAAGCACGGTGAATAACAACACCGTGCCTTATTCTACAAGAAAAAAAAGAAACTATTCAGTCCTCTATTTTGTTTATTATAATAGAGATATTAATATAAATATCAGCATAGAAACACATCTATAACAAAACATTTCATAGTATGGAAGAATCTACCAACAAATTCAAAGACGAAGAATTGATACTTCGTGATTACCTGGCAATAGAGAGAACGAGACTGGCCAACGTCAGAACTCTGTTTGCCTATATCCGCACTTCCCTTTATCTCCTCACCGCAGGAATCGGAATCCTTCAGATTGACAGCATCTCACAACTGGACGGACTGGCGTGGGTATGTATCATAGCAGGTATCATTCTGTTTTTCTTCGGAATTGTCCATTACTTGAAGATAAAGAGACAACTGAAATGTTACGTAGACAAGTCACAGTGTGGTGAAAATGCCGGATGATACCTAGTATAGCTTTCGCTGGATACCCGCATCGCCTACTACATAATAGGTATTGCCTTCTATCAGCACAGCGCGGCCACGTTTCTTTTCCCGGTTTTCCTTATTATCAACATTAACGCCGATAACCCGCCCATTATAAAAGGTGGAAATATCTTTAAAAATAGTATGTCCCACTATGATATGCTCTACCTTATAACGCTCCAATATTTCTTGCAGCCCTTTACTTTCCAACGGTTTATACTTTTCGTCTGTCCTCACCAGTCCGCGATACCATATAGGCCCTTCATTGCCATACAGAAATTCGGTGAGCGGAGAAAGTGCCTTACGCTCTTTTTTACTCATAAAGAGTGCCTTGCTCATTTCCGTATTTACCGTAGGGATACTTAAATCCTTATCATAAAACAATTTGCCCAATCCGGCATGTACATATAAGTCCGTACCTATAACCTGTATCGTATTGCGGGTTGCAAGCCAACGCCCCAGTTCCGTATCAGAGCCGAACAGTTGAGGATATTCCTTTTCCAGTTTTTGTGCCAGTTGCTTGTATTTATCTTTTGTATAGCGAAGGTCGTCAGACAAAACGAGGGCTTCATGGTTGCCCAAAAGGAAAGAGACGTGTCCGCCGGCTTTAGCGGCTTCGGCTTCCAGTTTATAGAATAACCAGAAGATTTGCAGAACGTCTTTGCCCCGGTCGAAAACATCTCCGATGATAACCAGATGATTTTTGCCGAAGCTCCATTGATACTTATCGTTGATAACCCCGTTTCCCTGCAACAGACTGATAACACAATTCAATCTCCCATGAGGGTCTGACATTACAAATACCTTTTCCGGGCAGGTATATTTCCAATCCGGTCGTTTCAGTGGATGAAGTTTTACATCGAATGGATAATGCCCTTTATGGTCTGTGACACGAAAACTGAAATCCTTGGGTAATGCAGCATAAGTTTTGTCAATAATCTTCTTGTTCTTATTGACACTGATAACCCGTACGCTACCGTCAGATTGATAGAGTATATAAGGCCCGTCACCGGACAATTTATCTTTCTGCTCTTTCTTTTCCTTATGGTCTTTCTTCTTATCCCCCGAATGATAAGTTCCGGCACTTATGCCGGAACTTATTAAAACGAGTACAAGGGTAGAAAGGAATAATCTTAAAAAACGAGTCTTCATATTCTTTTCTCTTTCTGATTAGTATTGTGATTACTACTTTTTAATCATCTTCAATTCTCCTTCGTCATTCATAGCCATAATGCTTTCCCCTTCAATGAGCATGGCACGAGTTTCTTCATCTTCAAAAGCGTCGGGGTGGTTGACACAAATATCATATACTTTCCCGCCATAGTTGAACTTTATACGGCTATTTTCCGTATGCCCGACAATAACACGCTTAACGTTATAGCCGCTCAATAACTTATCGACGTCCGCTTCTTTTATAGGATTATAGCTGCTACTTGTTTTCACCATTCCACGATACCACAATGGCCCGTCATAATCATCGCTGTAAAGGAAATCAGCTATATTCGGAAATTGTTTCTTCCGTTCTTCTTTCGTGAGGTAGATACTCTTACTTACCAGTTCGTTGATTTCGGGAACAGTCTCCGTGCGTTCCATAAAAGCCTTGCTCAATCCAGCGTGTACATACAGATTATCACCTACAATCTGAATGGTATTTTTAGAACGTAGCCAGTTCCCCATTACATTTGTCAGTCCCCACATCTTTCCATAAGTCATATTCATCGCCTTTTGCGAAAGGTTGTTGTATTTGGCAAATGTATATTTCAGATTGTCACGCATCACCATTTCTTCATGGTCGCCCAAGATAGTCGTCACTTTGCCGCCCGCAGCCTGCGCTTCAAATTCCAGTTTATAGATAAGCCATAAGATAGGAAGCACGTCCGCACCACGGTCGAAGATGTCACCGTCAATAACCAGGTGATTGTTGCCATACGTCCATTCATATTGGTCATTAATCACCTTTCCTGTTTTCAGGATAGCGGCAAACAAGTCGAAGCGTCCGTGAAGGTCGGAGACGGCAAAGGTTTTCCCATACGTAGAAGTCTGGTCTTTCCATTCCGGACGTTCAAAGTTCTCAACCTTGTTAATTGGTACTTGGAAGAGGAATTTATTATCATCCGAATATACGTCAAGTTTCAGACCGGCAGGCAAGCCGGATTCCTCACGGATGCTAAGTGTATTATCTTTAGTTACTTCCAGTATTTTAAGTTTACCGTTTTCGTAGAAAAGGTAAGGCCCGTCATTGCGGAAGTGCGTAGTTTCCGTTATATCCGGTCCTACGGGAGTCAAGTCTTCCCCGCAGGAATAAAGGGCTGTGACAAACAATCCTAAAAGGAAATAAATACTATATATCTTTTTCATAATTTCTATACGTTAATGCGGTTAATCAATGCAATTCATATTCCGGGTTCTGAACCATATTTTCGTTGTATTCCATTTCGTGGTTAGGAACAGGAAGTACTATCTTATAATAATTCCAGTCGAAAGAACGCGCTTCTTCGGGAACTTCGCTCAAATAGTCCGTGCGTTCCACCTTCTTATTGTTTCTGATTAAGTCGAAGAAACGCTGTCCCTCTCCCCAAAATTCAATACGACGTTGTTCAAGCACTAAATCCAAAGTAATGGCATCGTCCGACAAGTCATCCAAATTCTCACCTGTACGTGCATAAATCGGTTTCAAATATTTGCGGGTATTCGTTATATCATCCTTCTTCACCGCAGCTTCGGCTGCATTCAGGTAAAGTTCGGACAAGCGGAAAATCGGAATATTGGCGTCTTCATAGCTTTTATCTCCCTGTGCCGGATATTTCAGACAAAAAGGCTTGCTGCTGCTTGCCGTAGAAACCATTTGGCTGCGGACATCATCAGATTTCTCTTTCATGTATTTTTTCCAATACTTTTCCGTTGCTATCAGGTTATATTTAGTGCAGAGATAACCGATTGAGGATTTACCCGGGCTGTCAGTTGTCAGGTTTACAATCTCGAACAATAACTCACTATTGAACGGAGTCGCCCATATTTTAGCATATTCGTCATTCGTCCATAGTTTATAACCTTGCTTCTCCGCGCCTTTGATGGCTTCGGTGGCTACATTGTAGGCTTCACCGTTATTTCCCATGTAGAGATAGACACGGCTCAATAAAGTCATTGCCGCCCATTTGTTGATTTTCCCCTCTTTCTTCACCGGACGCAGCAGTTTCACCGCTTCAATCAAATCGTCAGTGATTGCCTTGTAGCATTGCGCGGTCGTATTGCGGGACGGTTTGAAGTTCTTGTCTTCCACCACCTTATCAATGATAGGCGCAGCCAATGACGCACCGTTATCTTTGAGATAAGGATAGCCGTAAAGACGTGTCACGTCGAACAGCAGCAGGGCACGGATTGCCAAGGCTTCCCCTTTCAAGTCATCGTGATATACCTGTTCGGTCAGTTTTTCCTGCTTCGGGGTCATTATTTCCCTGTCGGGAACCAACTCTATCTTTTCAATATCACGCAACAGGATATTCAGATTCTTGGCTACACCGTAATACATTCCCCAAAAGCCGCTAGGCCCGTTCGTCTTGTTATACTTGAATGTATAGTAGCTCACATTGGTACTGGAAGATTTATAGGATTTCATGTCATCCCCTGTCAAATCACCGTAACACACCATGTCGGCACCGTAATAATTGGACGACTGCATACTGCTATATGCACCGTTCAACACAAACTCAAAATCTCTTAATTCAGTCAGCGAACCTTCGGTTTCAATAGCCGTGGAAGATTGCAAATCCAGCCAGTCATTTCCGCAACCGCTCAATAAGGTTGCCAAGACACCTAAAGCTATATATTTTATCTTTTTCATACTTACTCATTTAACAGGTTAATGCATTTAGAATTTCACTTCCAGACCGAAAGTATAGGTTCTCATAGGCGGAGTATCCCAACTTGGAGACGAGCCCGATTCCGGGTCGATGTAATCATACGCAGCCCAAGTCAATAGATTATTTCCCGCCGCATACAAGCGTACATTATCAATACCTACTTTCCGTGTCCATGTTTTCGGTAAGGTGAAGCCGAAAGTCAGGTTCTTCAGACGGACGTAGTCACCACTGTACAAACGACGGCTTGTGGCATAGTCTTTCATAGATATGGAACGACCGATAACAAAACGTTCGATACTGGTCTGGTCGCCTTCTTTCTGCCAACGTTTCCGGTAATAGGTAGGAATATTCAGTGTACCGTCACCGCCATGTTCCAACTTGCCTGCCCCACCGTCATAATTCCATGCACCGAAAGAGAAGTTCAGGTTGAAATTCAAATCAAACCATTTGTAGGAAAGGCTGTTACCAAAGCCACCGGTAATAGTAGGGTTTGCACATTGCAAGATAACCTTTTCTGCTTTACGCGGGTCTTTAGTGGTTTCCTTGTTCAGCTTTCCATTCTCGTCTGTCGAATTTTTATAGAACATCGGTTCACCGTCTGCCGGGTCGATGCCTGCAAATTCAATCATATAATAGGTAGAATAAGGCAAGCCTACCTTATGTATAGTCGTTCCGCTGGTCACCTGCTTCAAGTCACCGTCCAGTTTCAATATCTTATTGGCGTTGTGCCCCAGATTCAAACTACTAGTCCACCGGAAGTTTTTGGTTTCGATATTCGTTGAACGGATTTCCAGTTCGTAACCCTTATTCTGCAATTTACCGATATTGGAAAGGTAACTGGAGAAGCCGGTAGACAAAGACAATGGACGGCTATAAAGCAGATTCTTTGTGGTACGGACATAATATTCAAATGTAACATTCAGTCTGTTGTCGAAAAATCCCAAGTCAATGCCGGAGTTGAAATTATAGTTGGTTTCCCAGGTCAGTTCCTTGTTTTCCAGTTGCGACTGCGAAATACCCGGATTATTATTGTAGTTGCTGGTGAGGCTGCTCAATCCCAAATAGCCGTAGTAGGAAGAAGGCAACGTTCCGTTCACCCCATAAGATACCCTGAGCTTCAAGTCGCTCAGCCAGTCCTGCACAGGTTTCATAAACTTCTCCGAACTGACTCTCCATGCTCCCGATACCGACCAGAAGTTTCCCCAACGGTTCTCTCTGGCCAAACGCGAACTTCCGTCTGTTCTCCAACTGGCACCCAGATAATATTTATTATCGTAATCGTAGTTGGCACGTGTGATATAAGAGACGATACGGGTTGCCTTGTTGGAACCGCCCATACTTTGATACACCACACCATTATTTATTTCCGGTTTATCCCAGCGTGCAAAGTTGGAAATGGTAGCTCCCAACCCGTCCGATTCTTTGCTGTTGATTTCATAACCTGCCAATAAATCAAGGTTGTGTTTCTTCTTAAACTTGGTCTGGTAGGTCAGGATATTAGACCATGTCATATTCGTAATATCATTATAATCTTTACTGAAACGTCCGTTGTCATCGTCACCGTCACTGGTACGCGGGTCTTTCCATGCACGCGATTTGTTCATCACAAAGTCATAGCTATATGTTGATGTAAACTTGATGCCTTTCCAAATGTCGAAAGTCGCATAAACGGTATTGAAAGAACGGGTTACATACTCTTTCTTGAAGTTGAAAGAATTGGATAACATAGGATTGCGGTCGTCCAACTTGATAAGTTCACGGTTCCATGTGCCGTCCTCATTCCATACAGGGTCGGAAGGAGTAGCACCGTTGCGGGTACCGTAGATAGGAGAAGTGTAGGTAGTACCTTCCGAATAAGTATCCTGATTGACTCTTGAGAATTGTATCTTGGCGCCTATATTCATCCATTTAGCCATTTGGTAGTCCACATTCAAACGGGCGGAAACACGTTCCAGACCGGAGTTGATAGTAACGCCTTCCTGCTTCATGTAGCCGATAGAAGTATAGTACTTTATCTTCTCCTGTCCGCCGGAAGCAGAAAACTCATAATTCTGGTGACTGCCGTTGCGAAACAGATAATCATCCCAATCTGTAAAACCGCACCAGGGTATCGGTGCATATTGGTTAATATTCGCATCCGCATATGCCCAAGCCTCATTCTCGGTCATGCCCGGATGCAGGCCTTCTTCCATGGCATCCTCATCCACTTTGCCGGTGTAGGATAACGCGTAATTACGCAAACCCTCGTGAATCATATTCCGTCGCTCCTGTCCGCCCATTATTTCGCGGAAAGGCATGGCGAAGTTGGAGAATCCCCAATCGGATTTCAGTGAAAAGACCGGTTTGCCCGACTTTCCCTGCTTGGTAGTGATGATAACCACACCGTTTGCTGCACGCGAACCGTAAAGTGAAGCGGCGGCAGCGTCTTTGATAACGGTAATGCTCTCGATATCCGACGTATTCAAAGTAGACATCACGTCCAGACCGGAATCACTGCCGGACGCACCGATGTCACCGGACAATACAGGAACCCCGTCCACTACATAAAGCGGAGAGTTGGAAGCATTGAACGAACCCATACCACGGATACGGATAGACGTCGACGAACCCGGTATGCCCGAACCGCTACTGACGCTGACACCGGGAGCCGCGCCTTCCAACATCTGCTGGAAAGATACGTTAGGAACATCTTTCACCGCATCCGTTTTCACGATACTGGCGGAACCTGCATAAGCCGATTTCTTGAAAGTACCGTATCCGGTTACTATCACTTCTTCCAACAGGTTATTATCCACTTTCAGAATGATATTCACCGTCTTGCCGGGAATAACGGTTACCTCTTGCGAAGTGTAGCCGATATAAGAAACGACCAAAGTTACTTTCTTATCCGTCACTTCCAGGTGAAAATTACCGTTCAAGTCGGTCATCATGCCATTCGTCGTGCCCTTTACAATCACGTTGGCTCCGATAATCGGTTCACCATTATCTTCGGTCACTTTACCTGTAATCGTATAACTCTTTTCTTGCACGGCAGCGGCAGTTTGTGTTCTTGCCGGCTCAGCCTTGCGGATAGCAATCACTCCATCATGCACCGTGTAAGTCAGTCCGCTATTTTGCAGGCATTTGTTGAGTACTTCGGAAATCAGCTCATTCTTCACATTCAGGTTTTCCACTTTCACTTTCTTCGCGTCACTTGTGCTGTAAATAAAGGTAAAGTCGGTTTGTTTCTGAATTTCCCAAAGCACTTCATTCAGTGTCACGTTTCTAAATTTGGCTGTAACGGTAGCCTGTGCAAACACAGATGCCTGCATAAGCCCTGAAGTCGTAATACAGAGAAAGAGGAATGTCATACAGAGGCGTCTTCCACATTTCCCAAGTCGGTTAACATTACGTAGTTTTTCCATAAAACAGGGATTAATGATTAGTGTATATTTTAATAGTTTTTCCTTCCACGTCGATAGAAACCCTGCCCGTCTGTTCCAGTAATTCCACAAGCGGGGCTATCTCATTATAGCGGTTGATATAGCAGCCGAAGCGCAAGTCTTTCGTAGTTTCGTCTCCATAGATTACATCCATATCATACCAACGGGCGAGTGTTTTCATAATATCTTCCAGTCGCTGGTCTTTGAAGTTAATCTTTCCGTGTATCCATGAAGTGTAAAACGCAGTGTCTACGTTGCGGACATTAATCTGATTACTACCCGGAGTGATGCAAGCCTGTTCGGACGGTTTCAGAATCCGGTTGCTTCCATTCTCTGCCTGTACCCTTACCGAGCCGCTGACAAGCGTCGTCTGATATTCTTCGTCTGCGTAGGCTGATATGTTAAAGGTGGTTCCCAGTACTTCGATGTTCATCCCTTTGGTTTTTACGATAAAGGGGTGTCCCGTTTTGCTTACTTCAAAATAGGCTTCTCCTTCCAGTTCCACCAAGCGGCAGTCTTTTGCAAACTGAACCGGGAAGCGGATAGAACTCATAGAGTTCAAATGCACCTTACTTCCATCGCTCAACGTCAACTGGTATTCGCCGCCGCGAGGAACGTTTACCTTATTATAAGCAAGTTTATCGGATGAACGGTCGGGAGTCTGCCGGTAATTCAATGTGGTGGAATCCACTTGGATTACCGTCCCGTCTTTTTCTTTCAACTCCACTCCCGAAGTGGATTTCAAGTCGATTGTTTCCCCGTTATCCAGCGTAAGGGTGGCTTTCTTTCCGCCCGGAATGATTTGCTCCGTTGCATGAGCTACCGGATGACGCTCGTTGTAGGTGTTACTCTTATAGATTGCGAAAGTAGCGATGGCCAACGGAAGAATAAGGATGGCGGCATATTTGCATACGTTCAACAGGCGGTGTCTGAAACGATGATGTTGTATTTTCCTCTGTACCCCTACCCAGCCGTCTTCCGTACTGAAAGCCTGCCTTTTCCGCATATTCAGCTTTATGCTCTCTTCGCGGCAGATTTCCTGAAAGAGCCGTTCGTTTTCGGCAGATTCGTTTCTCCACTGCGTCAGTTCCGCCAGTTCTTCCTCTCCTATTTCTTCGGACAAGTACTTGGCAATAAGCCTTGCAACATAGAAATATTGGTTTATCATAATTCACATGTTTTAATCGTTGTTTATTCTAAAACAGGTGAATTGAAAATCAGGGTGTATTAAAAATGATTTTTTTTTAAAGAAACTATAAAAAGTAGAAAAGCAGGTAATAATAATCCTTCAAATATCCGCGCAATTTACGATAGGCTATCTTCTTTTGAGAGTGTACCGTCTCTCCCGAAACATTCAACGCTTCCGCAATCTCCGGATTGGTTTTTCCTTCAAGGGCCAGCCGCATAATACTTTTCATCTGGGGCGGCAGCTTGTCGATAGCATCCACCAATATACGGTAGCTTTCTTCGGCGATAACTTTATCCTGAAAGAAAGAGTCTTTGCCCATTTCCATGACTTTTTGGGCATACTCATTCATTACTTTGGTGTGCTCCAGTTCATTCAGGGACTTATTACGTACTGAAGTATAAAGGAAGGATTTAATCTGATGCACGTACATGAAGTCATCCCGCAACTGCCACAACTTGACAAAACATTCCTGAACAATATCGGCAGCCAACGCGTCATCTTCGACATACTGATTGGCAAACATACATAGAGCTATGTAATATTTGTCAAATATAAAGCGGAACTGTGCTTCGTCAGCCAGTTTAATGCTTATGTTTTCAGTTGTGTGAATCACGTATATCCTTTCTTTTGGTTACAAATATACCATTTGAAAATTATGTAACCAAAAAAAAGTGAAATATCACAATCTTTGCCGCATCACAAAGCCCTCGAAGAAGTCGTCACGATAGCTGTTGCCGATAGCAATTTCATACGATTTTATGAATATATCATTATTATCAAACGATTCGATGTGAGCGGTATTGACTATATATGACTTGTTCACGCGCAGGAAAGTAGCTTTAGGCAATAAGTCGGATATGGCTTTCAGGCTCATACGGGTAATGATACGCTGGTCGCCCAGTTGGATAATGACATAATCTTTCAGTCCTTCGATAAAGAGAATATCGGAGAAGCTGACTTTGAAATACCGTCGTTCCGCCTTTACGAAGAAATATTCGGCAGAGGCAATTGTCTCGATGGCTTCCTTTTCCTCTTTCAGTAACAGGGAATGATAAGCCAATGCCTTGTCCACTGCTTTCCGAAAACGCTCCTGTTCGACAGGTTTTATCAGATAGTCAATGGCATCCACTTCGTAGCTATCCAATGCATATTCCGTGTAGGCAGTGGTGAAGATAACCAATGTCCGTTTTGAAATCGTCCGTGCAAATTCAATTCCCGTAATCCCCGGCATCTGAATATCCAGGAAGACTAAATCGACTCCGTGCTGCTCCATATAGTCGGAAGCGGTAGCAGCACTGTTAAAGCTGCCCGCCAACTGAAGATTATTTGCCTCTTCTATCAATAACTTCATGGCTTCGCGCGCCAACGGTTCATCATCTACTATTATACAATTCATAATGTTATACTTAAAATTACAGAATAACGGTTTTCATCTTCTTTTAGTTCCAGTTGGTAGCAGCCGGGATATAACAACCCTAATCTGCGTTGAATATTCGCAAGGCCGATTCCGCCCACCTTGCCTTTGCTCACGGCAACGGACGGTTTGGAGTTCTCGCAATGAAATTCCAACCGGTTATCGTCTACTTTGAAAGAGACACGAACGGACGAAGGATGCTCGCTATCGAAACTATGTTTCACCGCATTCTCTACAAACGGGATAAACAACAACGGCTGAATCCAAATAGATTCAATATCCCCCTCTTGCTCCATTGTGAACCGGAAGTTATCACGGCGTATCTTTTCAAGGTTCAGATAATCGTTCAGGAAACGGATATCCGAAGCTAACGAGACTCTTTCGCGCGAACTGTCATTGATTTGATAGCGTAGCAAATCTTCGAGTTTGAACAGGACTTTGGAAGCCTCTTCCGGATTTCTCTTTATCAGGACATTGGCGTTATTCAACATATTGAAAAGGAAATGCGGGTTAATCTGATTTTTGAGAAACGTCAGTTCTGATTGCAAGGTGGTGGATTCCAGTTCGTCAATGCGCAGGTTGTAACGCAGCCAATGGGTGAACAGTGATATGGCTGCCGAGCCTGCCGTAACGAATCCCAGAGTAAGTATCCCCGAAAAGGTATTGATAAATGTAGCAAACCCGTCGGGGTTCCTGACAGGGAGAATCACTTCAAAAAGTGCCCCTTGGGTAATCGAAAGAAAAGTGATTACCACTAGATTCATTAATATGGCAGCCCCGATATAACTGCCGAAACGATTCTTCAACAGGAAACGGGGTACTAATAAATACAAGTTCGCATATATCACCGTGTCCATAGACAAAAAGTAGGCCAGGCATCCGCCCAACCGTTTCCAGAAAGAAACGATTTGCAGAGGCTCGTACCAAAATACATTAATTGTAATCAGCAGGACCGCCGATTGCAACAGGAAATGCCTGTGTATCCTGTAATGAGGGCTTAACAGAAAAGAATTGATTGTCATGCTTCCCCCCCTCTCAGTTCCAGCCGTATGCATTTCGTTGTCAATAACAGTTCGTAATGGTCGCCATACAGCAAGTTCAGTCTTTGCCTGATTCGCTCCAGCCCCCTGCCCTCAGAGAGGTCAAGTTCCGGACAAAGACAAGTGAATATAACCGTGCCCCTCTCCGCTTTCAAATGGATTTTTAAGGAAACTGGAGCCGACAATTGCCGCTCGTGCAGCAACTTTACGACATACTGCACAAAAGGGATGAAAAGCAAAGGCGGAACCAACATTCTGTTCACTTCTCCTTCCGAAGTAAGTTCATAGTTCAATCTCGCCGATGCCCCCTGTTCCAATGTCAGATAATTGGTGAGGAAAGCTATTTCACTGCTAAGAAGCACTTTCTGCCGGCTACAATCATAGAGTTGGTAACGAAGCAACTGGCTCAACTTCATCAGCATTTTCGACGCCTTATCCGGCTCGTTCAATGTCAGTTCTCCCGAATGATGCAAGGTCTTGAAGAGGAGTTCCGGACTGACTTGTTCTTTCAGTTGCTCCACTTCGGAAAGCACGTGGGCTTTCTCCATTTGCGAGACACGCTGATGGTCTATCATCCATTCTTTCAGGAGCACGGTCATCGTTCCGCCTATAATGCAAAGTGTCGACAGTATAAAAGAAGAGATATAATCCATTATCATGGGGACTGAAAAGTAGGAACCCCGTGCATGGAGTTCCGGCCAGTAAGAATAAGCCATATATTCCACTATCATCTGTATCAACAGCGCAATTATCATTGCAGCAGAGAGTAAGAATGAATAGGCGATATAACGCCTTTTCAGCAGGAATTTCGGGAACAGCCAAAAGAGGTTCATACAGACGACAACAACATAGGTGAGCAGGTAGATGAAAGTAAATATATAAATCCACGCGCCCAATATCTCCCGGTAGTCCATAAAAATAATAAAGACCTGATTGAAAGAGATAGTGCCCAGCACCATAATGAGCATCAGATACCGTACCCACCGGAATTCCGGACTGACGAGTAATTTATATAAAAAGGCAGAGTCATTACCTGTTGCAATATTGCTTGTTGCCATTGATTCGGTTGCCATACGCTTTATTGAGGGATTTATTGAGGAATTCATTGTTACCGGAATCAGCTATTCCCAGCGTACACGGTTTCCCGGGTACGAAGATAAAGCTTTTTCCGGTAAGGTTTCTATACCATTTGGCTAAAATTCAAGTTTATAACTCACATTTGTCAGTACTGTGGAGCTATCGCTGACATCAATCTTTCCGGTTTTCACGTTATATTCATGTCCGTAGTACTCTTTCGCTCCGGTAAAGTTCAGTCCTTTTACGGCAAACTCATGGGATACTTTCTTCTTGTTGATACGGTAGCTGACGGTGTAGTTGCCGATAAGCATGGGCGAATATTGTTTGGAGAAGGCTCTTGTCTCGTCATACTGTACTTCTTTGTCGGGGTGGCTCATCGTTGCTTCCACGTTAATCGGGGAATAGCGGTCGCCGCCCTGCAAAGTCAGTTTCAGGTTGACGCTAAGGATATTCTGTTTGTTGCGTCCCAACATCCATTCTTTGCCGACAAGTCCGTTGATGACATAGTTACGGTTAAACTTCGTGTTGTACCATTTTCCGTCGCCACCACGGTAGCGGGAATCGAACAGGGAGCCGGAAATCATGTAATAAAGCCCTTTCTCCAGAAAGCGTTCGAGGGTGATGTCGATTCCGATGTTACGGCCTTTTCCTTTGTTGACAAGGGCGTCTTCCACGTAGAAGTCAGAGCGGCTGAGCACGGAATAAGAGCTGTCCGCCATGACAGGGACGTCGTGCAGGAATTGGATATACGGTTCTATTTTCAGATTCATACGGTCGGAAATCTTGTAACCGAAGGAGAGCATGATGTGCTGGGCTTTCGTGAAGTCGAGGTCTTTGTTGACGGACTTGTCGCCTGTGCTTTTCGTCTTTACAAAATAGACGTCCATTTTTTCCATGCGGCTGTACATTCCGTAGGCCAAGGCGAAAGTAGCTTTCGGGGTGGCTTGCCATTTCAGACCGGCACGGGGTTCGACAGACCATTGATTGTTCAAGGTCAGAAATTGTCCGTAGATACCGGCGTTGAGAGTCCAGCGGTCGCCCAGTCCGACAGAAGAGCTGTTGTAGGCGGAAATCAAGCTCGTATTGCCGTCACCTTGGGAGACGGTTTCCAGCAGATGGGCTTCATAAGGGGCGATGGCGAGATTCATATTATAGAACATGGCGTTGTAGGTGAAGCCAGTTTTATTGGTGAACCGGTTACTGAATTTACGGTTGAAGGTACTGGTCAGTATCAGGTTGGCATGTTTCGATTTCAAGTCCATATAGGGAGTGGTTTCCAAAGCATGGTTGAACATGGATGCCCCGCCGTCCAGTTGCGAGTAGGTGGCGGCAACGGTTGTTTTCAGTGATGCGTCGCTATTGAAGAAATAGCGGTGGCTGATACCGCCGGCTGCCATATACTGCTTGTCGCGTGACTCGCTACGGTCGCCAAGATACTCCCATTTTTCTGTATTCTTCTCCATGTCGCTCTTGAATTTGTCAATCAGGCTGGTTCCCCAGATAGAGAAAGTTCCGGCTTTCTGCGTCGGGAAGTTAAGTTTGAAGTTCAAGTCCTGATAGTCCATCGTTCCACCGTCAAGATTGAGCAGTCCGGTGGTGGAGTAACGGTAGTTGAAGATATACGATGCTTTATGTCTCTTGCTCAAAGGACCTTCGGATGCGACGTCAAGACCCATGATTCCTACCTGGATGGTATTTTCGTTCTTCTGGTTGTTTCCATTGCGCAGCTTCATGTCGAACACGCCGGATACGGCATT